>JAJFMA010000158.1 GCA_021772415.1 Chlamydiota bacterium
TCCACCGTCCAGACCCACACATCGAAGCCTTGCGACAGAAGGTCTGCGATACGTGCATCTGTTGCGATAGCATCGTCGATACCAAGAATATTAGGTTTTAGCGCCATTTGCGCATCAAAATCCTTGTCAAACTCGACTAAGCCTACTATAGCATCGGCTTCATGATACTCCTTGAGGTAGCTCACTATCTCCGGAGAGAAACTCCCCATATACAGAGTTCCCTTTCCCGTGTGGCAGTAGGACGAGGTCAGTTCACAGACAGCCTCGACAAGCTGCTTAGCGTGTGAACAGTCGTTTTTAAGCTCCACGAAAAGCGAAACATCACCACGCTTTAGAGCCAAAATTTCCTCTAGAGTGGGCACTTCGCTGTCATAGCGACTGCGCTCTTTGATTTGGTCGAGGGTCATATCGGAAAGTAGCGAAGGTCCTTTCCAAGAGCTATGATCGTCGAAGCGTGGATCGTGGCGACAGACGGGGACCCCTTCTGAAGAGAGGTGTACGTCGGTTTCCATGCAGTCCATGCCGATCTCCAAAGCCTTTTTGTAGGCTTGGACGCTATTCTCGGGAGCTTCCCGAGAAGCTCCCCGGTGGGCGATTACTTTTGTCATAGCCGTCAATGGTTGAAAAGCCAAACAACTGACTACAAGAGCCAGTCGTCCTAGAATTCGTAAGTATAACATGATTGCCTACTCTGATGAAGCGCGTTCCAAACAAACTAGAGTTTCGACATGGGCCGTCTGGGGGAACATGTCGTAGGAGCGGCAGCTTACGATTTTGTATCCACCGTGGCATAGTTCCTTGAGGTCACGAGCTAAGGTGGCAGGCATGCAGGAAACGTATATTAAATGCCGAGGCCCTTGATCTCTAAGGGCATGCAAAACTCGGCGATCTAATCCAGTACGTGGTGGGTTGACGATGACGCGATCAAAACCTTGTTTTAACAAGCGCCCGAGTATTTTGGAAACATCTGCTTCAAAAAAAGAAGCGTTGGAAAGTCCAAGGTTCTTCGCGTTAGCCTTAGCTTGGGCTATGGCGTCTGCGCTAAGCTCGACACCAATAGTCTCAGCCCCGGATTTAGCTAAAAGTAGACTGATGACTCCTACTCCACAGTAGAGATCGAGAACTTTGTCTCCCTGCTTAGGGGCGGCAAGCTCCATAAGGTGGGCATAAAGAGCAGCACTTTGCTCGGGGTGAACTTGCACGAAAGCTGTAGCCACGTATGAAAACTTCAGACCTTCGATCGTCATGGAACATCCGACGTCACCAAAGGTGTCGCGGTAGTTCTTTGATGCGATGTGAACTCCCACTATGGTGGGCACGCCTGCGATCATATCCTGGATAACTCTACTCGCATTTGAAGGGGCTTTACCGTCAAAGTCAAAGCACACAATTAGGCCTCCGGATCCGTTCTTCGTGAGGCTTACATAAGCTCTCGTCGCGGCTTTGGCTATGTCTAATTGCGCTATATGCCGGCGTAGCTGCGAAACAATAGGATCGTGGAGCTCCCAAAAGATGGGGCATACCTCCACTTCAACTAAATTGTGAGTTCCAGCAGCAAGGTACCCCAAAGCATAGTGTCCCTGCTGCTGCAACAGTGTAAGGCGAATATGCCGGCGATAGTGCCACTGTTGAGGAGTCCCAACAATATCAAAGTCGTCTAAAGTCAGCTTTCCCACGCGCTGCAGAGTGTCGACGACAGCGTCTCGCTTGTATGCAAGCTGCTGCTCATAACCGATGTGCTGAATCTGGCAGCCTCCGCAAATTCCGAAATGCGGGCATTTTGGTTCCGCTCGACCAGATGAGGCTTCAAGTACTTCAACAAGCAGCCCCTCAGCGTAGCTTTTCTTTTGCTCCCTCACTTTAACACGAACGACGTCACCTACAGCTGTATAGGGGACAAAGACCACTAGCCCGTCGTAGCGCAGGATACCTTTTCCTCCGAAAGCGATGTGAGACACTGTCCCTTCAATTTCCTGTCCTATCAGTGATTGTTTTTCAGACACGCTGGGCTCTCGATGTAATTTTGGAAAAGATGTCCGGAAAGTGTCCGTCAGAACCGTATTTACTACGCAGGTTTTGGTATGCGGCTTTGTCATAAACGGTCCAGAATTCGTCTTCTGGAGTGTACGTGTAAGCATAGAGCATCTTTCGTCCACCGAGCTGATGTGCTAAATGCTCTAGCTCTCGTGTAACCTTAGGAATTTCGTCGTTGCGAGTAGGAATTCCATAGACGCCGACATTAACGAAATCAGGTTGCGGGTACTTTGATGGTTGAGATAGCAAGTGTGGAGAAAGCAGCTGCGGCGTTTCTGTACCCCTCATAGGACAAATCCAAAGAGGAAAGACCCCTACCTGTGTCGCGACATGCTGGACAAAATCATTTAGCTTCTTAAATGGGATGTAAAAGTCCTGCACGTGATAAGTCTTCCCAAAGGAAGACTCAGGAAGCTCATGTAGCGCTTGATACAGCCTTCGGCTGGAAAACAGCCCCCCCGTAAGAAATCGAAACAAAGGGCCGGGACAGAGATTGGGTGCCTTGCGCTGATAAGAAGCATGGAGCTTCGAAGGCAACTTTGGCGACTGGAACTCCCAGCCCGTCAAGTAGCGCAGCATAGGTCCAGCGCTCGTGCAAAACTGTCCCATCCAAAATGCTGAACGGTCCAAACGAAATAGATAGTCGTAGATCGGTATCCATTCCGGCTCTGTATTAGCTTCTTTTGCCTTCCCAATGAGGTGCTGGATATACCATGGGCGCCAAAATGCGTCAAAGCGCCGGATGTTCTCTCGTTTTTGTACATCTTGTTCAAAGGCGGGGCGCCCTGTCATCACAAGGGCGGTGTTGGCATCGAGCACAACACCTTCCACAAAAAGCGGTGTTTCCTGCTCCAAGCATGCTTCTTCCAATGTCTGCGGCAGATTTTCCAGCCCATTGACGATATGATAGCTCTGTTCAATGTATGTTGGAGCTGGATGCAATCGAATAAGGACTGATGTCAACGTCGCCAGCGTTCCATAAGATCCTGACACGCCATAGAAAAGGTCTGAGTGTTCAGAAGCCGAGGCTTTTATCATAGTGCCGTCAGCGAGAATAAGCTCGTATTCCAAGCAGATGTCGTTGAATTGTCCGTGAATAAACGAGGAGGTTTCCAAAGCCGTCCCCATGATAGCTCCAGCGACGGTAATGCCTTTAAATTCCGGAACCACTAGGGGCACAAAGCCACGAGCAAGTGTCCAGCGGCACAGGGTGTCCATGGATACTCCCGGCTCGACCCACACGGCCCCACCGCTCTCGTCAAAACCAAGAATGCCGTTGAAATCCGCTAGTGACAAGTTGGCCTTATGCGCCCCTTGTCGATGGCGCATCGAATGAGGATGGGTTCCCGAACTTTTGCTACGCACGATAAATTCTTGCGATTTAGCCTGTTGGGTCAAGGCTCCCTGCAGAGCTGCGACCTTAGTACGATGGGCTTCCCAACTCACGTCGACTGCTTTCATATCCTTCCTTCTGTTCCACCGTCTTTCGTTGTACTCTTGCAAGGCCTGTTTCTACCTCGCAAGAACCTCTAGAAGCTGCCTTTTATTCCCTGGAATGTGATCGGTATTTGTTAGCAGACAACTCCCCAGGTGTCCTTCCCGTATACGAGGCTCTTCTTCGATATCCGCTTGTAGCATTGCCGTCATGGTGTCAAGCGCGATCTTTTTATTTCGCGCAAAGGTCTCTACAATTTGCTGTACGGTGACATGCTCCACCTGATCGTCCCAACAGTCGTAGTCGCACGCGAAACAGAGAGGAACGAAACATATCCCTGCTTCCCTTGCCAGAGCATACTCTGGAAATGCTGTCATCCCAATGATGTCCCATTTGAATGTGCGATGCATAAAAGACTCGGCTTGTGTGGAAAAGGCGGGTCCTTCCACACAGACGTATGTTTTATCGAAGTGCACGTTTTCAGCGAGATTTTGTGCATGCGCACGTAGCCATTCGACTGCTTGGGGCCACACGGGTTTATCTAATGCAACGTGGCCCACAACTCCATCTCCAGCAAAGGTACTACGACGCAAGCCTAGGGTTCTGTTTATAAACTGAGAGGGCACTACAGCGTCGCCAGGACCTATCTCCTCCTGAAGGCTTCCTACAGCTGACAGCGCCAAGCAGCGAGTAGCTCCATGTTTCTTTATCGCATAGAAATTCGCACATGAGTTGACTTCAGAGGGAAGTAATTCATGGTTTTCGCCATGACGTGGGACGTAGAGACATTCAACACCACCTACTTGGACGCGTCTAAACCCCGACGATGCTTGTCCAAAAGGTGTTTCGCGGGGAAGCAGCTCACCCTTTTCGAATCCTTCAAAATCATCAAATCCCGATCCACCAATTACTGCCCACATACTTTAATTCCTCTATTAGTCAGTTGCTGTTTTAAGACACCCTTGTCTAGTGCTTCGGACGTATACACTCCGCTGTTTAAGACCAGACTTGTTACCAACGCCACAGGGGTTATATCAAAGGCAGGATTATAGGTGCCGATGTTAGGTGTACTCCAACTTACGGTTCCGAACGCACCTGTGACGCCCCGCACCTCTTTGCTTCCTCTCTGTTCCACCGGAATAGACGCCCCCGTTTGGCAAGACAGATCAATAGTACTTTGAGGGGCTACCGGATGAAAGGGAATCTTATGATAGCGCGCCGCTATCGCAACACCATATGTACCGATTTTGTTGGCGAAATCACCGTTAGCAGCCACGCGATCGGCGCCAACACATACACGCTGGATTTTGCCAGCTCGCATAGCTGAGGCTACCATGTTATCACACAGTAACGTATGGGGGATGCCTAGCCTTTTCAGTTCCCATGCGGTCAAACGTGCCCCTTGAAGTAGGGGACGGGTCTCATCGATGAAGACATGTATGTCCTTACCCTGTTCATGTGCGCGTTGGAGCACGCCTATTGCAGACCCTATTCCCGCCGTGGCTAATCCTCCGGCATTGCAGTGTGTCAAAATCCCCTCACCGCCAGAGATGAGTGCAGCGCCATGATCAGCCATTGCTTCACACATGGCGATATCCATTGCGAGCACTTCCTCAGCAGCAGCTACTACGTCATCTCCACGTCTCATCACATAGTCCACGGCCCAAGCGAGATTCGTCGCTGTAGGTCTTGCATGCCTCAGTAGATCGGCGGCAGCAGCAAGCTCATCCTGGCTTGCTCCTCGCTCAGCAAGGTCAGCAAGACACATCGCAGCTCCAACACCGAGCAAGGGAGCTCCTCGAATACTTAGACGTTGTATTAAGCTCGTCATCGTTTGTGCGCTGTCAACATACACCCAGCGCTCTTCGTGCGGCAAAAGCGTTTGATCTAGAAGCTCCAAGCAGCCGCTGCGATACCGCAGGGCTAGCGTTTCAAATTCCTTCATCGCGTAGAATCTCCAACCTTGTCTCGTATCTGTTGCAAACTCGCAAGTTCAGCAGATCCTAATGCAGTGACACCGCCTAAGACGTGAGCATACATCAACGTCTTTGCAGCGTGCTCTAGCCGCTCGACTCCCCAAAAGGCCTCTTCAAGTGTCGTCCCCCAGCACAGACAGCCATGCCGCGCTAGAATCATGACTTTGTGGGTTGGGGCAAACATCGCCACAAGACTGGCGAGATCTGTAGTGCCAGGGGTGCAGTAGGGGATAACTGGAATGCGCCCTACCGAAGGGATTAATTCAGAAAGAGCGGTGTTTGGAAGCTCCATCATCTCAGGATGCGCCACAGTCCACGCAGTGGCAGCAGGGGGGTGTGCGTGAACTACCGCCCCCGCACTCTGACAGCTGCGATAGATAGCCAGATGGGAGGCCAACTCACTTGAGGGTGTCCCATCGATAGTATTTCCGTCTAAACTCACACGTGCAAGCTGATCGGGCTCTAAAAACCCCTTGTGCGTCGCCGAAGGTGTGACGATAATGCTATCGCATTCGCGGATACTTACATTTCCATCGCAAGCAGCCAAATAGCCCTGACGATACAAATGTCGACACACGGCGGCAATACCCTGTCTGTCATGGGTAATTTTGCTGGGGGATTCTGCGACCATACTGCAGCCTCTATCTTCTCTAAAAGAAGCTAAGGCTACCCTATGTCGTCCAAACGAACAAGAGGCCTATTTCCTCTGTGATCTCTGTGGGCTCGGTGCTAAGTTCCTAAAACTCTCCGCAACGCTTCTATGCTATCAATATCAAGCCGCTAGCTCTTCATCGGACTCTGGAAATAGGCGGGCCCTAACAGCATCGTGTATCGCAAGGGGAGACTCGATCGTAAATTCCACATCCCCATTCACATAGGGCTCTAGCTCCGCGGCTAAAGCACTTTGGAATTCCTTTTTGTCTTCAAAATTACGGAATCTGGGATCCCTACTAAGCTCCTGAAGGGGCTCCAGGTTTACCTTCAAGTCCATTCCAACCCCCTCAAACCTGCTAGCTCCTCTGGGCAGTCTCTCCGTGCTCCGCTCCTGAATGACCGGCTTATTGAATCCCTTCAGAAATTTTTCACAGAGTTCATTTAAAGCTCTCCGTTCCGAAAAGCCTAGTCTGGGCATGTCTCCGATCATCCCCATAGCATGCTCAACGCTCTCATTCAACGGCCGCTGACAGATGTTATACTCCAAGTTGTCTAGCCAAAATTCGCTTCTATCATAAAAGGCCTTATCGGTAGGAGCACCAACAAAGACTTGTCTCGCAAATTCATCGTCGGACATAAAGCTGGCCTTCTCCCGCATTTCAGCCATACGCCCTAGAGCAACAAGTCTCTCGGCGCCCGACGATGACGCCATGAGTTTAGATGGTGTTTTCCCCAAATCCGCGCGAAGGGCATCATTATCCAATATGCCAATCCTCATACATTCGCGTGCCCACCCAACTTTGGGAGCGACATCGTCAGGAATCCAACCAAACGAGTCACCGTACTCTTGCATTTGCTCTAGAAGGTCTGCTCCACGTTCCATCAACTGCAGGCGACGTTCTGCTCCCTCTCCTAGGCTAACTCCATTTGCCGCTGATATTCCGCGACTTAGGTCTGTCCGCGTTGATTTGCTTGGCTCCCCAAGACAGTCGTTGGCTTTCGGAGGAATTTTCTGCTGCTTTAGCCACTTTGTGGCGACATGTTTGTAGAATGTGCGCTGCATCCCTTTCGAGGCCCGCAGATTTTTTGAGAAGGGGATGCGATGAGCTTTCTTTGCAAAAAACTGAACAGCCCCTTTCTCGAAAGTAATGGCCTTACCCAGTTCAACTTTTTCATCACTGGTGAGCCGCTTACCTTCCTGCCATCTTCCAACGATATTGGAAACATTTAGATTGGAACTAAAATCACTCGAACGCATAGCACTACACAAAATAATATAATAGAGTTATACTATTATTATAGTATATTTTTTATTTAAGGGGGATTTATGGCTATTTCAAGTAAAACAAAAGAATTCCTAGACGGAGAGGGTGTCCAGTACGAGGCGCTACAACATGCAACGGCCTACACCGCCCAGGAAGTTGCTGGTGCTCAGCATGTTTCAGGTCAAGAGACGATTAAGGCTGTAATCGTCAAGGTCGACGGCAAATTTGTGATGTGCGTACTTCCCGCCATCCATCTACTAGACCTCGAACGTTTTAAGCACATCACTGGGGGCCAAAAGGTAGAGCTAGCTTCAGAAGAAGAGCTTGGAACACTATTTCCCGACTACGAACTCGGAGCTGAACCTCCATTTGGACCGCTTTATGGGCTTGAGATCTTCTCGGATCGAGATCTTGAAAGTAACGAATACGTTGTCTTCAATGGCGGCACACACACCGACACTGTACGCATGACTTATGCGGACTGGAAGCGTTTGGCCCAGCCCACGGTGGCGGAATTTGGGGTACACATCTAATTTTGCTGTGACAGCGTGAATGCTACATCGTCTAGGACAATGCCTCCTTCAGTACTGCGGTAATACATGACGTAGATATCGCAGAGCGGATGGGCCTATCTCAAAATTGTCCGTATGCCACCAAAGATCTCATCATCAGATCAAACTCAAAAACGAGTACTCTCGGTATCCCAACAGAAAGCTCACCGCATCCTCAATTAAAAGAAGGCCAAGAACAAACAAGATGATCGGCATGTACTTGTCACATACGCGATGCATCCATCTGTTAACAGCTGCAAAAATGGCGTCGCTTTTGTTCTTGTAGACGGCTCTCAACGGAATGAACAAGGCAAAGGGCAACACATACAGTACGTTGTACAACAAAAGGACAAAGAGAGTACTGACTACACTAATCTGGGCCTTGAGAATCTGATCGATAGCAGCTAAATAGGGAATCGCAAAAGCCAGCCCCACAAGGTTAATCTGCACACCCAAGGTAACTGCACCCCAAAAAGTCATCCTTCTGTCGTGAGTAAGTTGTTCCTCACAGTGCTGGTCTCCCTCGCGATACTGCTTCCAAGCTGAATAAAACAATAGAATTGCCACCACCAGCTCCACCACATAGTCAAAATAAAGAGGAATATGTAAATAGTCGGTAAGGGTCTCTAGAGCCACAGCAATAATGACCCCTGCAAGGAAGTAGGTGACAAAGAAGCTAAGCAGCACGACCGAAGCATTCAATGTCGGGCGTCGTGTGCTTAAGCTATAAATCGTGCCTCCTAACAAGACAGGATTCAATAGATCTGCAAGCAAAATCGGAAGCAGTACAATTAGTAAATGGTCCATATTTCGCACTATAGACCTAGAAAGAATAAATTTGACAAATTAGCTCTTCTTCCTCCTTTTTCATCGAGATTCCCTTGACAAATCGGCTTTTCCACAGGAAGATCGGAAAGGCGGTGATGAAGCACCAAAGGACACATAATATGAAGGGTAAACCGAAACCCTATTTTAACAATCTGGACGGATTACGAGGGATCGCGATGATCCTCGTCGTATTACATCACTGTCCGTTGGGTTTCGATGTACTCGATATTCTCACGCGTAATGCCCGTTTCGGTGTTGACCTTTTCTTTATCATCAGCGGTTTTCTCATCTGCACACTATTTCTTCACGAACAAAAAAAAACGGGAGCTGTTGATCTACCTCGTTTTTTTGTGCGCAGAATCACCCGGCTGTTTCCCTTGTATTATCTTGCACTCGGTCTCTACTGTGTTTTGATTTTTGGTTTCGAGCTTTTTAATGCCGACAATCGGGAGCTTTTTGCACAAAAACTACCGTCATACATCCTGTACTACTCTAATATGCTGACTGTCGGAGCCATTGGCCCTTTCTTCTTCGCCTGGTCTTTGGCTGTTGAGGAGCAGTTTTACACTATCTTTGGCACCATGATTTGGGCGCTAAAGCGCACAAAAATACTCGTTGTGCTCACCGTCGCACTGCTGATGAAAATAGCCTACTACAATGGTTTGATGCCGGGACTTAAAATGAGCTACCAATGGGAGCTCATTGTCTTCAGCTATCGGGAACCTATCATACTTGGGGTGATGCTAGCCTACGCTATGTATAACACACGAATCCGAGAGTTCTTTCAAAGGTACCTTTGCCACCCTTGGCTGTGTACCGCTCTCACCGTGTTATGGGTGGCCATACTTGCTATTCACCGTATGGATCACCGATCTCTGTGGAGCGCGCAGATTTTCTATGTCTTTTCAACTCTTTTAATTGCCTGCGCAGCCTTTAGCGCCCCGGCACCTTTACTTCGCGTGCGTCCTATCATGCACTTGGGGACTATCTGCTACGGCATCTACCTCTTTCACATGCTGTACATCAATACGCTGTTCAAGATCTTCGACTCTCCCGTGCTCGTTTTTACGCTCACAATAGCCATAGGCTACGTTGTGAATTCGATCATCTATCACTACTTCGAAAAGCCCATGATGTTCCGCGGAAGACACATCTACCGGGCAATGCAGGCACGACGCGCTGTCGCGCCCAGTAAGGTCAAACGCGACTAAGCTCTAGCTTGCACAATCCTTCGCTAAAGGCAGCCTACCTAATCAGCGTACAATCCATGAGTAAATAGCTGGGCTCCATCATCACTCGTTGGAACAACAACGAAACCATAATAACCCAGGCGCACAATAGGAAGTCCACGTAACCCACAAATGGCGTTGGTCTGTTGCGTGTGTGTCATAGCTACTCTAAAGCAACTCGAAGGCACCTGCGCAATAGCATACGACATCTCTTCTGTAATGCGTTGGTATGTTCCTTGCCCTACAACAGCATCTACGAGCTTTTCGTCCCATGGCAGGGATCCTGTAGGGAGTAGGGATAGAAGTTCCTCGTCCGATAGAACATTAGCCCCAAGGTAGTTCACGCAGTCCCATTTTGCTTCATAGGACAGGCGCCGACCCAAAATTTTTGCTAGCCCTTTCATGGGACCCACACAACGGCAATTACTCGAACTTTCCAAGCACACAGATCGCCCAGTAACGTCGCTTGCGTAGCGCAAGGCAATCATGGTTGCGACAAAATCAGCAGCAGAGTCGAGTGTCACTGGGGCCATCACGTTATTGGGTTCGCGCATCATCTCTACTTTCTGCAAGGCGGCGCTTTCAATCGAGCGTACACGCTTACTCTTGTGCTGCTCTCCATGGCGCAGCACCATCAACGCACCACCATTACCAAAGACCTGAACAAGCTGAGCAACGCTAAGCGGATCTAGTCGTTTAAGGTTAGTATAGTCAACACCTAAAAGATCCGCAGTGTTGCACTGCCAGTCATATGCATATTCAACAAGTTCCTCAGGAGTCATGCATTTTAAGCAGTGCGAACAGTTGCGTATAGAACACCCCTGATGCTCAAGCACCATCCCCACATCGATACAACATGTATGTGCATTGGCCCCAACTGGGATAACAAATAGACAAATGATCGTCAGCCACGCTTTCATAGTTTCTCCATCGAAGTCAAAAGAGCATCACTTGTACCCTGACTCCCTCCGGATGTAAAGCCGCTTGACATCGCTAAACACCAATACTTTGAAAAACTTAAATACTGCGGTATTTACGTGATATTAACAATTATAAGATAAAATAAACGTAATCTTAAACAACCAGGAATAATCATGGAATTTACAACTTATAATAATACTATTCCTCTGAAAACACTACTCCGTGGTGTTACCGTTGTGATTTTGGCCTTTGCCCTCATTCTGTCCTACCTTTCTTGGTGGGGAATCTGTGCGTCTGCATGTGCCGCAGGTCACCAATACCGTCTATTTGGGATGACATTTGAAGTTGCGGGCGTTCTCTTTTTCACTTCGGCTTTAGGCCTCTATTGCCTCTCTTGGATACAGCGCAGTGTCCGCTACGCCTATAATGCAATGATCTTTTCCGCCGTTGGAGCGGAGCTTAAATTTTTGCTCGTCCAATCCTATGTTATCGGTCAGTGGTGCCCACTGTGTGTGACGGTGGCTTCCACCGTGGCCGCACTCGCCCTATTGGTATCCGCAGAGTGGATTCTCAAACTGAAAGGCTTTGTTGCCCGCAAGGAAGGAGCGCTAATCATGAAGCATGTGTGGCGCGGGCTCGCACTCATCGTCGCAATACTAATTGGGTTTGGAGCTGCGCATGCTGGCACCTATAAGCTAGGCACCACTAAACAAGAGCGCGTCATCTACCAAGATAGTTTGAGTTTAGGTAACAGCGAAAGCCCCATTGACGTCTATGTTTACACCGATTGGATCTGCTCTTCCTGCCAAAAGGCCTCACTACACCTTGAGCAGCACTACGGCACCTTGCTAACGCAGACTAGGCTACACTTCATCGACCTTCCTATTCACAAACCCTCGCTGGAATTCCTTCCCTACAACCTTGGGTTCCTCAAAAACCACAAGGAGCACTATCTCGCACTGCGCCACCACCTTCTCGTGATGGCTCAGGATGAAGATATGCCCACCATGGAAGAGATCTCCAAGCTATCGGAAAGAATGGGTATTAACTTTGCTCCCCTGTCCTTTAAGGAGACGCAGGAAGGGTACAAATATTTCAAAAAGATCGCGAAGCAGGAGAAGGTAGCTCACACACCCATCATGATTCTACGTAACAATGTTACAGGCGAAGAACTTCGCCTGTCAGGGCTCGATGAAATTACAGGTACAGACATCGGTCATATCATCACACAATGGAGAGCGTAAAGAAATAGAGGAACAAACTCGAAATACTTCTTAGTAGATTCCCTATAGCGCGAGCACAGCGAGTGCCATGGAGCGCGGCGTCTGCGCCGCCTTTTAGCATCTACATCTACCTCACAGGCCTATTCTAGTGTTCGTGACTCCTTGTTTGGAGATGCGAATGATTCCAAAGAGCTTTCTGCTGTGCCACGTCGCCAAAGCAATCATCCACAGATACTCCTCAAAGGCATTTTTCACGTCTACGAACTCCAAAAAGGCGGCGCGGAGCGCCCGCCATGGCACTCGAGGACTCGCGCTATCGGTGTATATCATTGGTTGCTTGAAGCTTATAAATTAAACCTAGTAAGCGCGAGACATGTAGGGGCGACTTATGGTAACCACAGATGCCTTCCGTTAGTTTTAGAAGAGACTCGAAAGTTTAACGCTGAGCCACTCTCTCGAGTGGTTCAGCGGCGTCACTGGGGAAAAGTACGAGTCCGGAAAGCCTTTCAATCTCTTCGATGCTCTTTTCGAAGCGCTGCAGCGGGGTATTGTTTGCAATTTCTTCGTTTGGAAGCACCCATCCACTGGAAACAGCTGTCCCGTCGGAACTCTCGACTAAAATAGCCTTAAAATAGTGTGTGGGGACGGCGACATCATTAGGGCCAATAACAGGGTACTGTACGTAACGCTCTCCGTTTTTCTCCCCTTTTGGAAGAAACAAGGTTCCTGTCACCACGTGTACACCGATATTCTCTTTTGCTACCTTACGGATACGTTCTTCAAGCAGGCGCCAATAGCCTCGATTAAATCCCTTGCCGACCTGTGGACTCATGTTGCTCAAGTAGAACGTCTCGTCCATTGCCTGCTGGGAATGGCGATGGTCAGCAGCAGGAGCGAGGTGCCCACGATCATATCCGCTTCCACGATAATCACGCAATGTACTGCGGTGTTGTTCGGGGATTGTGGGGTCTTCTCGAAATTTGGAATTTTCTCGGCTACTTTCGCCGCTAAGATTATCCTGAGTTATATACTCGTAGACCCAGTACGGGTTGCGTGTACGAGCATCGTATGACACGACGTAGCTTTCTCGCACACGAATAGAATCTTGTTTTGGGCAGCCTGCTGGTGCTGAGACACTGTAAATCGAACTGGAATGTGAAGGCATGCCCACATGTTTTTGAACGAACTCTTGTGAAGTACCTGCGAAGAAGCCGAGAACTCCTCCGATAAGTAGAGCACTTGTTCGTTTAAACCCAACTCCTGATTTCTTGGTTTTAGATGATTCCTTGCGCGATTTTTTTGCTGCCATCAAAGCTCTCCCATTAGCTATATTATAAAATTAAGGGCCTCTAGAGTAGAGCAAGAGATAATTGCAGACAAGTACATCTCAGATATAGGACAGCTAGATATGACACGTGAAACAAAACCTGCAGTGAGAATGGAAGACTCCTTTGACAAACTCGATATACGTGTGGGACGTGTTCTCGAGGTGGAGCTGGAACCTTCAGTACTAAAGCCATCATATCGACTGAAAATCGATTTCGGAAAATTTGGAACACGTACTAGTGTGGCAAGGCTCACACAACACACTGTCGAAGAGCTGATGGGACAGTGCGTATTGGCAGTTCTCAACTTTCCTGATAAGCAGGTAGGAGACATCACGTCGGAGGTGCTGGTACTCGGTGTACAGTATCCAAAGGCCGAAAGTGGCGATGCCACGTTCGTGTCACCTGTGGCCAATGTTAAGATCGGCAGCAAGCTGTGTTAACGTCATTTTATTCCCTGATCAAGGGCAAAGTAACCTTAACAAATAGCGTTTTCTAAACAGGAAAAACCATCGAGCCACAGAGCTAGAACTTACATAGCCCCTACGAGAATGTAGGGGCTATGTATTCAATTACTAAAGTTCACGCTCAGCGAAGATCTTCATCGCTGTTGCAAGGAACTCTGGCAGGCGCGGATTATACGACTCATACATCTTACGGAAGTCCGCATGCTCGCAATAGAGATCTCCAAGGCCTTGGTAAACCTCTTTTGTAGGTGTATAGAAGCTCTTGATCATATGATGGTGCTCCTTTACCAGCTCCTGAACTGCATCGGAATCAGCCTCCAATTCATCCTCGATAGCTGCAGCAAGCGCCTTATTTAGGCGGTCGCCGTCTGACTTAAATTTGTCGAAATCCGTCTGCTTCCAGGCTTTGGTATTCTTCTTGCTTTCCGCCATCAGCTTCTCGGCGGTTTTCCCATACTTCCCGGAAATCTCCGCTTCATAGCCCTTTTGCTTCGCTGAGTCAAAACCGTAAAATAGCTCTTCTTGTTTCATCTTCTTACCTCTTAGGTGACTTAGTGTTTTGTCGATAGTCTTAATTAGCACCTTTGTGCTAGCCAGGTTTTCGACCAAGGCTTTTCTGTGCGAGTTCAGCGCTTTGACGACGTCAAAGTCACTGCCCTCCAGAAGCCCTTTAATGTCATTTAGAGGAAAGCCTAGCTCACGGTAGAAGAGTATCTGCTGCAGGAGCAGAAGCTGCTCCTCCTCGTAGTAGCGATATCCATTTTCAGCGTAGTACGCGGGCTTAAGCAAGCCTATCTCATCATACCAATGAAGAGCGCGCACACTGACTCCAGATATCGCAGAAAGCTTCTTAACCGTGTAGCTCATATGTCTCTCCTATATTGACATCGCCTAAGATGCTACGCCATGACGTAACGTGAGGCTCAAGAGAAAAGATCTCCATCACAATTTTGCCTTTCGAGTTCTAGCAGCCATCGCTTTCGGCTCACTCCTCCGCCATAGCCACCAAGTTCACCGTTAGCATTAATCACGCGATGGCACGGAATGATAAGAGCAAGTTGATTGGCTCCATTTGCTTGCGCAACAGCGCGGTACCCTGTCGGATTTCCAACGGCGATGGCAAGATCACGATAGGAACGCGTCTCACCTGAAGGAATACGTTGTAGCTCTTCCCATACTCGTCTTTGAAAAGGTGTCCCCAGCACGGTGAAGGGCGTGGAAAATTCCAGAAGCTCCCCAGAGAAGTAAAGCGCTAGCTCCCGTTCGATGGAGCGAATGGGCTCGGTAAGTCCCGGAATGATAGCCGACTTCATTTTAATGCGGAGACGCTCGATCTCGCGTTCAAGGCCTCGCCGCTCAACGAACTCTAAAAGAAAGAGTTTCTCCTCATCAGCGATGGCTATCATTGGACCAAGCTGTGTATCGATCCATGACGCTTTCAAGAGGCTATCTTCTCCCATCCGGGTCGGCGCCGCGCCCATAATGCGTGAAAACGCATCCCTAAAGCCACTACTTGACTCATACCCCGCAGAAAGCTGGGCATCAATGACAGCGTCACCTTCTCTAATTTGCTTCATAGCAAGGCCCATACGCCGGGCGCGCGCGTACTCTACAAAAGTCATCCCGAAGCGTTTTTTGAAGTGACGGCGCGCCGTCGAAGCATCTACAGAAAGTTCTTCGAAATCTCGATCTTTCCAGCGTTTCTCGGGATTGGCTTCAACAGCCTCAACAAGGACCCTCACGAGCTCTGAGATGTTGTTAGGGTGAGAAAGGGGCTGGCAGCGCTTGCATGGGCGAAATGACGCTAGAAGGGCTTGCTGTGCGTTTTCAAAGAACTCGCAGTTCTCGTACTTTGGCTTCCGCGCCGGACAGGTAGGCCGACAAAAGACTCCCGTCGTCGTTACCCCCACGAAAAACACACCTTCATAGTCGGGATTTTTCTCTATAAGAGCATCGTAGTACTTTTTCTTTGTTTTATCCGTCAGCATTGCACACCTACACGCTAAATCACTAATATTCAGTCAGCTCAGCATTATAGTGATCACGCAAATTTACGGCGCCGAAAATCAGGCAGCGATTTTTTCAACCTTGGGGATCATGAAAATGACCAGCGAAACATCGAGGTACGAGAGTAAAATAGTTGCCCAAAGCCAGAATCGAACTGACGACCTCCGCATTACGAATGCGCTGCTCTACCAACTGAGCTATTTGGGCACAAAAGAACTACAGTTCGCATCATAGCCAACAGCAGCGTTTTCACGCTAGGGCCACCCCGTGTCTACCTCTGATGGGCGGAATGTAAAGCGGCTTTACATCTCACGGGATTCAAGAGCTTGGAGGCGTTCGCTGACACTGGATGTGCGGTGGGAGTTTTGTTCCACAATATGGGCCAGGGCTTGATCTTGAGACCAGATCTGCACACTTTTTTTGGCGCGCGTGACAGCGGTGTAGAGTACTTCACGTCCAAACATCTCTGAACCATTGGGAAGTAGTACGATAACATGGTCGAACTCGCTTCCTTGGCTTTTATGCACCGACATGCTGTAGGCGTATTCGTATTTGGGCAGAGTCACGGCTGGGAGTTTGCGAACTGAGCCATCAGGAGAGGTAAAGAGGGCGTAGTCGTCGACATCAAAAAGTCTGTCCACCCGTGAGTCGTTCTGCGATACGATAGGGGGTCGCTTGCGGATGAGAACGCCTACATCTCCGTTAAAGAGTTCAAGACGGTAGTCGTTAGCTACCACCATAATGGGAATAGCAATAGGAGCTTCGGTAGAGTGTCTAGCAATGACAGCGTTTAGCACACGTTTGTTGAGGGAGTCTACCCCCCAGTCCCCTTTTCTCAGTGGGGTGAGGAGACGAAAGTGCCCCATTTCACTGAGTACAGTGTTTGGGTCATCGAGGTTCGAGAACTTAAAGTGGGGAGCGATGGCATGCACCAGACGTTGCTGTTGTTGCGCTGTGCTGCCGGAGCCTAAACGCAGAGAGGACACTAGTGGATGTTCCTCTGATTCGAGGATGTTAAGGACGCAGTCCTTCTGACCCGAGTGTACTGCCTGAGCGAAAGTGACGATTTCCTTAGATTCGGCCCTGAGACATTCATGGAGTTGATTTACAGACCCTCTTAATGCTGGCGATGATTTTGCCGCCGCTATCATATCCGCAAAGAGGCTACCTGCTTCAACCGGAGGAAGCTGATGGGGATCTCCGAGTAAAATAAGGCGGCTACCGCTAGAAACAGCTGAAAACAGGGCGGACATCATATGTACATCGATCATAGAACACTCATCGACGACAATCAGGTCGGCAGCATGAATATCTGTGACTTTATTTCGGGAATATCCTCGGCTATTGAGACCTAGCAGCGCATGTAGTGTTCTTGCTTTAACTCCTTGCAGGCCCTCGACGCTAGAGGCCACTCTACCTAAGCTTGCCGAGAGATTGGCTGCAGCTTTACCTGTGGGGGCGGCAAGAATGAGACGACACTCGAGCCTAGACTTCTCTGAAAGTGCTAGCCACCAGGTTCTAATGAGTTCACCTGCGGTATAGGTTTTCCCGGTGCCTGGACCTCCGCTAATTACTGTAAGAGCCCCCAAGCAGCCCTGTTGCACTGCTTTTGCCTGCTCCTCTTGTAGGAGACCTTTGGATTTTAGTGCGTGGATATGTTGTTCCACATCAGTTTGGTCCACTTCCAGTTTAGGTGTAGAGCGCGCAACACGCAGAAGTTCACTGCAGAAGCGTAGTTCATCGGTCCAGTGCTTTTCGAGATAGAACGCTCTGTTCCAGCGACACACCGGCATGTTTGTCTTGTGACAGAAGGGCTCGAGCAGCTCCACGAGGTCGTCAGGAAGCTCAGCGATTCCTTTACGGATGAGATTTTGGAGACCGGGAAGATCTTGCCTAAATTTCTCCATGAAGGGATTTCCTTCACCGTCACCGGAGGCATTCTCGGTCCAAAGCTGTTCTAGAGGGGGATCTAGGAAGTCGTCGTGTATACGCACACAGAGATGCCCCTGTTTGGCAGCTAAAAACAGATAGCATAGCAATAGCGCCGAGGCATCATTTGCCTGTGGGCAGTTTGCGAGTAGGCGCCTAGCCCAAGTGACTTCCAAATGCGAGATCCAGTTCCAGCTGAGCAGAGTGTCGATTATAGGCCAAGAGGGCCCCTGCGCGTATCCCTTGTTATCGAGATCTAGAGTCCGCCCTGTTCTATCTGCAAAGAGTCGTAGTGCTATCCCGGGCATGGCTGTCCTACCTCTGGCTTGCAAAAGTGTGTTCCATAAGACTGTGTTGTATCGAAGCTATTCATTCCTCTTAAAAACAGGTAGTAGCAGCCTCCGAAGACGTTTTCGGCACGATTAGGCTGTCGCGTATCTAGGTATGTTTTCAGAGCATGAGAGTAGATTTTTGCTTGCAGCTCATAGCCATGACTTTGCATAGCTTCTCGGACATTATTAGGGCTATAAAACTCAAGGGCGTCTCCTAGCCAATTACACTTGTAGTCGACTATGTAGTAGATCCCTTGATGTTCGAAGATAAGGTCTATAAAGCCCTTGATAAGGTCATCATCCTGGGAATAGATAAACTCCATCTCCCTGTACTGCTGTGAGCGAGGGATATCACAGAGTGCGACGCTTCCAGAAGGTGTAGGAAGGGGTGTTTGCAAGGCATCTGAGAGCATGTTAGCAATCACCCCGGTCCAGTCTCCAAGACCATGAGCTAGTGTCAAAGGGTGAATGTAGTCAACTAATTCCGAATGTGGGGCTGTTGCTTGGGCCAGTTCAAAGGGCATGCTTTCGAGGATACTATGAACAAAGATCCCGGTATTGGGCCCCGCGGGCAACGTATGGACGTTTTTGGTAGTTGTGCGATAGTCATGTGGAGGTGAGCTGCCGCATGCTGGTTCACGTGCTTCCGTATGATGGGATTGCCTTGCATTCAGTGAGGTAAAGGACTGTAGGTAGCGCGGTTTAACCCTAACATCGATGGCCTTAGGTTCGTTTAGCAATGGGGGAGGGGGCAGGGGTCGTTTTCGCAGCAGGTATTGTCCCTCTTGTATTTGGGTATATCCCATGGTCCCGTTTGGAGAGCTATCTACGTATTTTAGGAGACCGTCCTCGTTGAGCTTTTCAATACGGGAATAGACCCCTTGAATGTCAGTTGGGGCTTGATTTAGACGTGCTAGCAGCAACTCAATAGGCGCTGCTTGCCCGGGCTCAAGCTGCGTTCCTTCAGCATCTATAGTTACAGCTACATAGAGACGATCTTTAGCGCGTGTCATTGCGACGTATGCTTGTCGTACCTTCTCAGCATCGAGTTCCTCTCGGTAGGCGCGTAATTGTGGGTCGCCCTCTCCACATGAATCAATAGGAACGAGTTCATCAGAGTCTCTTTTATGAAACAGGCGCTCTCTAATTTGGCTACGACGACATAGCCCGAGAGCAAACACTATAGGAAACTCCAGGCCTTTGCTGATGTGCATTGTCATTATTCTGACGGCATCACGTGCCACATCTCCTTGAATACGCACTCTTTCGTCGTCGTTCGCTGCCATGGTTTGAAGTTCTGTCAACGCCCCCAGAAGTCCTTCTGATCTCGCCTGAGTTCGCTGTGAGATGTGCGCAAGAAGCTCGGCTATCTGTATGGTATCGTGGTAGAGTTCTAAGCCACCAGCTTGCTGAAGAATGTGTTGCGTGGCGTTATCGCTACCTTCTATCCATGAATTTGTCAGAAACTCCTCTGTAAACGAGGAAACGGCCCCCTCTAGCAGAAGCTTACGCAATCTGTATACCTGCTGTAGGATACGGCGTTGCCACTTTTCAGGGACCTCATCACTTTGCCACAGTCTGAGCATAGAGTGGTCCCAACCCACCAGGGGGCCTCCAAGAGCCTGCATCAATGCGCTGGTATCTCTTGGATGTAGAAATCCATCTATCAGCTGTACAAATGCCGTGTATGCTGGTCTATCGGTCAAATATCCGCTTCTTTCCAGTGCAGCAGGGATTCCCCATTTTTGTAAGAAGTCTGCTGTGTTGGCAGCTTGATAGCGATCGCGCACTAGAATTGCCACATCACGGTAGCTGCGCTTTTCGTCGTCGACAAGGCGACCAATTTCTTCGACTATGAAGGGAAGTAGCAGGCCCTGTTCCATAGTGGCTGTGGGGAAACTTTTGCTTCTTCCTCGCTTGCCATGTGCGATAAAGAAGTGTAGTGCTCCAAGTCCCTGGGGATCGACGGCTTCATCATCGACCACACCAGCAGAAACCTCTGGACACTCTAGGCTCAGTCCATCCCTAGGCATATCCATCAGTCCTGGGGTCCGCTTCTCATCGAAAAGCATATTGATCGCCTGAACGAGGCGAGGGCGCGAACGGTAGTTGACCGATAGCGAGGCTCTGTTAGCATTGGGAAGCTGCTTACAGGCGTCTACATAGGTATAGATGTCGGCGCGTCTAAAGGCATAGATTGCCTGTTTGGGATCTCCTACAAGAGCGAGATACTGCTTTTGGGAGTCGTCCTTCACGAACAACTCCCTGAGTATATGCCATTGTTGGGGGTCGGTATCTTGAAACTCGTCTACGATGGCAAAGCGGTAGCGGCTTTGGACGCTTTGACAAAATGCGCCTTCGCTGACAGCCTCCGACATACGCCCAAGCAGCTGGTCTGGACCTTCAAGTTCCTCTTGTTCCATGTAGCGCGTAGCCAGTCTCTGACACTGCTGCGCAACGATGGCAAAGACCCCGTGAGTATCACGAGTTTCGTTGACTATTGGTACAAGGTGTTCCTGTAGCGCCGCCCAAAGTTCCGGGCAATGTAGCTGTTCGGGAAGTTTGGGTCCTCGCTTCTTTAGGCGCGCGGGGTCTAAGGCTTGAACAAAGACGACGTCGTCTCTTATGAGGCTTTCGAAATCGTCAGCGTCCCATGTGTTACGACTCCAAAGCTCCGCAAATCGCTCTATGCTACTATTTAGGGCATCGGCATCCATATCGGGGTACTTTCGATAGCTGGGGTACTGCTGATGGAAATCATCCGTAATCTCTGTTGGCGAGCACGGGAACTTTGAGAGCAGACTCTCCATCGCTTCCTGAAAGCGCTCGAGCTGCTTAGTGTACCAGGGCGGTGATGCTATAGGGACTCCGCGCATTACTTGGTGCATGAGGGCTTGGATGAACACTGTTTCATCATTTCTATGTGCCTTCAGCAGGCGCTCCAACTGTGCAGGGCTAACAAGTTCCGGGCGCAATTCCGTCCGTAGGGCGTTACGTATGACCTGCTGAATAGCTTCGTAGGGGACATCGACATCTTGTCCACTCCTTCCATTTGGAGACGTTATAGCTGCGCACTCACGCAGCATACGTGCACAGAATCCGTGGATAGTGAAGATCTGAGCTTGATCGAAATCCGCAAGGGCTGCTTTTAGGCGTCGAATAGCATAAGAACATGACTGCGGATCTTCATCTAGAATAGCCCGCACATAGTCAGGAGCTTGCGTATTGGGCTGTTCTGCTTGCCTTAACAGCTCGAGAGTTGCGACGATGTTGCTGCGTATCCGTTCCTTAAGTTCCCGTGTCGCGGCTCGTGTGAAGGTAATCACCAAAATCTGTGAAAGGACACAGGGGCCTATGTGCGATGAGGGGTCATCTTCCAGGAGCAGCCTCACGACAAGGTGCTCGATGGCAAAGGTCTTTCCAGTCCCTGCAGACGCTTCCAGAGCGTGGTGCTGGTAGATGTTAATATCTGAGCTAAGCACATCAAAGTTAGGCATGAACACCTCCAAATAAGGGGGCATACGCGTACTTAATGGGTTTCGCCCACGCCTCCAATACAGGCAACGACGGTAGAGACTCTAGAGTAGCGCCAAAGGCCCAACGTAGATAGGGGTGACTAGGGTATGGTGCGCTAGCCAGGCTTTGTTGCATCTTAGTTCTGATGGCATCAGAGGGGAGTTTCGTAAAATTCTCTGTCCATTCATCTGCGACTGGACACGGGTGCGTCAAGCAAAGAAAATAGAGCTCTAATAGTCGCACTAACCCGGTCGAATCCTCATCGAATTCCGGTTGCCATATTTTAGAGTTTTTGAGAGCTAACAACTGCGGTGTGACGCCTGGTAGCTTTGCCATATGTAGGAGTAGAAGTTTGGGCCATGCACGCACTCTGTCGACGGAATTTCCTAGACCATGCGTCAAAAGCCCCTTGGGAGATACGTTGTAGATGCGCCCGAGCAGAGTGACCTCAACCCCAAGAACATTCACTTTAATAGGTGGGCAAAGCCACGTACGTTCGTCCATTTGCTTCGGTGCGGAGCAGTGCTCCGCGAACTCTACATCAAATATTTGGCTCGCCTCAACCCCTGCAGAAGTCATCGCGTGCTGCATGATGGAAAAGTCCTCAGCAAGGATATTGCGTGCTACGCATCCGAGTTCTCCGTGTGGAAGAGCCCCTTGCCCTTCGGCTCTATTTAAGACCTCTTCCAAAGGCTCATGGAGGGCTTCATCGCGTAGTCTGTGTCTCTCTAGGGGTGAAACGACTAGTGGTTCGTTGGAAGCCACGGCATGCTCTTCATCTCCGTGTAGATATAGCCCAAGTGTCTGATTGCAATAGAGCTTAAAAGGTTCCTTCACAAGAGCAGACAACTGTGTTAGTGGAACAGTCAGTTGTGCTTCCTCTCCAACCCTAGGCACAAGGTCCAGATAGGCCGCTGCTGCCCACTCTGGGACAAAGCTGTGCGGCTTTCGCGTGTCGCTGCAGTAATAGGCTTTCGCAGCAGCATAATGTCTATCACTGTAGGTCGTCAGCTTTGTGGAGTCGTCAAAATACTTTCTATCAAAGGCGTAGAACGGATGCTCTCGAGTAATGGCTTTACCAGCCTGTTCACCTGCGATGATGTAGTGTGAGTTTAGGTAATCCCTAAACTCACACAGCACTGTCGAAGCATTCTGTTGCTTGCCATCGCGCTCACTCATGCCTACATAGCTAAGCAGAAGATGACTACGGGCCGCTAAGATTGTCGCCAAAAAGCTGTTACGGTCCTTCTGAGCTCGCGTTGGCACCACATCAGCCTCGTGTTCATCCTGCATGAGATCCAGGGTATTAGCGGCTTCATTTGCAGGGAATCGCCCGTCTGTAAGTCCCAACACCACTATAACTCGGGAAGGGATAGGAATGCAGGCACTCATGGCACAGCAGCGCACTGTTTGAAGCTCATTAACATGAGCCCCGGTCCCTGTTGACTCTAAGCGGCGCTTCAGGTGGAAGTTGATGACATCGAAGCTATAAGTACAAGATCCAACTTGAGCAACAGCCTCTCCTATCCGAGCGATTTCCTCGTAAAGAATTTCTCTATCGCGGCGTGCGTCACTGCTGCTGTCATCCACATCTAGGTAGCTATCACAGAGGCAACGCAGATACTGCGCCCAGTCATCTATGGTGAGATAGCAATTTTCTACTAAGGGCCTAAGGTCCTCGCTTAGAGCTGTCACCAGCTTCGACACCTTACCCAGTAGATCAGCATCAGAGAACTCGATTCCGGAAACAGGCGCCCCTATTTTGCAAGCTGTCTCTGCAGAAAGGCTGTGTGTTGCTAGTCCCATCAGGAGGCGGCTTAAGCCATGTTCCCAAGTTCCTGCGGGGTTTGATCCTACCATACCTTTATCACAGTGTGCTCGCTCAAGCACAGCGTTTCGGTGTGCGACGCTTTCACCCCAGTAGATGCTGCTCTTTTGTATCCAAGAGCGAATTTCAGCAACTTCGTCAGGAGTCAGTTGATGCCGTTTTTGGAAGAAGCTACTTTCAAAAAGCTGAAGGACACTTGCAGCATCCCACCGCCCGGAAGCCATCTCTAGAATGCTCAGAAATACTTCCACGAAGGAGCTATGAGCCGCCAAGCTCACACCTTCAATCCGATAAGGCAAAAGGCTCGCTGGTGACCCAAATACCGCCGTTAGGGCCGCGTCGTACTCTTCAATGTTAGGCGCAAGGATGCTAACTTCACTAGGCAGCAAAGGAGCATCAGAGTCTCCGTAATGATCCATCAGTCCTAGTATGGCGTCATAGATGGCTTCAACCTCGCGTGTTTTCGACACACATTCGTGGATCTGAACGCTAGAGTCGCCGGTATCTAGTTCAACGGCGGGATCTTGCTCAGGATTTCGCAGCAACACAAGATCTGCTTGAAGAGCGTGAAGCAGAGTGAGTGTGTCTTCAGACTTTACTAAGCGTATATTTGTATCGAACGAAGAAACATATGAGGGGTGCTGCTGGACAGCTACATCCACAATGTGGGCGCTCTCCATCTGTACTTCGCCGCCCTCGAGGCGCCGGGCATAGTCACGGCCCTGTAGGCCCATATTTGCTAGAAGGCTATTGGTGTCTTGTAGGAGTTCTTCTAAATCTGCCACCTGTACAGCATTCACGCCGCCCTTTTCAAGGCGATGAATAACTCGTGTGGCTTCGCGATTGGAGTGTAGATCGCTCCAAAAATAGCTGCATGGCGATTGAATATAGCCCTTTACCTCTACGCTGCGCGCAATGTTGTCAATAAAACGTGTGTGCAAAGGACTAAGGTAGCCAAACCCAAAAACATAGACTCTGATAGGGACTCGTTGCTCGGGGAGCGCGCACCGAAGCAATTCCTCGCGGCTGCACCACGCTTTCTCTCCAAAAAATAGAGATGCCCACAAATGCGCCTGCCAGTGATCTGGGAGCTTTTCACGCCACTGCGCCGTCACCTGTCCGCCGACATTACCGTAGTGTTCAAATAGACCAGATAAGGTATCGGACAGATGGATGAGGCGACGCTGCTCTCTTCGCCCTATAGTGGAACACGGGTCGCGCTTTTCCCATACGATATCGATTACTGGCTTCCACAGCTGCTGCTCAAATACTGCAAGACTTCCGAACGATCGAAGGATTTGCTCTAAGTTACTGAAAAGCAACAAAGAGAGCTCCAAACGTGTTGGAACATGTGGCAAGGGCATGGACGATAGCATCGAGGCGAGCTTACCGATACCCGCAACTTCACTTAAAATCTCCAGACCCATACAAACCCCAACGTGGGGATCTGAAGCGAGACTTTGCTGTACCCAACTGCGCATCGCTTTGTGGGGAACAAGCACTATTCTACGGTCAAAAAAGCCGCTAGAATCCGCCAATATGTCGTCTTTAAATGCGTCAAAAAGTTCATCCAAACTGTTGGATAGCAGCGCTTTCATAGGTCACCTTTGCTCTCACAGGCCAACACTATACGCTACCCACAACCTTAAACCAATAATTTCCCTACAGCAGCAGAAAGGGGCTTTATAGTCATTACGAACTCCCTAAAGGCGAGACGGAGCCTCGCACATCCAAGGCATGGCATCTAGCTAATACCCAGTGATTTATTCATAAGCTCAACGATGTCCGCCCATTTCTCTACACGCTCTGATGTGTAGGGGTCCACTTACCCAGAGACGCAACACACATAACAAACTAATTTACAATGTCTTGGACATCATTCCTAGTAGATTGTATAATGTCTCTCTATAGATTAACCAATGCGTTTCCTGACCTCAACGCGTCTGTTGTTTTGCATAGTCCTTTCACACGAAACGCACATCCACTAATAGATTGATGACAGAAATAGCGGTAAAATCTTGGACTAACTGGGGGCCTATTAAATGGCTGAAGCATTTAGTCACCCGACAGGCGTCTTCGTTCACCTATCTCAATGTAACCCAGTTTTTGGGTGCATTGAATGACAATGTCTATAAGTTCCTGCTAATCTATTTTTTGATTCAACTTGAAGGTATCGAGCACAGTCCACGTATTCTCGCTCTGTCGGGTGCTGTATTTGTCATCCCCTTTTTGCTATTTTCTTCTGCCTCTGGCACTTTGGCAGACAAAATAAGTAAGCGTGACATCATTGTTTTCACCAAGATCCTTGAGCTAGTTATTATGGCTGCCGGAGTGATGGTGTTCTTATTTGAGAGTTCCGTCTGGTCATTTGCAATTCTATTTTTGATGGCAACACAGAGCGCTATCTTTGGCCCATCCAAATATGGGATCATCCCGGAAATAGTGTCCTCTGAGCGCCTTAGTAAAGCCAACGGCGTCCTAACGATGTTCACCTTTGTAGCGATCATCGTAGGTACATTTTTACCGGCTTTCCTGTTGGACCACACAGACAAAAATTTCATTCTTGCTTCTCTTTTCTGCACCGGAGTTGCTTTGGTAGGGTTAATCACAAGCTATTGCATCGAAGAGACTCCTGCTGCCAAATCGACGAAAAAAATTCGACCATCAGTACTCACAGACGTCTATCAAGCTCTTAAGCTTACACGCGAACACCCCTCTCTTTTGACCGCTGTATGGGGGTCGGCCTATTTCCTCTTCTGCGCAGCATTTTTCCAGATGAATATGATTCCTTTTGCTGTGCAAGTTTTGGGGCTGACAGATATCCAGGGGGGCTATCTATTCTGTCTAACTTCACTGGGGATCGGTGCCGGCGCTGTCTTAGCGGGAAAGATCTCGGGTAAGCAGGTGGAACTAGCTCTTGTCCCCATAGGAGGCTTTGGCATTGTGATGGGGTGTTTTTTGGTCGACATGCTATCGAGTCACCTAGCCTACATTGTTCCTTTAGTGATATCTCTGGGAGTTTTTGGCGGTACATGGCTCATACCTCTAGACACCTACATTCAGATGACTGCTCCCAAAGAGCATCGCGGACAAATTGTTGCTACGGCAAATTTTTTAAGCTTTGCCGGCGTCCTGCTGGCTTGCCTGTTCCTATACATCGTCAACGATGTGTTGGGATGGACGCCTGACAAGGCCTTCACCATCATTGGGGCAATTACTGTCGTCGTCAGTGGGATCATTTCATATCAGTTTTTCGACTATATCACGCGTTTTGTTGGAATGCTCTTTAGCCGGATGCGCTTCCATCTTACCTTCGCCGGTCGAGAACATATACCGGAGACGCCAGCGATCTTTGTCTGTACACACACAGCATGGAATGACACTTTGGCCCTTATGGGTTCACAGAGGCATAGAATGCGCTTCTTTATCGAACAGGAACAAGATCACAATCTGTTGATGCGGCGGCTCTATCGTCTACTTAGAGTGGTCCCAACACCTCCTATTGAAACCGTAGAACACAATCAAAAGTGCTTAGACAGGCTCCACAAGGCCCTAGAAAAAGGTATCAGCGTCTGTCTCTTTGTTGAAAGCCCTGATGTTACAGAAGAAATCCAACGCCTCAGACAGACTTTACATCATATCGCTGGTGAGCAGAAATTCCCTGTGGTCCCTGTCTTTATCGACAAAGGCGAAAAACTGCGGCAAGCTCGATGGTTTTCATCTATACGTAGCATTTTACGCTGCCCTACACTAGTCACCTTTGGGGCGCCGCTGTCTCTGAACTAAGTGTCATCAGTTCGTTTACGACACAACTTTTTTTCAAATTCGAGTGCACAGTGTTGTTGATTGAGCTGCTATATTCTCATAAGGCCCGGAGGGTCGACTTATTGTAGAGAGTGTAAAGAAATTGGTGGTGGTGATGAAATGACCATTAGCCCACATGAGTTCGCACATTTTCCGGCGGCCTGAAAGGCCAGCAACCTGCATAGCCCCGGGCGTAGCCCGGGGAAGCTCCAAAATACACTCTGAGCGCTGTAAGTGCGACACACCCATGCGAAACATTTGTCGCACTTACAGCGCTCAAAAGCTTAATTAGCCTACCTGGGACTACGCCCCAGGCTATACAGGTTACAGCCCTTCGGGCCTAAAATAGGTGACGTTGCATTTCTTTACACGCTCTGCAGGCCTCAAAATTCTCTTCTACGCCTACCACGGGCTGGCGCCCGAGGCTACACATCTTGTCAGCCCTCCGGGCTTCAAAAATGGGCGTTCGTCCTATTTTTTTACACTCT
>JAJFMA010000159.1 GCA_021772415.1 Chlamydiota bacterium
CCGGCGACAAGGCACTTTTTGGAATCACCGCTTCGGGGTTAACAGTAGGTGTCGCCACGTATCAATTCGACGACCTTCCCGATAGAATGCTTAAGAACGGTGCCGCAAGTGCCCGCCGTAGGCAGCCCCGAAGAGCAAAAAACCAGGGCCTGCAAGCACCTAACGTTCGGATTCTGGAAACCACCTTTCTAGATCATGCTGTAGCACAACAGCTGGACAATAGTACCGACATGGCTATTAGAGCCGCTCATGGCTGTCTAGACCTGTCTGCTATCAGACGAGAAGATGTTGCACTTCTGCTCTACACCGGCGTACACCGGAGTAAGTTTCTCTGCGAACCCGCCATTGCTGCTATTGTAGCGGGGGAGCTTGGCCTCAACCACATTTCGGTATGCGATAATTCAACGCAAACCCTGGCCTATGACGTCATCAACGGAGCGCTTGGAACACTCAACGCACTGCATATAGCTTCGCAGCCTACAGTGTACGGAGGCAGCCACTACACCTTGATTACCTCTTCCGAAGACCCTCATTGCGAGGACGAACACTCGCCCTTTTCGAATATTGCGAAAGCGGGCAGCGCCATGCTTTTAGGGAGCTCAGGCAGCAGCGGAGAAGGCTTTTGCAACTTTGTCTTCACCAACCACTGCCAATCCATCCACCTATTACAAGCGGGCTGCCGCCAACACGGGGGCGAGTCCTACCTTGATGGCCGTGTAGACCCAAGTTTTAATCGGGCGATGCTGGAAGCTATTAAAGAGAACATCAAAGTTCAGCTCGAACAAACTGGGTTAAGCCTCAAGGACTTCAAAACTGTTTTACTTCCCCAACTCGGCCAGGACTTTGTTTCCACACTGGCAACAGAGCTCGGCGTGGAAGAACAGGCGGCAATTTCTACCGAGCTGCAAAACCAAAACCTATACACCTCCTCGCTCGCCTACAGCTTCCAAAAAGTAAAAACATCTGGTAACGTGCGCCAAGGCGAATTGGGACTGATCGTCGCCGTAGGATCCGGAGTCCAGGTAGGCAGCGCGGTGTATCGGTTTTAGAAAGTGAAGGAAAGATATTGCACAGTTACCTCAACGTCCAAGAGAAACTGCCCTCCTACGTAAGGAAGCACTATCCCTTCCGTTCTAACTACCTAATGCATGAAGATGGCACACGCCAACACTATCTCGATGAAGGGGAGGGCAACGCTCTTGTCATGCTTCATGGAAACCCCACCTGGTCTTTTTACTATCGCAATTTAATAAAGGCATTCCAATCAACCCATCGAGTGGTGGTCCCTGATCACGTTGGTAGCGGACTTTCGGATAAACCGCAAAGCTACCCCTACAGGCTGGAGACGCACATCCGCAACCTCGAAGCTTTACTCAACCATCTAAATATCGAGAACATGACCTTGGTTGTCCACGATTGGGGTGGCCCCATTGGCTTGGGATATGCCCTGAGGCATCCTCAGAAAATCAAGAGGCTAGTCATCCTCAACACCTCGGTCTTTCACGCGCAGAATATTCCTTTCGCCATACGTATATGCCAGCAACCTCTTGTCGGCACCGTCGTGATACGCATCCTCAACGCGTTTGCACGCAGTGCTACCTTTGTCACAACGCACCAGCCACTGCAATCCGATGTGCGCCGCGCCTACACCTATCCCTACAGCAGCTATCGTAAGCGCATAGGGATCCTCCGCTTTGTAGAAGATATCCCACTGGAACAAGACCATCCCAGCTATAAGCTGCTATCGGAAATAGAACAGGGCTTGCCCGAGATCCAATGCCCCAAGCTGATTCTGTGGGGAGCCAAGGACTTCTGTTTCACAAAACGCACCTTTGTCAAATGGCAGCAGATTTATCCAGATGCGCAAGCGCATCTATACCCCAATGCCGGTCATTTCGTTTTAGAGGATGCGGGCGAGGACATTATCCTACAGATCAAGCAGTTCATAGGACACGCATGGTGAACATCACCGAACGGCTAAGAGAACACGCAAAAAGCAAGCCCTCCAAAGTTGCCATCACTTTCCCCAAAAGAAAGCTGTTCTCGAAAAAATACCACTACCAACAGCTCACCTATCGCGAACTAGAAGAGCGCTCCAACAGCTACGCCTACGGCTTAAATGCATTGGGCATAGTAAAAGGCACCAAAATTCTTCTATTCGTTAGACCCTCTCTAAAGTTCTGCGCGCTAGCCTTTGCCCTTTTCAAAGTAGGCGCCGTTCCCATTTTGATCGATCCGGCCATGGGGCGCAAAAATCTGACCCAGGCCATCGAGGCCGCAAGTCCCGAGGCTCTTATCGCCGTGCCACAGGTTCACCTGGCCAGAATCATCAAGCCTTCGTTCTGCAAATCGATCAGAACCTCGCTATCCACTGTTCCCCTGCCTTTTCTCGGAGTTGCTGGGATTGACAGCCTAGAGTGCCCATCCCAAAAGAAATACCCTATCGTTCAATGTGCTGAAAGCGACCTGGCTGCCATCGTCTTCACGTCGGGAGGAACCGGAACACCCAAGGGTGTCGAGTATACGCACTCCATCCTGCTACATCAACTTGATGCCATCCAAGACGTCTTTGGGCTCCAGGAATCCGACATCGACATGCCCGCGTTCCCCCTCTTCACACTATTCTCGCTTGCGCTAGGAATGAGTAGCGTTATCCCCGACATGGACCCCACCAAGCCCTCACAAGCTAAAGGAGAAAAGCTAGCTAAAATCATGCACGACCAAAAAGTCACCTTCGCCAGTGGCTCTCCAGCCATCTGGAGGAATGTCGCTGAACACTGCACGAAAAAGCGCATTACCTTACCACACCTCAAACACCTCATGATGTTCGGCGCCCCTGTTCCCTTGTCCCTGCATACGCAGTTTGATGGCATCATGCCGCATGGAACAACACACACTCCCTACGGCGCCACGGAGGCCCTTCCCATCACTAACATCGATGGCAGAGCTCTGCTCGATCGCTATCGCAATTCGGCTGGGAAGGGCATCTGTGTAGGCAAAGCTATCCCTGGTGTTGACATCAAGATCATCGACATCGTCGACACAGCGCTAACACGTTGGGACGCTGTGACCGAACTCGAGACAGAAGTCATCGGTGAGGTCATTGTTTCAGGCCCAGTCGTTACGTCCCGCTACCACAACATGAGCCATCAAACCACAGATGCAAAGATATACGATCCCGAAGGCACATTGTGGCATCGCATGGGCGATGTCGCCTATTTGGATCCCGACAACATGCTCTGGTTCTGTGGCCGAAAGGCGCACCGCGTTACTTCGCCCTCTGGCACCCTTTACTCCGTGAAGGTGGAGTC
>JAJFMA010000160.1 GCA_021772415.1 Chlamydiota bacterium
AATTTTGGGTAATGACAAGCCCTCCCGGGTGGGGCTACAATGAGTCATCCCTTCGGGCCTTATGAATAATTTATCGTGATTTATATCCTTGTGCTATTTCTTTACACTCTCGGAGGAGCGCTTTCTTTCCTGTGTTCCTGCTTGTCCTGGTGCCTTACTTTCATCTCAGAGAAACAAGAGCCTTTGGCCATACGAATGGAAATACTAAATCCAGCAAGGGCCGCTCTGCCCAACCTTAAGCAACGCTACGCGTAAGCAATTCAGCATCGCGCGGCGCGAGCAGCTGCTCAAGAAAAGCACTTTGTCGCTCTAAATAGAAGCAGCCACTAGGATCGCTTAGATGCTGCGCCAGGAACGTCGCCATACCCGCGTCCATAGCTTGCCGCAGCGGAGGCGATGCATCACTCAACGTCGATACCACGACCTTTGCGACGATAGAGCAGTCCGGGGATTGGCTTGTTCGGACCTTGAGACGATGCGCTAGCCGATCCACAAGTGTCCGATAGAGAGGCACGTTAGGTCCAAAATCGGTTTTACAGTTGTCACTCCATTCCGTCTTTACGGTACCCAATTCGACGGTAGATACTTTCACGTTCCAAAGAGCCGCCTCAGCAGCAAGAGCCTGTGTATACCCCTCCAGGGCGAATTTTGCCGACGAAAACGCGCCAAGACCGGGTACCGCTTGAAGTCCTGCGCCGCTTCCAAGGTTGATGATATGCCCAGCGCGCTGCTCCCGCATCGTAGGCATGACAGCATTAACCATGCGCATAGCCGCGAAGACGTTCACGTCGAAAAGCCGCTGCACTTTATCAAACACGCTGCCCTCGCACGGCGCAATCATCATGTAGCCTGCGTTGTTAACAAGAGCATCGATGCGCCCATCGAATCTTAAGACCTCTTGCACTAGCCTGTGTATCGATGCGCTATCGCACAGATCTGTCCCGACAACATGAATATTACCGTTGCTAAACTGCAGCCTGGAAGGATCCCGTGTCGTCACCCAGACACTCCATCCCTTGTCAGCAAGAGTACAAGCGGTTACTTTTCCGATGCCTTGAGATCCTCCAGTAACAATAGCAACTCTTTGCTGCGTGTCAGGGTTCCGAAATTCTTCTCTGTGTGTAAATGCCCCATCTATTTGAACCATGTTGCTCTCCTTGCGTGGTTTCGTCCTTGAGACTAACGCGAGAGCCAGGTAAGTTCATATCTAATTGAATTTATGAAACCGATAAGAGATTCTTATGGATATTAACAAGCTACGCACCTTCCTCATCGCCGCAGAAAGCGGAGACTTGCAAGCGACAGCACGCAGCATCTTTCGCACACAGCCTGCCGTCACGCAACAACTGCAAAAGCTTGAGAGGGAGCTTGGAATCCAGCTTTTCGAAAAGAAGGGCAAACGCCTTATTCTAACGTGCCAAGGAATGGAGCTCTTTGAGCGCATACGCCAACCCCTTCAAGACGTGGAGACCGGTGTCGACGAAGTACTCAACCGCGAAAAGGAAGCGCACGGCACGATACGTGTCGGTATCGTCGACGACCACGCCGTCGCCTGTAATCTATTTGATAGATTTGCACACTTCTGCGCTGAGAATCCAAGGGTCAACATTGAGGTGACTCTCAGTACCAGTAAATCCATCGAACCTATGCTACTGGAAAACCACCTAGACCTTGCCGTGCTCGTCTATTTAGCACAGCCAGATTTCTTCATCAGACACTATCTTACTCCTGCCACACATGTACCCGTGTGCAGTCCAAAGTACTTGAAGAGACGGAGAGCGATTAAAACCTGTGCAGACGTGCTTGAGTGCGACCTAATCGACCAAGATCCCGACTGGTGGTGCTGGGCTGACTGGCTTGGTGAGCACTTCCCAAAAGCCGTCGCTACACTACGGAAGCGTAGTCCTCGTCTTACAGTCACCAACTACCCCTCTATGAAGACGACACTGTTAGCAGGTTTCGGCATAGCGGTGCTGCCCGAATATCTAGTGGAAGACGAACTGAAAAAAGGCAGCCTAGTGCGCCTATTTCCACGAAAGAAGTCGATGCAGTTTGATCTTACACTTGCACACAGACACACGAAAGTACTGCGCAAATGCGAACAGCAGCTCTTGCAATACGTCGTTAGATCACGATAACGCGTAAGGCTAGAGTCTCTATACACCAAGCTGATTAAGGTAATAGCTGGGTGTTGTGTCGACTGTGAGTCCTTCAATGAAGGCTAAGGTGTCACCACCATAATTCTTCTCGATGTGATCTGCAGCAACGCCCGTACGCAGAATAAGAGCCGAGTGCATCCCTTCACGCTTAGCCCCAAAAATATCTGTTTCGGGGTTATCACCGACCATAAGAACTGGAGAGCTCACATCGACACCCGCCTGTTCGAATGCTTGACGTGCCAGTGTATAGACATAAGGATGGGGTTTGCCGACGTAGTGAATATGTGCACCCATGCTTTCACACATACGTGCAATCGTCCCTTGGCGTACAACGAACCGGGAGGGATTCCCTTCTTGTGCAGTCCTATCGGGATTCGAACACAGAATGGGTAGATTAAGTTTAGCCAGGCCCTCGCACATCCGCTTGAAGTCATCTGGTTCAGTGCGATCTTCTCCGTCGATATGGGGAACATCCAGATAAATAAAATCCGCCTCAGAAGAATCTTCAGTAAGGGTATATGGCGTGTCTTTGAAGAGTGCCTCACCGGCAGCATGCACGGGGTGCCGCGGCCCCGACAGGCACGCCTTCATACGAGGAGTGGGGAACGCAAGCATGCTATTTGTCAGTATCCCAAACGTGGCTTCACCAGAGGTCAGAAGAAAGTGGTAGTGAGTCCCCTTTACAATGCCATGCTTCTCTAACTTGACGGCGTCTTTAGCAACGAGCTGGGTCGTATTGGAAAGGATCCCGACAACTTTGCCATCGGCAACTAAGCGCGCCATCGCTTCCTTGGCACCAGGAAGCACACCTATTGTGCTGCCTCCCCAAAAAACCCCATACGCATCTAATAGGACAGCGGGGTAGTCGTCGACCACAGAAAAAATATCTGAATAAATTTGCGATGTGCGGACAGCCACGGGAACCTCTGGTGGTAGATTTGCCATCGACTATGCCACAACACGACGGTTTCCGTCGCGTGTACTATCTACCTATACGGTCCACAGTCATCACGCCGTGGTCATCGACATTCAGGACGGCATACTGACAGTTTTTCATGCGCACCGGAGGGCCCTCACGGCCGGGATCAAGCTTTTCGATAAGGGTGCGAATCACTCCACCATGAACAACGACGGCAACACGCGTGTCAAACAGATGGCGGCATGCGATTTCCTGTAACGCCGGATAGATACGCGCTGTGAACCGCTCAAGCGTCTCGACCCCTTCACCATTCGGCTGATCGCTTAGAATCATTTTCTCTAGCTTAGCCGCTAACTCAGGTGTCTTGACCTGTCCCTCATAGACCCCCCAGCTGATTTCCTGTAGACGAGGATCTTGCCAAATTTTAAGCCCGTGTCCCTCCAGGGCAAGTTTCGCCGTTTCTATCGCTCGACTTAGGTCC
>JAJFMA010000017.1 GCA_021772415.1 Chlamydiota bacterium
AGGGCGTCATCCAATATAACTTCTTGGATAACGAAGCGTTTGGTCAGCTGCTCGACGATACCATCCAAAAATGCGTCGCGATTTTTGAAGACATGATGAAGACAGCAGAGGAAGTCGCCATGACCGCGGTTTCCTCGGTACTCTGGACGTTTTTTTGGTAGCTGCAAGTAGCGCATCTGCTGGGGGTTGTAGTCCCAAAGGAGTGTGCTGTGATGGAGCCAGCGCTCCTTACACAGATACTGTGCGTTGCCGCCAAACTTGTGGGCTCCTAGGGCGTAGTCATTTTCTCTGAGGTTAAAGGGCGCCTCAGGAAAGAGGGGGCCGTAGATGTTTTCTGTCCAGCGCATGATCTTGTCGGGGTAGCACTTGTCGATGGGCACGGCGCTTTTGTTGCAGATCAGCGAGACAAACAGTGTGTCGCCGTCGACGGTGACGGTACCTCCTCCGCTAAAACGTCGAATGAGTGGCAAAGGAGCTTGTTCCATGAGTTCGCCATTGACGAGCTCTTCGGCTTTGCCTGAGATTCCCATGACGATCGCAGGGTTTGTGCCGTCATTGAGGATGCACCAGTTTTGGTCGTCGGCACGCAGGAGCGCTTCTTCCAGGCGCAGCTGCTCGAGGATAGAGTAGCCTTGGAGGCGGATGACGTTGATGGGCTCCCTCATAGAGATCTCTACGGTGTTTTAGCGCGTGAGCGCCTGGTGAGAGCGACCATGAGAACGGAGATGTCTGCTGGGGAGACGCCGGAAATACGTGAGGCCTGACCTAGGTTTTCGGGGCTGTGCTCGACGAGCTTTTGCCTGGCTTCGTTGCGTAAACCGATGATGGCCTCGAAGTCGAAGTCTGTTGGGATACGCATGCGTTCGACTTGTTCGAGCTTGCGGATCTCGTTTTGTTGGCGTCCGATGTAGCCGGCGTATTTGAGGTTGAGTTCGATCTGGAAGTTCGTCTCTTCGCCGTGGTCGACAAAACCTGGGACGTTCTCTTGTAGCATCTTCGCGTAGCTGCTTTCAGTGCGGCAGAGCAGCTGAGCGAGGCTATAGCCTCGGCTGCCTTCCTGACGGAACTGCGTCGAGAGGCGTTTGATCTCTTCGTCAATCAGCTTCTCTTTGGCTTTGAAGATGTCGTAGCGCTTCTGGTCGATAAGGCCAACATTGTATCCATGCTCACGCAGGCGCAGGTCTGCGTTGTCCTGCCGTAGCAGTAGGCGGTACTCGGCGCGGCTTGTGAACATGCGATAGGGCTCATCGAGACCTTTGGTGACAAGGTCATCGATCATGACACCAATGTAGGCTTCGGAACGCCCTAGAATTAATGGATCTTTGCCCCCAACTTTGTTCGCGGCGTTGATGCCTGCCATCAAACCTTGGGCTGCCGCTTCTTCGTAACCGGTCGTGCCGTTGATCTGACCGGCAAAGTAGAGACCTTCGACAGCTTTAGATTCTAGCGAGGCTTTAATCTGCCCGCTAGTGAGGTAGTCGTACTCGATGGCATAGGCCGGACGCATGATCTGCGCATTGCGCAGCGCAGGGATGCTATGCAGGAAGGCGTACTGCACTTCCAGGGGAAGTGACGACGAGATGCCATTGGCGTAGATCTCATCGGTATGTAAGCCCTCAGGCTCTAAAAAAATCTGGTGGCGCTCCTTGTCGGCAAAACGCACGACTTTGTCTTCGATCGACGGGCAGTAGCGCGGCCCCACACACTGGATCTTGCCCGAATACATCGGAGAGCGGTGGATGTTTGCTTGGATGATGTCACGCGTTTCCAGTGTCGTATAGGTGATGTGACACGGCACCTGCTCAGTGCACTGGATAGGTTCGTCGTCATACGAAAAGCGGACGCCTTCTTCCCCAGGCTGCTCTTCGGTTAAACTGAAGTCAATGGAGCGGCGGTGCAGCCGCGGTGGCGTTCCCGTCTTAAGGCGACCGAGCTTAAAGTCGCATTTGGCCAAACTCCCCGACAAGCCTTCCGCCGGAGCGTCGCCTGCGCGTCCACCTGCGAAATTGGTTTCGCCAATATGCAGCAAGCCGCGAAGAAAGGTTCCGGAACTGATGATGAGACTACGGGTTACGTAACGGATGCCCTCTTTGGTCACCACAGCAACGATCTTGCCACCTTCAACTTCGATGTCTTCGACAGTACCCTGCGTGATGTCGAGATTTTCCGTCGCTTCCAAGCGACGCTTCATCTCGAGGGCATAGGCATGCTTGTCAGCCTGCGCTCGCGGTGACCAAACTGCAGGGCCTTTAGATCTATTCAATAGACGAAACTGAATGCCGGTAGCGTCGATGACTTTGCCCATCTCGCCACCAAGAGCGTCGATCTCGCGGACGAGCTGCCCCTTAGCTGTCCCCCCAATGGCGGGGTTGCAGCTCATCTTGGCGATGGTGTCCAAGTTCATTGTAAGCAGGAGTGTGGCCGCACCCATGCGTGCAGCCGCCAACGCAGCCTCACAGCCAGCGTGGCCTCCTCCCATTACGATGACATCGTAGCCGTTAGGATAATTCCACATTTTATCTCGCACGAAAGTGACAACCTAGAGACATGCCGCCATTATCTGAAACTTCCGAACGTTAGACGTAAGTAAGTAAAAGAAGATGAAGTGCAACGAAGAGATTACTTCGTCTTGTGCCTATCTCTACGGCTACGCTTTTTGCGCTTGTGCTTTGCGATTTTCTTTTGACGTTTCTTCTTTACAGAAGACATATTTGCTCCGTTACAACGCGTGCTGTCGATCTTCGGTATCGCCGACAGGTTCTATCCAGTAAGGCACCAATATTAAGGCATCTGTGTGTAAATGTAAAGTACTGACACAAAGATATCCTTTAAGGCTTTCTTTGCTCCTCTCCCTGGGAGATGGAGTAGCCAATTTCCTTTCCGAAGTGCCATAGATTTTCCGTCTGAACAAAATCCACCCCGGCTTTTGCCAGGCGTTGCATCAAATCGGCGATGTCTTGGTGTGTGATGCTATCGCCTACAGCCATAAAGCGGCAGCGCCAGTGGTCGACAAGGGTGATGTCGGGGGCGTGATTAGGCCACATTTTGGCGCCTCTATTGGCGATAAGTGTGTGGGCCACCTTGTCGTTGTCGATACGCATCATCCGCTGCTGCAGTTCGGAAAGGCCACTGTCGGATTGGATGAAGACGTCGACACCCACGAGCTTCTTGGGGACGTGAAGGGCCTTCTCTTTCTTCTCTTTCGCTTCCTTAGGGACAACGTGTTTGGGAGCTCCGCCGTAGACGACTTCTTTGAGCTTTTCTGGCTTTTGACCAAGGTTACGCACGACAGCAGCGGCGAATTCTTTGGTGCCGAGTTTCTCGCGACTTACGCCTTCTTTGTAGATGTCGTAGGTGTGGTAACCCTCTTCTAATGTCTTGAGCCACGCATTGTGGATGCGTGCTGCAGCCTCCGGCTGTCCAACATGCACGAGCATTAGCACCGCTCCCATAATAAGACC
>JAJFMA010000161.1 GCA_021772415.1 Chlamydiota bacterium
ATGGTGCGTTGAGCGGTGTCGATCTACCAAGCAGCCGTGGCCGTGGTGATCTCGTTGAAGACATCTGTGCCTTGCACTTTGTCTAGGATCATCTGAGCGCTTACCTTGCTGTTTTTGAAGGTAGGGGCTGAGGTAGGGGGGGCTGCATTGCTGCATTACGATGAAGGAATGTGATCAACGTCGTAGCTAAGCACTAGGCCTGTGTGGGTGTTGCGAAGGGGTAAAGGCTGAGACACAAAGAGGTGGAATCTATTCTTTGCGCCTTTGATTCTTAGCGTCTTTGCGTTTCTTTTCATGTAAGTCTAACGGGCCTCAAGGGGGGGGGTGACTGGGGCCGAACTTTTTTTCGTCCCTTACTGTCGCTTAGGTCGCTTATGTCGTTTGTGTCCCTTTGGTCCCTTTTTTTTTGCTGTTGAGCTTAGTCGAGCGGGGACACGCTATCTTGGAAGCTTGTGGCAGCTGTTAACGCAGGCTCTGTGCCTTCGGGTTGGAGAAGGACTTGGCGTCCTTTGCCTCCTTCGGCGGGGGCGATGACCTCGTTGTCTTCGAGCTGGTCGATGAGGCTTGCCGCTCTTGCGTAGCCGATTTTGAGTTTACGCTGTAGGAATGTCGTCGACGCATTTTGGCTGGATACGACGAGTTCACGCGCTTGTTGGTATAAGCTATCGACTTGCGGCTCTTTCTCGTCGTCGGGAAGCAGGTCATCGAGGCTGTCGATTTTATCAAAGCTCTCGATGGCGTAGTTTGTGGGGGCTTGAGCACAGACGAAATCGATGACGCGCTTGATATCTTCATCACGGACAAAGGCTCCTTGCGCCCGTAGTGTCGTCGATGTTCCAGGAGGTAAGAACAGCATGTCGCCGTTACCTAGTAGTGTTTCAGCGCCGGTTTCATCGAGGATAATTTGGCTGTTGACGCGGCTAGACACCTTGAACGACAGACGCGTGGGGAAGTTGGCTTTGATGAGACCTGTGATCACCTCGCGTGAGGGGCGCTGCGTCGCGAGAATCAGGTGGATGCCGACGGCACGTGCCATCTGAGCAATACGTGCAATGGGGGTTTCGATGTCGTGGCTCGACACCATCATTAAGTCGGCGAGCTCGTCGATGATTCCCACGATGTAGGGCATGTGGTCGGGGACCTCGACATTGAGGCTCTCCTCGAATTCAAAATCGCGCTTGCGGCCGTTGAAGCCATCGATGTTGCGGACGCCAAAAAGTTTGAGAAGTTCGTAGCGTTTTTCCATCTCACGTACCAGCCACAGAAGTGCTGTGCAGGCGCCTGTAGGCTCTGTGATGACAGGGGCAAGCATATGTGGTAGCTGGCTGTAGGGGGTAAGTTCGACCTTCTTTGGGTCGACCATCAGCAGCTTGATCTCGTCGGGGCGTGCATTCATCACAATCGACATGACGATGGTGTTGATACAAACCGACTTACCAGAGCCCGTGGCACCGGCGATGATGCAGTGCGGCATTTTGGCCAGGTCGTTGATGACAGAGTCGCCGTTGACGGCTTTACCTAGAAGCACGGGAATGCGGAGCTTCTTTGCTGGCCGCCCCTGATAGTGAAGTAGAAGCTCTTTAAAGCTCACTTCCTGCGGCTTGGGGTTAGGTACTTCGATGCCGACAGCCGCCTTGCCTGGGATAGGGGCGATGATGCGGATGGAGTGCGCTTCCATGTTGAGGGCGATGTCATTTTCCAGCGCTTTAATCTTTTGGACTTTGACACCGATGGCGGGGTGCACTTCAAACGATGTGATGGTCGGGCCGCAGTTGATCTGACCTACAGTGGCGTCGATGCCAAAGCTCTGGAGCGTCTCTTCGAGGACCTCAGCCTGCCTACGTAGGTCTGCTTTTAGCGACGTATGGTCAAAACTCTTCGGTGCCGTTAGCAGGTCTGGAGGGGGTAGTTCGTAGACAGTGAAGTCACCGTTGTGCACGCGCTGGGCACGCATGGCCAGCTCACGCTTGCTTGGGCGCCGCGGTGCGGGTGTATTTTGGGCCCTACTGTTTTTTGAAGCTTCTGGCGCGGCGCTAACTTTTGGCTCAGCAACGCGTTCGGTTTTTTCCCGCGTGATACTTTTACTCGACAGCGACGGGCGTTGAAGAAGTTCTTTATCGGGGCGGATGGCGATGACTTGCGTCTCGTCAGCATCGTGAGAGCGTTTCTCACGTGGAGACGAGCTCATCTTTAGTTTAACCATACGCCACAGCGACGTGTCTGGCTTTTCCTCTTGCTCGCGGTGCCGACGTGCCTTGAGTCTACGGACAACCCACCTTGCGGGTGATGGGTAGAGCGATAGCAAGCTCGTCAGTAGTAACGTGCCAAAAACCACGCCGACACCCACCCTATTGAGAAGTGTGCGTAGGCTAAGACTAGGTAATTCAGAATAGGCGTAGTGCATTAGACTTCCGCCGGCGTTGTAGTGGACGCCGCCGGGCGCGTGCTGCAAGCTTTTGGGGCGCAGTGTCAGGCCAATATCTTCGCCAAGACATAGCAAGATGCCCAAAGACCCCAGTATCGTAGCCGATAAAATCACGGTACGTGTGAGGTGTTCATGCTCGCGGCCGATAAGTACGCGCCAGCCCATCCATGCAATAAACCCAAATGCCGGAAAAGCGAGTAGGCCAAAGGTCACATAGCTAAAGGCGCCGAGAGTGTGCCCTAGAATCCCCAGCCAGTTCGTCGAGGGTTCTGTAGCGGAGAACGTCGCCAAGCTAAGTCCTAGAACCACCACAGCAAGAAGTACAAGCAGCCCCTCGACAACATGTCCATGGTCGGAAGGGGGAGGAGTCGGCGGTGTTACGCGGTTACGGCTCATAGCAGATTAGGCAATTAGATCGAGGTTAAAAAACAGGAGCGTCCCTACACCTAGTGCAAGGCAGTACCAGACGAAGACCATCAGCTTCTTTTGCATGACCAGTCGTATCATCAGTTTTAGAGATAGCCATCCCACAACAGCAGAGACAACAAAGGCGATGAGGTACTGGACGTTGCTCATGTCGGCGATGTTTGCAGTTTCGGGTTTCATCGTCAGTTCCAAGACCTCGAGAGCTGTTGCTCCCAAGATAGCTGGGATCGCCAGCATAAACGAGAAGACGACGGCATCGCTGCGTTTCCATCCCAGAAATGTTGCTGTAGATACGGTAGCACCGCTACGGGATACGCCCGGAAGGACAGCAAGGGCCTGCATGACGCCGATGACTAGCGCGTCGCGCCAAGGATGTGCGGAGTTGCGACGCTTGGGAGCGATCTTGATGTTCATCCCCACCCACAGTAGAAGAGCTGTAAGTAGGAAGCAGAGCCCTAAAGCCTGAGGTGTGTCATAGATGGATTTGATGGGCTTGAGTATCAAGACTAGAGGGAATAGTGGCAACGTTCCCACTGCAAGTTGGAGCACGCGCCAGCGCTCGTGTGTCGCCATCTGCCGAATCTGTACGGTGAAAGCTCCTACGATAGCCGCTAGGGTACCGAGGTGGCAGACGAGATCAAAAAGGATATATTGACTGGGGTCTTGGAATCCGAGTAGACGTTGTCCGAGGGCTAGGTGACCCGAAGAGCTCACCGGAAGGAACTCCGTTAAGCCCTGGATAATGCCTAGGATAATGATTTCCAAGGTACTCAAGAAGCGCTCCCTCTTCCAAGCCGGCTGGGCCTCATCCCTGTAAAATGTGGGCGAACGACGGGATTTGAACCCGCGACCCCCGGAACCACAATCCGGTGCTCTAACCAGCTGAGCTACGATCGCCATGAACAGCTAAGTTGTACGCTAACAGCGGTTTTTCGTCAATATCCACGCTCAGGGATGAAGGTCTATGTAGCCACGAGACTGGGGTAAGGGACTACAAATTTTACCGCCGAGCACGCCGAGCACGCCGGCCACTGCCGACCACCGCCGACGGGTGTGTTTATGCCTATGAATGGAGACAAATATTTTTTTCGACAGCCACTGAGTAGGAGCTGGGAAATTACATTTCTATGGGGCCAGCAAACGTCCTCTGGTTTCCTAAATACCTGTCCAACTAGAAGTCGAATACCCCGCGAATCTGTCGGCGGTTGTCGGCGCGGTCGGCGGTAAATTCTGTCGTGTATGACCTGAGCCCCATGCCTATACACAGCATCTATAAGAAGGCAAAATCCTCCTTGAGCTGAGCTTTAGCAGCCATGTGTTGGCGGGCCCAGATCCCAGCAACGCCTAGGCAACACAGGTATGGTACCACTAGCCACGGAGGGGGAGCCGCGCTGTAAAGTACAACGTTAAGAGCGGGAGGTGCATTGAAGACGAGGTTGAGGATCATCTGCGTGTAGTGGCTGTTGGCGTCGTGGATAAGATTGGCGATCGGTGGGCAGGCGACTTGAATGACAGATGCGACAAGTAGCAAAAACATGCTGATACTCACGAGGAAGGGGAAGAACAAATTATACAGTAAACTCATCAGAGGAAACTTGTGAAACACGATTAAAACCACTGGAACGACGACAAGATGCACGGCTAAGCAAAGGGCAAATGCCTGTCGGAAGAAACTTAGCATCAGGTAACCGTGCTGCTCTAGGCGTGTCATCGTTACCACGCGGCTTAAGCACCGCTTACCCCACAGCGCCTGTAGCGCGTAGTTAGTGGGCTGGTACAGCAGCAATATTGCCGCCGTCGCAAGAAAACTCAGCTGGAAGGCCAGCGTCGTCACGATAGGGGGATCCAGAAGTATCAGAGCCAGCATCGCGCATCCTAAGGCATTGAGGCCAAACGCTGCTTTCCCCAGCAGCCGGCCTCCCAAGGCCACCATAGCCATCAGCCACGCGCGTGTAATCGAAGCGCTATAGCCCAAGAAGACGAAATACAGGGTGAGTAGCAGCGCCAAGACGATAGCCGCGTGGCGGGCAGGCAAAAAACACCCCAATGGAAGGCTCAGCATGGCGGCGACGATGGCAAAGTGAAATCCTGAAATGGCCATAACGTGCTGTAAGCCAAAGCGTCCTAGCATTGCTTTGATCTGCCTATCCGAAAACATCCCGGTAGCCAAGCCAGTGAGAAAGCTTGCAGAGCGTGGGTTGGAGATATGACTTTCTATATAGTGACCTACGGCTTTCTTACAGCCGTAGCGCCATTCGGCAAAGCTCCATGTGCTTGGGATAGGCTCCCATTCAATTCCTTTTTGCTGCGAAAGTGCGTAGAAGTGACCGCCCCCTGGGCGCACCTTGACATCGGTCACATACGCTTGATTGGCTAGAGGACGAGAGCGCGACGCAGATAGCGGTAGCCGTAAACGAAAGGGGGCATTCGTAATACGAGCTGGGGCGCTCAGTGTGCTCATTTGCCCCTGATACAGCCATGTTTTCCCCAGCGTTCCCTGCTCTTCGGAGACACTCTGGAAACTTAAACGCGCCTTGGCATAGATGCCTGCCGATGGTAGTTCAGGTAGCTGATAATGTGCGCTGCAGTAGAAATATGCGGCGCAGGCAAGCGCTCCCGCAAGAGCTGCGAGATATGTGTAAGTACGCCTGTCCGTAAGATTAAGATAGATCAGAGGGATAGCGGCGAGGACCACAGGAAACAACAATATGGGATGCCCATAGAATGCTGCGCTGCATCCAAGTAATGCGGCGAAAGCAAACCACAATGCGGGGACTTGCTGCCAAAAAGATAGCCAATCCCGTGCTGCGCTATGTAAGTACGTCCACACCTAGTCTTGCACCTGATAGAAGCGACAGTTGTCAGCATTGAGCGTCCCACAATACGTGAGCGCTCCTTCTTGCTTGATCGGCAGCTGATCGAGAAAGCTTTCCATATGCTGCAATGCCGGAGTCAGCACTGACGTCGTCGGAGCCCACTTAGCGCATACCTGATTTTTTTGTGGGGTAGTTCCGCGCGATAGCGCAGGGATGGTTTCAGTGCGAATCTCTGCACAGCGAGCACTATCCAAAATCGTTTGGAAGGCGCCAAAACAGAACGCGTCTCCGGGATGTTTGGAAAGAGTGTGGGACTGTGGGCCTACGTAGGTGATCATGCGGTTGTAGTTGACCACAGTGCGGTTTGCCAAATAGATGCGTTTGGTCTCGTTGCAAATCCGTTCGACAGGGCCCAGCAAGGCAAAAAGGTCTCTGTTTTTCCGAGAGCCGCTGTGTCTTGGGTCGCACGCAGCTTCCATGTCACTTGTGTTACCTCTTAACTGATAAGCAACCGCCGGTCCGTTGGTGGACGATCGATCCACTAAAACGGTGTCCATATAGAGATGCTTGGTCTCAGGTCGTTGGGCTACATCTTCAAACTGGGCACCCGTGATGGTGATCTTGGAGCTTTCCATAGGATCCTCTCTTTCTTTTGGTTACGGATGTCTGCGTGTGCAAGTGCGAGGACCGTGGCTATAAGACGGGCAACGGCCCATTCCTGTTCAATTAAGCTTTTATTACCACCAATGAACCATATCAATGGGCGTGTTAGTTATCTACATTTTTCCTTAACTTCCTAATATGCATGCGCTTTGTTTACTCCGGGTTCTGGGCAAAAACCATTGAACCTGATACTATTACAGCCTTTATAAAACCCTCTGATACACAAAGGTTTGTCTATGCCTGGCGAAATTTCCACTAAGAGTTCAATTTGTACCCACGGTGGCCTCCGTTATATGGGTGTGGCGGCCGAATCGAAGAGCGGGAAGGGAGGCATGCGACAGCTCGGTAAATCCGATATTCTAGGAGCCGAAAACAGTCTGCTTGAGACAGAGCTAAATTATCTACTCAAATATTGGAAACGCAGCAAGGATAGCAGCATCGTATTGACGAATATCGTCAATCTATACAAAGAGCTGAGAGAGCGTACCAAGCATGGCCATTTCGAGCTCCGTCTTACTGAAGGGCAGCAAAAACGCCTTAATGGCTGTTTGAGAATAGCCAAAGTAAAAGAAGCAATTCCTGTAGTCCGTGTTCCGGACGTTTCTAACGCATGGACGATGGATATGATCCGGAGCGAGCTTCTCATCACGATGCTATTGGTAGGTTCTGAATACCCATTACCTTGCCGTGAACCATACGATTCTTTGGTGACTAAGCGGGATCCTCATCAATATGACCGAGGTCGTTAAGACCGGTCTAAGTCAAATGCATGTTTTTCCTCTGAGCGTTATCGTGTGGTTTCCAGTTAAATCAATATACTGTAATGATAGTTTTTATTAAAAAGTGTATAATTTATTATATAAGTATATTGTTGAATTAATTGGGGGTTGCTATGGCGCAGTACAACGAATCTGATGAACAGCCTTTTCTGTGGCGATGGATGGACGCTATTGCTGATATATGGGCAACTATGCGCCTGCGTTGGTGGATTGCACACCGTCCCAAGGATGAGATGGCTATGCCTCTGCCATCCGATACCGCGATACGTGAGGGCTTGCTGGCAGCCTTGGAACATTCTGAGTCTGATTGGTTTCATACTAAACTTCAGGAAGAGAGCTTTCTCGATACCATCCACGATCAAGCTCTTTGTGACGAGCTCATTCGCTGTTTGCGCGCCGAAGAGGTGCAAACACCTTATGGGAAGGTTCACGTCTTCAACGCCTATCACCGTGTTCTAGAAGACGGGAAAAAGCAGGATCTGCTTGACTGCTTAAGCCGCAAGGACCGGCAGCAGCTTGCTAAAACCCTACGCTCGGTCCTCAACTACATGAACCTGGCAGCAGCTGCGTAAAACATTATCAAGTCCTCTCCGGTATTTCTCCTGTGGGGTAGCTACGCTGGCTGCGCGCAGGCCAGACCCCTAGCGCGGCCCTATTTCTTTACACTCTTTTTATGCCGCTTCTTCGAGAGTGTATAGAAATGGACGAGGCAGGCTTCGTAGCAGTCTATTTTTTTCAGAAAAAAGTCCGTCCTGAGGTCCGAAAGGCTGAGAAACCTGTATAGCCCTGGGCGTAGCCCGGAGAAGGTCCAAAATGCACTCTGTGCCCTGTAGAGAGTGTCCAGAAACCTCAATACGTCTATTTTTTGAGCCCGAAGGGCTCGGATGTTCCAGCCCAGGGCAACGCCCTGGGTAAACGTGAAAAGTAATTTGCACCCTGAAGGGGTGCGATATGATTAGGGATTGCAATGTCTTAAAATGAGGAATAGACTCCCCCTTCAAGTAGTTGTGGAGGCTTTTTTCAGGTATCGTGTTCATTTTTGTTGCACCCCTTCAGGGTGCAATTATATGATACCTTTTCCCCAGGGCGTTGCCCTGGGCTATAGTATCTGAGCCCGACGGGCTCTTTGGACAAATAACACGCTGTGGTTCCCTGACACCTTCTTCAGAGCTAAGACTCTCACGTATGCTCAGCTAGCACTCACTCACGGGCTAGGCTGTAAAGCTGTTGGGGCTTTTCCTCTGAAGGAAATTCTGATTTTCCGTGGGGTGTAAGAGCTTGTCAGGCACATGGAGATGGTGCGCTAATGCACGAGCTCGCGATACCACGTAGCATTTTCTACCGACACTAGTGCCGTCACAATAGCCTGGCGGCATTGTTCCGTGCGCACGATACGCCCACGGGTTAACAGCCCTGTTGCCCCTTCCGACGAGCCAATGTGTGCTTTGTCGGTGAGCTGGCACTTGGCTAGAGCTTCATTGAGATCCAATCCTTCTTCAAGAGCTAGGCGAGCGATTTCGCGTGGCATGCGGACACCGGCAGAGACACCCATATGGTGCTGCTCTCCGTCATAAACGCAGCACACACAGACATCCATGTAGTCGTCAGTGGTGGGAATGTTCGTTAGGCCATTTTCAATACCGAAGCTGTAAATACAGTCTATGTAGGCACGCTCGGCGCGCGCTTTGGCGCCTGTCACTACTTCTTCGTAAGAGAGTGGCTGTTCGCGCACTGCCGAGGGAATTGCCAAACCCACGACGGGCATCCCGGCAAGTGTGGCATACTCTGAGACCACCCCTTCCACGGCGGCAATTTTCACTTTGTTTAGTGAGGCAACAACAAGGCGTTGTGATTCAGTGTTACTCATGACCCATTCTCCCACATAGCGTAAACACGGCGCGAACCACGCGTCGTTTTGGTCCTTTATGTCGCTTGGACACCTTTATTGTCAGGGCCTAATTCTGTAGGGAT
>JAJFMA010000162.1 GCA_021772415.1 Chlamydiota bacterium
TCTTTGCGTTTCTTTTCATGAAAACTGAACAAGCCGTAGGTATGTAAACAATTTATTCACGTTTGCACACCGTTACCTTTGAAGTCGGGCATGCACACAGGCAGTGGAAGACAAAGGGGTGGACGACACCCTCATTCGACCTTTCCAACTCTGTGGCTCGGTGGTAATTTCTTCTCCGAAATCGGGCATGCCCACGCACACGCATACGAGGATGCTGCCCTTACACTGAAACCGTATTAGCAATAGACAAGCAAAAGATATTGCCATCGAGGTCTTTCATCAACGCCCCAACGCCCCACTCATACTCGACGGGATCGGACTCGAACTCGACGCCACGCGCTTTAAGTTCTTCCGTCGTCTTGTAGACGTCATCGCATGTGAAGACGACAGTAGAATGTGTCCCTATGCGGTCTTCGTGCCCGTCGGGTGTGAATAGCGTCACACGTGTGCCCCCTTCGGGCGTGCTCATCTCAATCCAGCGCCTTTCTCCCGTTTCGTCAAAAGGCTCGTCGGCGACGGTTTTGAAGCCCAACTTCTCTTCGTACCACTGCTTTGCTTTAAGCTGATCCCGCACTGGAATCGATACGGTGTGTACTCGTGTGATCATAAGTCTTTGTCTCCTTAGTCATAAGATTGCCAGCGAAAGCAAAGAGGCTAACGTGCTTTAGCTGTCTTGTCAAGTCTGTTTTGTGATCTTAACACGTTGATAATAAACTGGATATGGAATTCACTCTCTGCTATACTTGCTTAAGTAGTCTGAAAAATACAACCACAACCGGGGAGGGAACTGTGGCTGGAGAAGAAGGAATGTGTCCTATTGCAGGACCAAATGCTAACGAATTGTGCCCAGCGTTCTGCGACGCACAAAAATCTTGGTTTGAAACATCTGCAGATCTTGGCTGGGCAAGCCTACCCGTAATGGGTGTTGCTGCCGGCGCCGCACTTATTGGAGGCGCTAGCCTGCTAGGCCTTGGCAAGATCTACAACCAGTTCAAACAAGATGGCTTGAATGCACTGCCAAACTTAGTGTATCAGCGCCAGCGCCAATCGAACGAAGCATCAGAGCTCAATCAGGGAATCCTGACTGCGGGCTTTGCTGTCACTCTTTTTGCCGTGATCGCAACGGCAACACAGGCGTTCACCCTGATGGCAGGCGCCGGTGTGGTTTCAGGTGTTGCAGTGGCAACTCTTGCAGCGATTGCACTTAATAATATTGTGCACAACTACTTGGCACAACATGACGGAAGAAACAACCCTAATCCCATGAAAAAATTATTTAGCTAACCCAAACTGCTTTTTTGATACTTTCCATGGTATTTGTTGGCTGAGACGGACCCGATCCGTCTCAGCTTTTTTTGTAGGCGAGATCCTATTGGGAGATAGGATATTCACCAGCGAGCTTTGTGGTAATTCGCCTGTTTTTAGGTGATTTTCTATGGGCATTTGCGGTATTCAAATACCTAAGCCACGAGGAGATCTTTATGCCTAAAGCCACTTTTGCCGCTGGATGTTTTTGGGGTGTGGAAAGCAGCTTCCAGAAAGTTCCCGGTGTGACAAAGACCCTAGTGGGGTACACGGGCGGCACGACCGCCAACCCCACATACAAGCAGGTGTGCTCCGGAACCACCGGTCACGCTGAAGCAGTACGTGTCGAATTTAATCCTGACGTGATTTCGTATGCTCAGCTGCTCGAGATCTTTTGGTCGCTGCATAACCCCACCACGCTCAATAGGCAAGGCCCCGATGTCGGCTCGCAGTACCGGTCGGCGATCTTCTTTCATGGTGCCGAGCAAGAGAAAGAGGCATACGCCTCCAAGGCCGCTGCTGACAACTCCGGCAGATATTCCTCGGCTGTCGTCACGGAGATTGTACCCGCCGCTCCTTTCTATCCCGCCGAAGACTACCACCAATGCTACGTTCAAAAGCGGGAAGTGAAATAATTTATTGGATACGATAGAGTTACGGTTACCTATGGAGGTAGAACCGATGCTCCTAACAGCGAAACTGCTCTCGAGCCTAAAGACGCTGCTGCCCTCACATAAACGGCCGCTTCCGTCAAAGGTTCATGAGCAATTGCGGATAATGATTTTCCATAATGCCTATGTGGGAATAAGCGCCGCCTTCTTCGTTATCTTTGGCCTGATTCTCATGGACTGGACTAGCGCCAACCCCACCTATCCATTTGAATGGGCTGTGGGTTTGTTCCTGATCATATTGCTCCGGCTTTGTGTGCTGGTCTCATCAGGTAAGAAAGAGAAGGGGGAAGCACCGTCTCTAAAAGCCTATTTCATCTATTACGCTCTTTCGGCTATTGAAGGTGTAGGGTTTGGGCTGTCGATGTTTCTTGTCTTTCCTGACGATATCCTCCATCAAACTCTGTTGATTAATTGTATGATAGGTATGGCTGTTGGAGGCATACCCGTCTTTTCGGGATCTTTCAGTCTCTACGCTCTGTTTGCAGGTTCGATTATGGCGATAATGGAGCTGAGGCTTGTGATGGAACTTGAAACCTTCACCGTTTTGGCCGTGCTGAATCCTGTCATATTTGGAGTGCTCTTGGTTATTTCGTATCGCATGAGTTCACTGGTGATCAGTACGCTGCTTTTCAAACACAAGAACGAGCAACTAGCAAGTATCGAAGCAGCATCGAAGAATAGTATTGTAGAGTATACAGAGAAGCTAGGAGCTAAAACTGTCGAGGTCGAGAGGGTGACAGAGCGCCTTAAGAACCTTGTCAATTTGATTTCACAGGACTTACGCAATCAGGTGGTAACCTTGTGTCAGTTTGCCGCCTACCTGACGGAGACTCCCTCTACAGCGGACGAGCACGACAACGTTGTCAAGACAGTGCAGAAAACAGCTGAGAAGGGGCTTCACCTTGTCGACGATCTCCTAAATCTTACGGGGGTAAAAGTTGAGAGGCCTCCATTGAATCTGGAGTCGAGGACATTGAGTGGCCTTATCGAAAATGCTCTCGATAGGGTGTGGGCAATGGCCGAAGCTAAGGGGGTTGTTGTCGAGACGCTACTTGAGGAACAACGTGAGGTCGATGTCGATCCAGAGAAGATGGAACAAGTGTTCATGAAGCTTATTGGTAATGCAATACGCCACACTCCATCTAAAGGCACGGTTACTGTACGTACGTTAGCAACGACGCAGGGGCTACGTGTCGAAGTGTCTGATAGCGGCATAGGGATGGACGCGGCGAAGATGGCAACACTTTTCGATGGCAGCGAAGTCATCGATATTTCACGCCCCGAGAACCCTGTCAACCTCATGCTTGCACAAAAGATCGTACAAGCACACGCCTCCTTACTAGAAGTCAGCAGCAATCCCGATGCGGGGTGCTGCCTCGCCTTTACCCTCCCTTGGAGCGACAGGCCGATTACCACACCTGTAGCGTAGTGTTTTCTTCTGCGCACGCTTACGTGAGTGTTAACAAGCCTCAGTATTAGTTAGACACCTCTATATTCTCATAAGGCCCAGAGAGAGTGTCAACAAGCCTTAGTATTAGTTAGACACCTTCATATTCGCATGAGGCCCAACGGGCCGTCTTATGATAGCCCCACCCGTAAGGGTGGGGTAGAGTAAAACATGAATTTGAGCCCCAACCGGGCGGCTTGTGGCCCCGGTTCATGGCTCCGGAGAAGAACGTGCTTCGCATTATTCATAGCATTGGATAAAACGCTCTGTGTCGGTTTAATCCGCTGGGGCCACAAGCCGCCCCTAATGGGGCTCAGGGTGTTTTTTTGCTCTACCCCACCCTGCCGGGTGGGGCTACCATAAGACGGCCCGTTGGGCCTCATGATGGAACTCGCTACTTGCCGGCAACGCCGGACATCACACCCCAGCCTGCTGCTTCTGCTTGGCGTCTTGCATTTCGACACATTTTGAGCAGATCTCATAGACATGTGTCGACAGGTCTTCGGTTGTGAGGATGCGGTCTAGCTCCTGACGTAGAATTTTCTGGCGTGCACTGTCTAGTTTGTGAAGCTTCTTAAAGCCTCCACAGAGCCGTGCGGCCATAAGTGGGTTGAGCTTATCCAACGTCAGAACCTGGTCTGCAAGCAGTTTGTATCCTGAACCATCCTTGGCGTGAAAATGCTTGTTGTTAGCGACGAAGCTTCCATATAGCGCGCGGGCGAGGTTCGGAAGCGTCAGGTCAAAGACGGGGTCTTTGGCGAGTTCTTGAACCACGTGTGTGGTGTCGTCGCGCCGGGATAGAGCTTGGGCTCCGAACCACTTAGTGATCACGAGCAGGTCATTGTTCCAGTCGTTGTAGAAGGTTTTTAGGACTTCTTCACGTTTTGGACTACTGCTACTTGCAAGAACAGCGAGGGCCGCAAAGCGGTCTGTCATATTCGTCGCTTGGGTGAACTGCGCGTAGCAGGTGTCATGAACCTCGGTGTCATCGAGGCGCCCTAAAATCGACAGGCAGGCGTTTTTGAGGCTGCGGCGTCCCACAGCTACAGGATCAAAACAGTAGGATTCCTTGGGATTATGTAGGCTGCGGTAGGTCTCCCATAAGGCCTCGCGGTGGTAGCGCGCTAGGGCGGTAATAAGCTGCTCACGTACGCTGTGGGTACCGTCGATGTCGATGATGTCTTGACGCTGGCCGAGTGTTTCCTCGCTTGGAGGCACTAGAGCTAAGGCCTTCAGTGCGCGATCGAGGGCATTGTCGTTAAGCACTGTGCCGTAGGCGTCCAGGTATCCAGCATCCACCTGTGGAGCTTCTCCGGCTTGGTGCTGCTCTAGCATATCGAGGAGTATCTCGCAGGCAAGTTCTTGCCCAGCATTCCATCGATTGAAAGGGTCGTTGTCGTGAGCCATCAGGAAAGTGAGCTCCTTCCGGGAATAGGGGGCGTGTACCTTTACAGGAGCCGTAAATTGGCGGTTGATGGAGACAGTCGGCGCCTCCTTGACGTTGTCGAAGGTGAACGTCTGCTTTTCTAGCGCGACTTCAACGATGGGTTTGCGGCTCAGCGGCATGTCGTTACCCTCGCTATCCAGGAGGCCTATCTCCAGAGGGATGAGCCACGGTTCTTTGGGGCTGCCATCGGCTGTTGGAGGGCATGTCTGCTCGGCAGTAAGGGTAAAAGTCCGTGCGGAGTCGTCGTAAGCAAAGTCGAGATGCACCTCAGGAGTGCCGGCCTGGCGATACCAGCGACGGAATTGCAATAGATCTCTTCCTGATGCAATTTCCATGGCATGTAGGAAGTCTTCTGTTGTCACAGCCTGGCCATCAAAGAGTTCGAAGTACTTGTCGATGCCTTTCCGAAAGGCTTCGGGTCCGATCAGACGATGGATCATACGAATGACTTCGGCGCCTTTGTTGTATACCGTTGTCGTGTAGAAGTTGTTGATCTGTATGTACGATTGCGGCTGGATCGGGTGTGCGGTAGGTCCCGCATCTTCAGCAAACTGGGCACTGCGTAGAGTGAGGACGTCTTCGACACGTTTGACAGGGCGCGAGTTCATGTCCGATGAGAACTCCTGGTCGCGGAAAACCGTTAGCCCTTCTTTCAGTGTAAGCTGGAACCAGTCGCGGCAGGTGACGCGATTTCCTGTCCAGTTGTGGAAATACTCGTGGGCTATGACGCCTTCGACGCGTGCGTAATTGTCGTCGGTAGCAGTAGCGTCGTCAGCGAGAACACAGCTGGCGTTAAAGATGTTGAGACCTTTGTTTTCCATCGCTCCCATGTTGAAGGCGTCAACGGCGACGATCATAAAGATATCGAGGTCGTACTCGAGTCCAAAGACCTCCTCGTCCCAACGCATCGACTTCTTCAGCGAGCGCATAGCGTGCTGGCAGCGCCCTTCGTTGCCGGCGTCACAGTAAATGCGTAGATCGATTTCACGATCTGACGCTGTGCGGAAAGTGTCTGTGATGACGCCTAAATCTCCGGCAACAAGCGCAAAAAGGTAGCTGGGCTTGGGAAAGGGATCCTCCCATGTGACCCAGTGCCTGCCGTTATCCAAGTCCCCCTGATCAATGGGGTTGCCATTAGACAACAAGGTGGGATACTTGGCTTTGTCGGCAACTAAGGTAGTGGTGAAGCGTGCCATCACATCAGAGCGATCTAAGAAGTAGGTGATCCTCCGGAATCCCTCGGGCTCACACTGTGTGCAAAAGAGATTTCCAGACTTATACAGCCCCTCAAGAGCCTTGTTCGCCGCGGGGTCGATGCTGTTTTCTATCTCCAAAGTGCACTGATCTGGAAGCCCTTCAAGAGTCAATGTGTGCTCGGTGACGCTGTATTTCCCAGGAGGCAGCTGCCGGCCATCGATTTTGACGGAGAGTAGCTCCATCTCTTCGCCTTGGAGAACCAAGGCATCTGAGGAATTCCTAAGAGTGCTATTGCGTTCGACCTGCATCTTTGAAGTGACGCGGGTGTTGTTGTCATCTAATTCAAACCGAAGTTCCACCCAAGGGATGCGATGTGATGGCGAGCGATAATCTTTAAGATGGATAGGCTTAGGTGTTTCTGATTTCATCGATCCTCCGTTGGGGCTATAGCACAATCGTAGCATATCATCCGATTGGCGGACAATCGACTGTTATTTGGTGAACGTATCCCCCTGCCCGTGCCCGTGCCCGATTTCGAAGTAGAAGAAAGCCACGGAGGCCATGGAGAGAAAAAGGAGGTCATGGAGGTTTTGATTGTCCATCCCGCTTCTTCCCGTGCCCGTGTGCGTGCCCGTGTGCGTGCCCGATTTCAAAGGTGACGCTGTGTGTGTAAGAAATTAAACGCAGAGACGCAGACTCGACTTTCGGCATTTTGATCATAAGAAAAAGTAGGTTAACATCTTAGGTCACCCAATCAACACGTGATTATCTAAGATGCTACGATTTCCTTCATGAGGCCTGAAGGGTCATTTTATGTTAGCCCTTCGGGCCTCAGAATGGTGCTACGAGCGAAGACCGGGCACGCAATGAACAACATGTACCACAATACTTCTCATCCGAGCTCTTAAACTCTGTGGCTCGGTGGTGATTTTTAGACCAAAATGGAAGAAGAATCGGGCACGCACGACGGACTCTGGAGTCTCCAAAAAAAAGGGACATAAGCGACTACTGTCCCTTATGTCCCTTACGTCATTTTGGTCCCTTTCAGAGCCACTCCGGCAGCGACCTACATATTGTAGCGGCGGTAGTCGCCCTTACGTGGGATGTGTGCCACGCATCCGTCGATAAATGAATCCCAGTTCTGAGCATTGTAAGCCCCAATCAGTAAATTAGCGTCTACGTCGACGGCGGCAGCGAAGTCGTACAGATATTCGACAGTCATGTTGTCGACGCTAGCTTCGTCGCGTAAACTGTCACTGATGCCGCTGCGGAAATTCCCCCACACCCAGCTCTTCTTGCGCACGACACGCATGCCAACTTTGAGCTCTTCGTCGGTGAAGATGGCGTGCAGGAATTTCAGGGGATGGATGTGATCGATCTTGTCACCAGCACTCACGATAGACCCTTTGTAGAATAAGAGGGCCGGTTCGGGCTTGTTTGCCAAGGTCTTCACGATATACGAAATGTTCTTCTTCTCGTCAGCAGAGACGTTGTGGTAGTAGTCTCGCGCTCCTTCTGCAATGTCCCGGCTATATCCTTCGCCTTCGTTGTCTTCAATGTTGTAGGCGGTTCTAGGACTCTTTAGCCCTTGGCCTGCAGCGGGAGAACTCGTCTTGCTCAGATAGATAGGGGCAATAGCAGCGCCTTCTCCAAGATAGGCGTGGAGCTGTTCTCCTAGCTCTTCCAAAGTCGTAGCTTCCGAGAGCTCAAGCGTTAAGGGCTCGAATTCCTCACTTAGAACAAGAACCTCGACCGGAGCAGCCGTTAAAAGAGCCGCTGCTGTCACCGCCAATGTGGACAGTGTTTTGGTAATGAACATATGCATGACCTTCTCCCTGGGCAGAATTTGTGTGAGTTGACCCAAGACCTTAAACTACCGCTCATGCTAAGGTGTCCGATGTCTTGGTGTTTATGGTGACTGGTATTTACGCATTTGGTAAAAATTTAAACATAGCGGAACCCCGCAGGGGCGACAAGGGATTTTACCACCTATGACTCAACGGACTTCTTCAAGTATCTGGTTTGCAATATTTTTCGTTTTTTGCGCCGCTTGGCAGCTACCCGCGCATGCGTGGTGCCTGCCGGATGAATGGAGGCCTTGTCGACTGCTTGATGGCCCCCACCGCATTTCTGTCGGCCCACAGTTTTATCATGTTAAGCGCCTCCGTGACGGTGGTTCTCGCCAAACGGGATGGCTTTGTGGGCTTCGAGGGAGTTATGAACGCCTGAAGCCTAACGCTTTTTATTGGGCTGCCGAAGGGTCTTGGGCCCAAGGATCCATCGATGGCACAACGGCATCTGGTACCCGCATTAAATCCGATATGATGGACTCCGAAGTCGAGGGCCGTCTCGGCTACAACATCCACTGGCACTGCGGTCTTTGCTGGGCTTTCACGCCTTTTGTGGGCGCGGGCTACTACCACGGAGAAAATCGCTTCGTCCATCCGTCGCCTCTTGAGGTGCTCTTCGTCGATACTTTCAAGTTTGGCACCGCCGGCTTCCTCCTACGTGCGTGGTGCGACGACTGCTGGACCGTGGGCTTTAACTTCAAAGTGCGCCAGATGTACGAGGGACGTGACAAGGTCGTCGACCCAGAAGTTCCTAACACCACTACGATTATTGAAGACAAGATGCACTACATCTGTGAGCTTCCTATCCAACGGCGCATCTGCATCTACGGACGCGAATGCTACGCTAGCGTTGTACCCTTCTACGAGCATCGCCACCTTGGTGGACGCGAAGATTTCCCTTTCGATTTCATCGACACTAAATACAAAATCCATGGCGTGCGCCTATTTCTAGGGACCAGCTTCTAATGCAGTTTGGAAGCCCATGCCCCTGTAAAAGCGGTAAACCTTATTCAATGTGCTGCAAAATCTTTCACGATGGTGCTAAAGCCCCAAATGCCGAGGCCTTGATGCGTTCGCGTTTTAGCGCCTACGCCAAGCAGCTCCCCGAGTACATCATGATGACCACACACCCCGACAACCACAGCGTCCTCAAGGACAAGGTTGCTTGGGCACAGCAGATCCTCGGCTTCTGCCAAGGAACGGACTTCCAAAATCTCGAGATCCTGGAGTTCGAGGATGGTGATGCGGTTGCCTATGTGACATTTACTGCCCAGCTTATGCAAGGCGGAAACGATGCGTCGTTCACCGAACGTAGCCGCTTCCTAAAGAATAAGGGCCAGTGGCTTTATCGTGACGGAGTGATCTCTCCCACCTAGTGAGTTTCCATCATCTGATTATGGCTGCCACAGGGTCGTACATGTTCACGGGGTACCAAACAGGATCGTGAATTATTTTGCATGATGAGAGCTATGTGAGATTCTTGCAAAAAGATCTGGGCTCTTCAAAATCGGGTTTTCATAAATAGCGTCGAAAAATCTCGAAAAGTCGACTCAATGGCACACTGTCATGAGACCCAACGGGTCGTATTATTGTTAGCCTCACCCGTGAGGGTGGGGTAAAGCAAAGAAAGCGCTCTGAGCCCCAATGGGACTCAGTGTAATTATATACCGCACCCCACCCTCACGGGTGGGGCTATCATAAGCTGGCCCTCCGGGCCTCAGACATAAAACTAGACAGAGAGGACAAATTTGCCTACCCCGTGAACATGTAAATTGAGTCGATATTGGGCAGGTTTAATACAGTTAAGTTCGTTTTATATATCTACCAATGATGAAACGTTATATAACTAATTAGTATACAACTGTTGATTTCTATTTATAATACAAGTATTGTTTGTAGTTTAAGAATAGGCTTGTGTGTTTTATGGAAAATTCCGAGGTGTTCACATTCTGGCAAGTTCCGGTCGGCCATGGAGACAGCTATGGTGCCCAGGCTGCGTATCAAAAAATTAAGACCTATACGGTCTATTGCGGGCTAATAGCCGTGATCGCGACAGTCAGCATGATGGTCTTTGCTTCTACGCTGTTCGTGCACTGCCGTGGCGACGACGAAATGAGCGGCTATACTTTGACGGTGCTAACAGCAAGCATTCTTACTTTCATTGCGAGCCTAGCCGAGATGTATCGTAAAGATCCACTGTATAGGGTTGCGCTCTACGCGAAAAACGACTGCAAAGCGAAAAAGGAAGTTCTCCTAAAGTTAACGGAGGGCAGTGTTGAAGCTGCGGATCAAATTGGCAAGCTTTATGGGGAAGCGATGGAAAAAATTACACGCGCTGAAGTCGCTGTTCGACAAAATATCGTCAACAGAAAAGGTCCGGTGGATAGGGCTATACATGATTATTCGATTCAGGTCGCTGAAGCGTACAGAGACATCTGCAGCATAGATGTTAGCGTCTACACTAAAAAAGAGTTTTAGAGACACACTAAATAGCTTTTCACGGATTGATGAAAATGGGGCATGGATCTCGGATCCATGCCCCATTTTGCATACGTATGCTGTGGCAGCTTAAGCTGCAGAAGCAGCAGCAGGCAGCAGCTTAGTGAGGTCTGCACCAGCACCCACTACGAAGTCCCTTACTTTGGCCAACTCATCACAACCGGTAAACAGAGGAGATGATCCCTCATCAGCAGTGCATTGTGTGTCAAACAAGTTGGTGATGTTTTTTGAGGCGGCTGACAGTCTCTCATTGACACCAGTCAGCTTGTCCACAGAAACACCTGTTGCGACGGTGGGCTCGCTAGTGTTCCACGGTAGCCACGCATCGCCCTTCCAGTAGTCTTCGCCAAGGCGAGACGCATAGGTGGCGCCGAAGCCAAGAGCCGCCAAGCCCACAACAGAGACAGCAAGGTTAGCAAACAGTGGGTAGCGCATGATCGCGCCATGCACCACGTCAAGAGGTGTAAGAGCGACACCAAGGGCTTTGTTGGCATAGTGGCCAACTTTAGACCATAGGCCCGTGTTAGCATCTGTGTCATCGGCAGGTTTGGGAGCTGCGGGACGTGCTAAGTTGAAGTAACGCA
>JAJFMA010000163.1 GCA_021772415.1 Chlamydiota bacterium
TCCATGCGAAACATGTGTCGCACTTACAGCGCTCAAAAGCTTAATTAGCCTACCTGGGGCTACGCCCCAGGCTATGCAGGTTACAGCCCTTCGGGCCTAAAAAAGGTAACGTTGCATTTCTTTACACTCTCTACAGGCCTCCGGAATTTTCTATGCTTCATCCCACCCTCCCGGGTGGGGCTACAATGAGTCGCCCCTTCGGGTCTCATGAAAGATCAACGATTTCTCAATCGATCTCGGGATTTCTTTACACTCTCTGCAGGGCTCAGGACGTGTTTTTACCTTCAATCCGGACTTCGTCCAGGGCTATACATCTTGCTGGCCTTTCAGGCCTCCGGAAAATGCGCGAAATCATATGGGATGATGGTCATTTCATCATCAACGCCAATTTCTTGACACTCTCGAAGGTGCGACAGAAAGCAATTCAATCAACAATACTGTGCACTCAAATCCGAACACTAATTTCTGTCGCTCCTTCAGAACTTCATAATCACTGCACATTACCTAGCCCTCACAGGCTAGGCTATAAAGCTGTCGGGGCTTCGTCCCTTAGAATACCTCTACAGTTATGTAGAACCAAGTGAACACCCCTAAATCCGCATCGTTAAAAAACAAGTAAATACAAAGCAATAGTTGAAGTTTGGGTAAGGACAAGGACTACGTCCCAGGCTTAGCATATGTCGGCGCTACGCGCCTAAAATAGAGCCCAAAACTCACCGTAGGCCATCAGCTGAATCGCATAAAACTTTGACCATCAGCTACTCCAGTTACGAGATAGGTCGCCACCCGGGTGCTAAGAACCCGCCTATAACCGTACCCACCTCGCGACGCTTTTGGCAGTGTAAGCGTAGCCAACGTAGTTCCTGACAGCGGAGCTTGCGACACTCAGCTTATGGTGCTAAGTTCTGTATAAAGCGTGGGATTCTAATTCGAGCAAAAATGGAGTTTGTTAAGTACGCTAGTTAGCTTTATAGTAATGGATTAGATATACTTTGTTTTAATTGTTGAATAATTAACATTACTTGTTATAGAATAACTCTTACTTTATTTTCACAATAGACCATAACATGAAGATCACAAGTCTCGAGAACAATAAGCATAATGCGCTGCATCCTCTAGAGACGCCTTGCTCTCCAAGCACGTCGTCGGAATCGACGATCTCGACAAAGAAGCAAGAAGTACTCAGGACCATCATCCAGGTTTTTACACAAAATCTCGGAAGGGAGCTTCAACAGCCGTCTACGTCTCCCGATACTATGTTTACTGCCACCGCCCTTCCGACGTTAAATTCGCTGCAAACAGAGATCCGAAAGCTGGCAGTAATGTTCCTATCGCTGGACAAGCGAGATCTGAAAACGGGCATCCATAAGCTAGTGGCTATCAAAGACCCAGTCACACGCTTCCACACGGTGATCACCCTACTGCAAGGAGCGATAGCCCAAAATCTCCTCAACAATGACGCTGTTCTTCAGCAGATCGCTCGACTCCTTAGATCAATTGAAGCCGACGAGCGTATTGAGCTAAGCAATAGCTATATCCAAGAGTGGGGTGTCGATGCACTACTGGATCTTACGCGTGGCCTTTTGACAAGCCCCGATGTCGACATCTTTGAAAATCGCACACTGATGAGATTTAGAAAAATACTCGGCGCAATACTATTGACATGGGGGCGTCGTGGTTTCGCAGAGGCTCTACCTCTGCTTGACGACCTTTTCCATCCCAGCAACAGCACTATCGATCGGGTGAAACGTGCACACGACACACTGGGTAGTGTGAACGTTGCGCACATTTCAGATGCTGACGCTTTAATGGACTGTGTAGACCACGTTCAAAAAGAACTGGAGTCAGGTCCACGCACTCTTCCGCAGCTTGATGAAAAGCATAAAGCAGATGCCCTAAAAGCCCTTGATGCCATCCTCTACAGTAGCGTCCTACTGACACCAGATCTCGGCACCGATTCTACCAATGGCAAGAAACCCTATTTCACAAAAGCTCGCACTACAAAATTGTTTTCCTTAATAGCACGCGCAGCCGTCTGTAAAAACCTATTGGGCAGTTTAGCTGATTTTAGCAAAGACAACAGTAGCTACCTTTCCTGGTTCCCTGCCCATCTTCTTCTTGGTGACGACGAGGCATTATTAGAGCAGCAGTTCGCAGATGCTAGCACCCACTCCGAAGCAGCCGCAATCATGCTGACAGAACTTGTAGCCGTTGGTGAAAAGGCTTGTAACAACCTTCCCACAAAAGGGATTCGCCAACAAATACGTAATGGCCTCAGGTACGGTTTTGCCGTTTACGCTCTCGATCAGGTGGGGAGCATATGTCCCAAAATTGAAGGTTCCCGATATGCAAAATCTCTTCTATCGTTAGCCCAAAGACGTCTAAAAGACATGGTGATGAGACAGTCAATGCACAGGCCAGTTCCTATCCGAGTAGGCTACCGCAATACTCCCAGTGGGCATGACATGTGGATGCTTGTGGAAGGAAGCATGAAGCCTAAGCGCTATACAGTACGTGTAATCAACACTGGATGCGAAATCGAAACGTATCACCAATCAGAGAACCACTCGCCAACGGGACGACGCCTTTTTCCCCAATACGTGAGCTCACCGCAACTTACCTCTTTGATGTTTGGGCGCTACTTTGACACCATCGTCCCCCTGCAGTCTTCAGGAAAGCTTCGGCAGCTAATGTCGTCTTCAAATACTCGCGTATCGAGTGACGGTGTCGCGTTGCGATGGCACTACACCTTCGGAGATAAGATCACGGGTGCAGCTGCTAAGCGGACTCGGCAACACGACGTTGACTTTAAACGGAAACAAAGAGGACCAACCTGCGTGGTCAAAGGCCTAAAACGCGTAATGAATGTAATCGCTGACGATCAGGCGGCCAGTGACGATCTTCGTTTCTGGGTAAAGGGACTCGCTCATGTGATGTGGTACCCATTTTTGAAGGCTAAGGGTGTTGAAGATCAGGCAAAACGTGCATGTACTCAACACATCACCAAATTACTCATGCTGAAAATGATGGTCCAGAACGTAGATAGCACTACCATTGCTAGAACGTTGGCAGACCTAATCCGAAAGAAAAGACCTGTCTCAACAACACTAGTAGAACTTGTGTTCTCTCACATCATCGACAATGGAACGGCACACAACGCCAACCGGATCATACATACGCTGTTCGAAGTAGACCCGAAACACGCCTTCAGTCTATATGTTTCCTACTTAAAATTAGACGCATCAGATGCCAATAAAACACAACTTGCCTACCACTTTTGGGCTTTTGTCTGTGACCGGATCGATGCCGAGCAACTAACCCCGGAAAGCTTGGAAGACTATTTCGACGTCGACCTCCAAATGGCTCTTGAAGTGCCTTGGACGGAGCTATTCAGGAAGGATCCGGAATTTGCTGAGCGCATGGTAGATCTAGTAAACCGATGGCCTGAAGCGGTGGAGTTCTATGAGCAGCTAGTGAGTGCGCAAAGTCTCGCAGCCAACCGCGAACTTGGTACAAAAAGGGCTATTCACGAATCATCTATCGTAATGAGTGGTTGCGATAATAAAAAACACAAGCCTGCGTCAAGCGGTGATCACTCCTCTAAATCCTAAGACCTTTGACTGTCGTTGAATCGGATGCCGACAGCACTGACGCTAGGTTAACAAAAGACGTGGACGCTGCTTTTGTCGTCAGAACCAAGGCTTCTTGACAGGATTGTAAGAGTAGATTTTACTGTGTGCGAAAGGTAATAACTCAGGGTGCCGAACAGTAGTTCGGCTGAGATCAGACCTGTAACACCTGATCTGGTTAATGCCAGCGTAGGGAAGTTATTCGATTGCGACATAGGAGCTTATAACTCCAATGTTGACTTATGTCTATGTTCTCATGCTCCCGAGTGTTACCTCCTTTCAACACATTGACAGGGAGCACATTCATGAAAACAACACTAGTACTCAACTGGTTCGCCAATCCGTACCACACGCCGCTCTATGTAGCAAAAGCGCTGGGGTTCTTTGACGATTGCGGTTTAGATCTTGCGATTTTACAGCCTGCAAATCCGAGTGATGTCACGCAGATAGTAGGTACGCAGAAAGCGGATTTTGGCTTAAAAGCCATGATCCACTGCTATGCAGCGAGGGAGCGTGGCTATCCAATTAAGTCGTTTGGAACGCTCTTAGACGAGCCGCCCACGGGCCTACTGTTTCTTCAAGAGTCTGGAATCAAAGAATTTAAGGATTTGAAAGGCAAGCGCATCGGATTTGTCGGAGAATTTGGCAAAATCATCTTCGACGATCTTGCTAAACGCGCGGGAATTGCCCCATCGGATTACGAAATGGTACGTGTCGGCATGCACGCCGTTGACGCCATCGCGCGTGGACGGGTCGATGCTGCTATGGGCATCGCCTGCTTCCAGCAGGTAGAGCTCGAATCGCGTTGCGGGCCGACGGACCTTCTACGCGTTGACGAGCTTGCAGGCCTGGGGTGTTGCTGCTTCTGCTCGGTACTGCTGATTGCACATGAGAACTTCATTGCTTCGGATCCAGACCGCGTACACGCTCTGATGCAAGGTCTGCAACGAGGAATGGCGTATACCCAAGAAAGCCCAGACGAAGCCTTTGAAATCATGTGTGATCATAACCCACACTTGAGAGATGACGCGTTCAAAAAGGTCTTTGTTAGCTGCCTTCCATATTTCTCGCGCCGCCTCGAAAACGTTGAGCGCGACTGGAACAAGGTCGGTAAGTACGCTCAGCATCTGGGAGTGAGCAAAGAAGCTGATCCATCAGCATGCTATACCAACGCCTTTGTGCCCGAGCCCCACGTTCGCCATGCGGCGCTGCCAAGCTGATGTTGTCATAAAACAGGGTGCTATCCTATTTTGGATGGCACCCTAAAACTCCACAAAATTTCAGGGATCTATCATGCGAATACTTATCATTTTGATTGTTCTTGCTTTCACGGCTCAGCTCGAAGCCATCATCCATGAAATCCGCAATATCGAGGAAGTTGTGCCGTACGTCGACGGCGACACACTCCTTATGTGGGACATCGACAATACCCTAATCGAGCCTGCGCAAGATCTCGGCAACGATCAATGGGTCCGCCACCGTTGGAAGCAGCTGCGGAATTTGGGGCTCACGAATTCTGAAGCTAAAGAGCAGATGCTTTTCGAGTGGCGTGCTGTGCAACACCTCACTAAAATGACTCCTGTAGAGCCAACAACAGCGGATATTGTTAAGCAGCTACACGTTAAGGCAGCGTCAGTCATGGGGATGACAACGCGCGGAATCGGAGTTGCAACAGTCACAGTTCACCAGCTGCACAGTGTCGGTATAGACCTATCGATGGTCCCTCCTATTGTGGGAGACATCTATTTCGACAATGGACACGGAATACTCTACCGCGAAGGCATTTTCTTTACGTCTGGGACACACAAAGGTAGTGCTATTACCCGGTTGTGGGAACTTGGGGACATCTGCCCCAATAAGGTTGTGTTCGTCAACGACAAGCACGACAATATCGTTCCCGTTGAGCGTGCCTGTGAGGCGCTAGGTATTCCCTTTATTGGCTTGCGTTATGGATACCTCGATGAAAAAGTTCGCTCGTTCAAGCCAGAGGTGGCGGAAATTCAGTGGGCGGAATTTGGCAGATTACTATCTAATGGTGAAGCAGAGGCAATACTACGCGAGGCTGGTTGACGCACAACCACAAAACTATGATCGAGCGTAAATCATCAAAGTGGATCTTTTTCTTCCTGCTACTTTTCTGTGGCTACATGGCGTTGCATCTATTGGGCGACGTTGCGACAACGATAATGATCACTACCGTAGGTTTACAACGCGATGTGCCCGCACAGTTCGCTCTTCTGTCAGTGAGTTTAGTCGTGGCTGTGGGGTTAATTGTCTTACGTCAACAAAAGGGTTTTTACTACTGCGTCACTAGAGCGCTAGCAGCAACGAGCGTCCTCTGTTTGCTGCTTGCTATTGCCGTCTCTTTTCTCACAATTCCAGGTTGGCTGCCTCTGTTGACTTGGCTCTGCGTGTCGATGGCCAAGATACTTCCCGTCGTCTTGGCGTGGGCTATTTTAAACGAGCATGTACCTTTCCGCACTGCAGTATTCGCATACCCGATCCTGAGCATAAGCGCCCCCCTCCTAGCAAACCTTGTTGCAGGCGCAATCCATAACAAGCTAATGCTCAGTTTTCCTGCAGTTCTATGCATTCTTGCAGGAGGACTATTAGTGGGCATGCTGCTCATCTACCACTATCTAATCGTCGTGAAACAAAAGCGCCTCGAAACCGAAGGATTGCAGCTACAACCCGTATTTTGGGCAGCCCTAGCAAGTGCCCTTATAGGACTGTCGTGGACAAAATTGCAGTCAGGGAGTTTTTGGTGGCAGTTGGCACTCCTTGATATTTCTCCTTCCGAACACAGCGAATTTTTCGGTACGTGGGCGCTGTATAGCAACATCTCTAATCTTGTTGTCGGTAGTATTGCACTGTGTGCCGTCATCGCCGCAGCTTTCTGGATTCGAAAGCGAGGCAGTAGCGCCCTTATACCTGTGAGCATGGCACTTACGGCACTCGTCGCTATCGGTATAGCCCTGCAATTGAGCTTCATCGATCTGGCAGAGCCCCATACACTTTTAATGCTTGCCCCCTTAATTGGAACAAGCCTTATAGGTACAGGCGTCGTATGGTTCAAAGTTCTCGTTAAAGAGTTGTTCTTCGTCTCAACTACCAGTCTTGCTCGCTTCAAATGGAAGATAGTTCTCGACTTTGGGCTGCACACATTGATCTCAACCGGCCCTCTGAGGGTGTTTGTAAGAATGTGGGTGGGTTTTCCTTCAGACAGCACACTTCCCACCTATGCATGTTTAATGGGAGTTATGCTGCTAACGAGCTATATGAGCCTGCTTGTCATGGCACGTGCTCTCACCAAAGCACAGCACCCACAGCCGAAACACTAAGCACCGATCTTTAGGTCCGAAGGACCAGCTTTGCACTAGCCCTCTTCGTCGTACTTTTGTTTAAGCTCCTCGACGACACTAGCATCAGCGAGGGTCGTCACATCGCCCAAAACCCGCCCTTCAGCGATATCACGCAGTAGTCTTCGCATAATTTTACCGCTACGTGTCTTCGGCAAGTCACCCGTGAAGATAATACGACTGGGCCGTGCAATAGGACCAATGACATCGGCGACATGCTTACGCAGTATCTGCTCCATTTCTTCAGAAGGCTCTTGGTCGTGTTTCAAGGTGACAAACCCTACAATGGCTTGCCCTCGGATTTCGTCGTGAACACCAACAACAGCCGCTTCTGCAACCTTGTCGTGATCGACAAGAGCGCTTTCGACCTCCATCGAGCCGATCCGATGTCCCGAGATATTCATCACGTCATCTACACGCCCTAGGAACCAGAAGTCACCATCTTCGTCGCGCCTAGCACCGTCTCCTGAGAAATACGTTTTCAGGTCCCATTTACTCCAGTAGGTGTCACGGTAGCGTTCTTGGTCACCCCAGATTCCACGCAACATCGAAGGGGAAGGGGCTGTGAGGGCAAGATAGCCCCCTCCGTGCTTAACTTCCTCGCCTGTATCCGAGAGCACAGCAGCTTCAATACCAGGTAGGGGACGCGTGGCAGAGCCCGGTTTTAACGTCGTCACACCTGGTAGAGGCGAGATGACGATGCTACCGGTTTCCGTTTGCCACCAGGTGTCAACTACGGGGCAGCGTCCTCCACCGATGTTGGTGTGGTACCAAATCCATGCTTCCGGATTGATAGGCTCTCCAACGGTACCTAGAAGACGCAGTGAGGAGAGATCACAATTCTGAGGAATCTGTCGACCCCATTTCATGAAGCTACGAATAGCGGTGGGTGTCGAGTAGAGCACTGTCACGCCGTAGCGCTCAATAATCTTCCACCAACGGTCGCGTTCGGGCCAGTCCGGTGTCCCTTCAAAAATCACCTGTGTCGCTGCATTAGCTAAGGGACCATAGGTAACATAGGTATGCCCCGTTATCCAGCCCACGTCAGCGGTGCACCAGTAGACATCTTCAGGTTTAAGATCAAAGACCCATTTGGTAGTCATCATAGCCCCGAGAAGGTAACCTCCGGTCGAATGCATGATACCCTTGGGCTTACCTGTGGTTCCAGACGTATATAAAATAAATAGCGTGTCTTCAGCATCCATAGGTTCCGGTTCACAGAAGGCGTCAGCGTGACTTATTAGCTCGTGATACCAGTGGTCACGCTTATCACTCATGTCGACATCGCGGCGTGTACGCCGTACGACCACGACATCTTGAACCCCAGGACATTCTTTGAGGGCCTTATCTACAGTACTTTTTAGCTGAACAATACCCCCACGGCGGTATCCACCGTCGGCGGTAATAACAACTTTGGCTTCTGCATCCTTAATTCTATCGCGTAAAGAATCCGCAGAGAAGCCTCCAAAAATCACGGTGTGGATAGCTCCAATACGTGCACATGCTAGCAAAGAGACGATTGCTTCGGGAACCATTGGAAGATAGACAGCGACACGGTCACCTTTCTTAACCCCAAGCCCTTTGAGGACGTTGGCGAAGCGGTTGACTTCGCGGTAAAGATCCCAGTAGGTTAGAGTACGCTTTTCTCCGGGTTCTCCTTCCCAGATGATTGCTGCTTTGTTACGTGTAGCGGACTGAATATGCCGATCTAAGCAGTTGTAGCTGACATTGATTTTTCCGCCTTCAAACCAGCGGTAGTTAGGAGGGTCCCAGACCAAAGTGGATTTTGGGGCTTCAAACCAATCGAGTTCCTGTGCACAACGTGCCCAAAACAGCTCGCGGTCCTTGGCGGCCTCACGATACAAGCTGTCGTCCCGCACAACACTTTTGGCGGTGAAATTTGGGTCGGGCTTAAATGCCCTCTCTTCATGAAGTAGCACGTCGACGGTACCGGTAGTGGTGGACTTTTCAGCCATGACTTCTCCCTAATGCTCGAAATATTTCCTATAGAATAGCCTATCAGTCTCTTACGCGCTAGTACCGGTCCGTTTGGACGTGATTACAGCATTCGCTTAGTATGCAAAACAGTAATCAGCAAGCAAAAGAGGTGTGACGATGGAAGAAGTTCTAAAAGCTCAGAACCACGGAGCGACACAGTTGATCGAACAAGGCCCGACGATTCACTGGGACGTTCTTACGCAAACTTTGCAGCATCTCCTTGCTGGCTCCGACGCCAACAGCATTGCGCAGCTTTCTAAACACACTGTTAGCGCTGTGGCATCGCCGGCTTCTGGGTTTGACGAATGGCGTCCTAGTGACGAACAGATCGCACGTGCCGATGAGATCCTCGATGCATGGACCAGAAAAACAAGACCTTACAACCTAACAGCCTCGGAGCACTTCCATCATATAAACAACATCATGCTTCCGCTAATGAACACTGGTCGCTATACCGTACAAGGCTTTGCGGAGCCCTCCCTAGAAAGCATCGAATCCTACGACAAGCTCTGTATGATCGATCCAGCCCTCGCCCGCAGAATGGGAGCGCAGTACTTCCTTTACGGAGGTACTGTATATCAACTAGGTACGGAGAGACATTGGCAGATGCTTGAAGCCATCAACCACGGACGCCAGCTCGGCTGCTTCGCTTTGGCGGAGCAGGGGCACAGTTCCCATCTTGCCAATCTGGAAACGACAGCAACTTATGACGCTACGACCCAAACATTTAGCATCAACAGCCCGACAAGAGAGAGCATCAAATTTTGGGTCGAAGGCGCTAACAACGGCGCTCACCACGCCGTTGTACTAGCGCGTCTCATTATGCGGGGTGACGACTATGGTGTGCACGCATGGCACATTCCAATCCGCGACGATGTCGGAACGCCTTTACCTGGGGTAACTTTGGGAGACTGCGGCAACGACGCCAACAGCGGCTACATTAGATTTGACCACTACAAGGTTGCGCGTACAACGCTTTTAAACCGCTTAGCAGACGTGCTTCCCGATGGAACTTACGTACAGAAGGTCTCCGGCTCCAATCTCGGCACCGTCCTTGAAGGCTTGGTGACTGCGAAACGCAGCGCCTGCAGCGAGCTGGCACTAGCAACACGCATTTCCACAAAACTGGGAAGCTATGCCGGTCTACACCCTATCAGTCAGGCAACGCTAATGACTAGGGCCTACGCAGCAACGCATGCTCGTACGTTAGCAGCGCAGCACCGTGGCAACTCCCCATTTCTGTGGGACTTACACGCTTGGATCACCGACACTGCTCTCGAGTCCCAACACCAAGTTTTGACCGAAATGTCTTTGGAAAACCAAGCAAATGCCCCCTGCCCGTTTCACCGCTTGGGCATATACGACGTAGTACGTAGATCCTACGCTACCCACCGCAATGGCCCTTGGGAACCCGGTGACGCCATATATGCCCGGCATTTGGAACAGAAGATGCTCGCGCAAGTTGAGTCGCTAATGGCACAAGTTCATACTAGTAACAAGAAGCAGTTCCAACGGTGCTATAACGTATTTTTCAGTAGCATCGACGCTGTCTGGAAACACACTCACAGCTGGACTGAGCGTCATATTCTTGGAAAGCGCCTTGCTTTCGCGTTTGATCGTGTAGTCGAAACCGATCCAAATATGTCAGCGCTCTTACCTCGCAAAAACTGCTTCGCCATCTGGGTCGACTACTATCTAAAGGGCATCGATCGCGAGAGGAAAGCTGTCGTAACAGCTGTCGCGCAGCAATTCAACGTTGGTGACCCCGCCGAAAAAATCATGTGGAGAATTTTCAGGAAAATGGAAATCGAGCGCCCCGATATCTATTTCGACAAAGAACTCCAACAATTGTGCCTGCAGCTAAAGCCCTATCTAGGGGCTCTTGCTGAAGGCTTGCACATTGACGATGGCTATATAGAGGCTACAATGCCAAATTCTCTCTCCCATGCTCCTGCGCAAACAGACGCATCCCACACTCTGCCTCATGAGGACCTCATGACTAAGAACGAAATTATGCAATCACTCGACAAGGACGGATTCTTCACTCATGAACCACCGCCTTCCGCTCTTGTTCCCAAGGCCGTCGCCGTGGCTATGGCCCAAATGTGGTGTGGCGCACAAGCCGTCGTCAACTTTGGTCTCGCTGTAGCTCAAGATCTGTACGACCACGCGGCCCCACAGCCCTTGGCTAGGCTATAGCTTTTCCGGGGCATGTACCGGACAGCTACGATCTTGTGCTTATGCGCAAAGCGCTGTAAGGGCTCAGAGTGTATTTTGGACTTACCCAGGGCGCTGCCCTTGTCAATACCCAAAAGCATTTTAAATGTTATTTTTAAACACTGGATGCAACTCCATTAACTAGACTAAAGATATTGGTAAGTACTTGGTTCTAAGGCCCAACGGGCCGTCTTATGATAGCCCCACCCGTGAGGGTGGGGTAGAGTAAAACATGAATTTGAGCCCCAACGAGAGTGTAAAGAAATGCCCGCGACCTTAGGATTAAAGCATACGATTCAAGTAACCAATGACATACACCGATAGCGCGAGCGCAGCGAGTGCCATGGAGTGCGTGCGCTCTGCGCCGCCTTTTTGGAGATCGTAGACAAGAAAAGTACCTTTCACGAGTA
>JAJFMA010000164.1 GCA_021772415.1 Chlamydiota bacterium
CGAATGATTTCCTTCACATCTTGAACGGCGATGGGGTCGATGTTAGCGAAGGGCTCGTCAAGCAGCAGGCACGATGGATTAGTGGCCAGAGCACGCGTGATTTCTAGGCGGCGGCGTTGGCCTCCGGACAGCTCTCCAGCGCGTTTTTTTGCTGCCTCTTCGAGCTTGAGCTCGCCCAAAAGCTCTTCGAGACGCGCGTGGCGTTCGCTACGCGATAGAGACATTGTTTCCAGGATACATAGGATGTTCTCTTCGACAGTAAGAGAGCGGAAGACGCTAGGCTCCTGGGCAAGGTAGCCCATCCCCATGCGAGCACGTACGTGCATGGGCATGTCGGTGATGTCGATATCCCCAAAAAGGACCTTTCCGCCTTCGGGGCGGATGAGGCCGACAGTCATATAGAAAGCGGTAGTCTTACCAGCGCCGTTGGGGCCAAGCAGCCCTACGATCTCTCCTCTGTTAACTTCGAAGGAAAGCCCGTCCACGACACGGCGCCCACTATAGCTTTTGACTAGGTGCTGGACTTTGAGGGCTGGCGGCTGTTGGGTCATAGGGGAAGCCTCTCGAGGGGAAAGCGTTCTTTGATACGTTGATATTCACGGTCCATCAGTGTGAAGCGGACATCTCCAATCCCTTGGACGCGCTGCTTCTGCGTTGTGGGGTCGATAGATAGCGTGATTCCTGGAGCGCTGATGGCGATGCCACTTTGACCATCGAGCAGTAGTACGCGTGTGGGTGCTTCAGCAGTTAGCGTCGACCGCTGCGTGGCGACAGCATGCTCTAAGCGGTCGGCGAGGGCGTATTGCATGGCCTCTTTGTCCGCAGGGTCCTCGGGTTTGTTAGAGAGGCATACATGGCCCGTTGCCACAAGGTGGCTGAGTGTGGGCTGCTCGCTAGTGGTGCTGTAGTCTGCGATGATCGTGTTGGCACAAAGCTGCTGGCGGGCACTCTTGAACACCACTTGTGAGCTGTCATTGGAGTAGAAGGAGATGCGGGCCAGCTGATGATCGACAACGGTACGTGTGGGGCTGCGGAGCTGGTGGATTTGGCCGTCAGACACGAGAACAGCGTCTGTGGGGCCTGTAATTTCAAGATGTTTGAGGGTTCTCTTACCGTCTTCTGTGCCTATCAACACCTCAGCTTGACCCGAGGCGTGAAGCTCTCCTAAGCCATCTCCTTCGACAGAAATCTCTTCGTGGAGCCGTAACACTTCCGTGTTTACGTCCCAATCGGCGCGTGTCGCTGCAAAATGGATGCGAGAGTCCTCGCCATACGGTGCGTCCCCAGAGACCTGCGTGAGTGCTATCTGGTCAGTGTCATGGAAATAGACGAGTTCCGATGCCGACAGCTCCAAGCCTTCGACGGTGGTGATAGTAACATTGTCCCCAAAACGGATAGTTTTTTCTGGGATAGATACTTCGGCGTGAGGAGCTGTCAACATCGCTCCTTCGGGGTTTCTGAGGGTGACTGTCCCTGCGATGTACGCGTATTCCCATTTGAAGGGGTGCCCTTCTTCGGGTACTAATGTGATGCGTTCGGTTTCGAGAACACCCTGCAGGCCCTGTGCGTGGACAGATCCCTCTAAGACGAGGTTCTCGCCGTCGTAGCGGGCACTATCACTGACGAGCTCCCATTCCGATGTGCCCTCGCTGTCGAGGGTCACTGAAACAGTCTGTAGCTCTTCGTCAAAGTGGCGCTCGAGCACGTCGACATGAGTATAGGCGCCTGCGCTAGTCAGGATATAGTGCTTACGTCCGTCATCACTGCCTTCCACTAGATCACGGCGTAGACCCCGGCGATATTGTTCCACGGAGCTGTCCCCGTCGCTTTTAGCTCCCTGAACATTTGACTGTAGAGTCTCTAAATCGCTCTCAGAGAAAGGCACGAGACGCCAGATCATCAGAGCCGTAATCCCCACGAGTGCTAACGTGAGAACGAGGGTGACGCGCCTAAACATGGGCTCACCAATTGCTCATCATCGCATAGATTTGGTCGAGCTCCCCAAGAAGTTTGGGAAGGTCTCGTATAGCAATCATGGATCCAGCATCGCTCTTGGCACGGTCTGGGTCAGGATGCGCCTCCATAAAGAGGCAGTTGGCCTCTGCCGACACCGCAAGACGCGCCATCATCGGGGCAAACTCTCGCTGCCCACCAGACGCGCTGCCCGCACCCCCAGGAAGCTGCACCGAGTGTGTGACATCGAAGCAGACGGGGTAACCAAATTTCTTCATGATGGGGATGGCGCGGAAGTCCGTAACGAGGTTGTTGTAGCCGAAAGAAGCTCCTCTGTCGACGAGCATAATGTTCTCGTTGCCTGTCGACAGAGCTTTGTTGAGAACATGCTCCATGTCCCAAGGTGCCATGAATTGGCCCTTCTTGATCTGGACGGGTTTACCTGTTGCCGCCGCAGCCACAAGAAGATCGGTCTGGCGGCACAAAAAGGCGGGAATCTGGAGCATGTCGACGATTTCTGCCGCCGCTCGCGCCTCTTCGGGGGAGTGGACGTCAGTCAATACCGGTACGCCAAACTCATTTTTGACCTTTTCTAAGATTCGCAGGCCCTCTTCAAGGCCAGGACCGCGAAATGACTTGATCGATGTGCGGTTAGCTTTGTCGTAGCTGGCTTTGAAAATGAAGTTCATCCAGTGGTGGGAGAATGTGTCGGCTAGCATCCGCGCACAAAGCAGGCAGTGGTCCTCGCTCTCGATTACACAAGGGCCTGACATCACCGCCAGCGCTTCGCCGTCCCCAATCTTAAAGTTGCCTACTTGAATTTTCTTCATTTGCTACCTACACGCACTGTCTACGTTTGCTTCATCGAGTCGGTGTGCCCATTGCGTTCTGTGATCGGGAAATCTTGCGATGGCTTCTTTGACATCATAGCATATTCCATCGGGGAGGACGACACTCTTGGTGAGGTCTGCCAGCGGCGCCAGCACAAAAAGACGCTCCTGCCAGTGAGCATGTGGGATTGTAAGGTCTTGGGATGCTCGTGTCTCCTGACCCCAAAGGATGATGTCGATGTCGAGAACACGGGGCTCATCTTTGGCTTTAGGTTGCTTACCATGTTGTAACTCAATGGCTTGTAGAGTCGGCCATAGCTCCTCTGGTGCTTCGGACGTCTCGAAACGACAGACTGCATTTACATAGATACCCTGAGGAATAGACGAGACTGGTGATGTCAAATAGAGCGGTGAAAGCTGCAAATTAGAAACTTCATCCAAATCCCTAATGCACTCAATAGCAGACAATAGGACCTTACGTGTGTTACCTATGTTGCCGCCAAGGCCTAGAAAAACTTCGTGTTGTCTCACTTGGCTCTCCCTTCTCTAATTATTGGGGACCTAGGGTAGCGAGAACCTGCAAATAATTCTAGACTAACTTCAGCATACGCGTTGATGGAGACCGATCAAAATTCGGGCTCCATCAGTGAGACGGCTACTCAGTAGTTGGTAGGGGAGTAATCTGAAGGGCGGACATAAAGGCTCTGACGTGGGCGTCGTTCAGTAGGTCGGTATCTACGTTGACCGACTCTCCAGTAATACTAGAGATTGCAATGATGAGATCAGATCCAAACTTCATCTCTCGGTGAACGGCCTTTGCAACATGCTTAGCTTACCCTGATCGAGAACGTTGACGACGTATAGCGCGTCCTCATCTGTCGTCTCCATGTACCAAGGGTTTTGCTGTGGCTCAAGCTGAGTAATAGAGACCTCCAAACCGTCGGTTTGGAGATTTTGCTTTCCATATAGTATCGATTGGCTGGTGAGAGATCGCGCATGTTCCAACGGCGTTGGTGCATGATTTTCTGGTAGCTCAAATTGTATGAATTTGTCCCCGTATAACCCCTGATTGTGTCCTAATCCGCCTGCAAGTGTGCCAGATGAAGTTGAGATTTGGTGGATTCTGACGAGGGATTGGGACACAATCAGGGGTTAAAGTAATTGTAATAGTCGATAATTATTTTTATAAACACGTGATTGTATGGCAAATCGGTGGTTTCCCTCCCCTCCCCTCTCTCTCCTTGCCGCTACTCGAACGCTGCGTTACGCAAAAGGGTAACGTTCAAGTTCGACATAAACCGAGCTATATGCTCGTCAATTAGGGGATCCATGTCAGCATGGACTGATTCTCCCGTAATGCTAGAGCTGACTACGACTAAATCGGATCCTACCCTGACAAAACGCTGAACCGACTTGGCAATACACGTGCCTTGATTAAGGACGTCTACAATTATGAGTTGATCTTCATCAGCCTCCGGAATGTGCCAGGGGTTCTGATGAGGACGCAAGTGGTTCAGGGATACATCGTGGCCTTCAGCCTCCAGCGCTTCTTTCTCATCAATGATCAGGGTGACTTTATTTAGCTCCGCTTCAGTGCTCGCTGTTTTAGGGTGCCCTGACAATTCGACCATCTGGAATTTGTCCGTGTAGAGAGCGTCTTCAACAGCATGGTGATACCAGAAGACATCGCTGTGGGTGCCTTGGAGATCGGAAAGGAGAGCGTCGACCTCGGAGTTATTAAAGTAAGAGGGAGCAAATGTGAGGTCAACAATCCCCTCATGACGGTCCATATCTGGGAGAGATACGGCAAACACAATATTCATATATCGATGGAACATAAGCTGCGGGCCTGGAAATAGAACTTCAACAGAGATGGTGTTGCCTTTCGTCTCGAATAGGTCATCTTCAGTGACCAGCCCTAAACGCGTTACGGAGCGCCCCCCCCTAGTTCGATGATCATGGGCTCATTCGGCTGGTCGTGCAAAAGGGCATCTCTATGAGTTTGTAGGATTTCCCGAGCGGTTTCTATTTCTTGAGGGCTCGCCATCCATCTGGACATATGGGACGAATCTTCTCCTTGGATGTCTACGCCTGTAAAACAAAAAAACAGGGTAAGAAGTAGATTAATTGGAGTAATATATTTATTGTAAAACATAGCAATACCTATTTAAATTTAACTAAGATCCGTCATATAACATATAATTGTTAGTTATTTAAAAACAATAGTATTCTCGATTACAAACCAAGAGACGACGGCTTACCCGTGGAGTCGATTCAGGTTTGGTCCTTTTCACTGGTTAGGCTTACATGTTCGAAGGAACCATGTCCTCCATTTTTTTGAATATAGTGGGGACTTTACCATTCGGATTTCGTGTATAATTATTTCCATAATTTGTTTTATTTATTTTTGTTTGATTTCAGTAAAATCATTCAGGCAATGCATTTAAATAATATGACGGGCCTGTCGGGATGAACGATTCCCCTTTGGGAAAGGGGCCGGACCCTGCGATTCGTGCGATTCTAAGATCTTTAGACCTTCGTGGACTGAGTCTCGGAGAACCATGGAGGACATGGAGATCAACATGGAGAACATGGAGGGTCATGTGGGGAACCTATGGTCTTCCTTCAGAAGCACTGTGTCTCCAATAATAAACTGGAGACATGATTATGGAAGTGAATACATCATGAGAATTTTGAAAGTGACCGATTGGCGATGGGGGTTTAATGGGAGTCGCTTTGTGAACGATTAGCCCCTCCATGTCCTCCATGGTTTTTCGAGTTTTAGAATCGGCCACCGTACACACACATGCTCACACACACATGCTCACGGGGGCAGCTCTTAAGTGGGGTAGCTACGCTGGCTGTGCGTAGGCCTGAGAATTCTCTATTTTTAGCTTTCTACAGTGGTACTCTGTGAATATGTACGAAATTTGTTCTGAGGCCCGAAGAGAGTGTCAGTAAATATCACCAGGGCATAAATCCAGATAGATTGTTCATAAGGCCCGAAGGGTCCCACGAGGGAAGTTTGAGAGTTTTAAATGATTATGTGCTGAGTGCGAGATCTAATGCATTAACCTACAGTATTTTGTGATTAAAACATCGAAAGTCAAGCCCATGCCGCTGGACCGCGTCGCGCCAGCGCGGCTGACATTCCCTAGCGATCCTCTAGCTGGCAAAACCGTTGCAAAAAAACCTTTTTCTCTATTAAAACCCTAGTCTGCTTGTTTAAACTACGTTAAGGATTTACAGCATGTCTAGCATGTACGCTTTTTTGATTGGCTGTGGGTTGATTGCACTCGTCTATGGCGGTGTGATGATTCGCAGTGTCTTGGCGGCAAGCGCGGGCTCCGAGGCGATGCAGAAGATTGCATCCGCTATCCAAGAGGGAGCTAGCGCCTACCTGAACCGGCAATACCGCATGATTGCAATCGTGGGTGTTGTCATTTTTATTTTACTCGGTTGGCAGCTGGGTCTCTATGTGGGGATCGGCTTTGCTATCGGTGCGATTTTGTCTGGTGTTACCGGCTTTATCGGGATGAATATCTCGGTCCGCGGCAACGTGCGTACTGCTGAGGCTGCTAAAAAGGGCCTGCAACCCGCGTTGACATTGGCCTTTAACTCCGGCGCCATCACAGGGATGCTTGTGGTGGGATTGGCGCTCTTAGGTGTCACGATCTACTTTATCGTGCTCGAAGCCTTAGGTGTCAATGAGCGACTGATCATGGAAGCTCTCGTTGCCTTGAGCTTTGGTGCTTCGCTTATCTCGATTTTTGCTCGCTTAGGTGGTGGAATTTTCACCAAAGGCGCCGACGTTGGTGCGGACCTTGTGGGTAAAGTGGAAGCGGGTATTCCTGAGGACGACCCTCGTAACCCTGCTGTTATTGCCGATAACGTGGGCGATAACGTGGGTGACTGCGCAGGTATGGCCGCGGACTTGTTTGAGACCTATGTGGTCACTATTGTAGGTACGATGCTGCTGGCGGGGATTTTCTTCACTGGAGCAGTAGCTCACACGTTGATGGTTTATCCGTTGGCAATCGGTGCTCTTTGCATCCTTACATCCATTTTGGGTACCTTCTTTGTGAAGTTGGGCAAGTCCAACAACATCATGGGAGCGCTCTACAAAGGCTTCATTGCTACAGCGGTGTTTTCTGCTGTCGCTATCGGTGTGTTGACATGGGGCTGGATAGGCTTCGACACAACGTTTACTGTCGACGAAGTACAGTTCACCGGCTGGAACCTCTTTGTCTGTGCTCTTACAGGCTTTGTTGTAACGGGTCTGCTGATGTGGGCGACAGAGTATTACACCTCCACGAAGTTCCGCCCGGTGCAAAGCATTGCCGAGGCTTCGACGACAGGTCATGGCACTAACGTCATCCAAGGTTTGGCGGTTTCGATGGAGTCCACAGGTCTTCCTGTGCTCATCATCTGTGGTGGAATCCTTTGCTCATACCTCAACGGTGAGTTGTATGGAATTGCTATCGCAGCAACGTCGATGCTTGCCTTAGCAGGGATGGTTGTCGCACTTGACGCCTACGGCCCTGTGACGGACAATGCCGGCGGTATCGCTGAGATGGCGGATCTCCCTGAAGACGTGCGTAAAACCACCGATGCTCTTGATGCTGTTGGTAACACCACTAAAGCGGTGACAAAAGGTTATGCAATTGGTTCTGCGGCGTTTGCTGCGCTAGTGCTTTTTGCTGCGTTTATCGAAGACCTTGGGTTCTACTTCCCACAGATGGACTGTCAGTTCTTTCTACAGGATCCCTATGTGGTGATAGGCCTCTTTATCGGTGGTCTGTTGCCCTTTATGTTCGGGTCCATGGGGATGACAGCTGTAGGACGTGCTGCAGGTGCCGTTGTCACCGAAGTGCGCCGGCAGTTCAAAGAAATCCCTGGAATTATGGAAGGGACCGCAACTCCTGACTACGGCAAGGCTGTCGACATCCTGACAAAGGCCGCTATTAAAGAGATGGTGCTACCATCTTTGCTTCCTGTCTTTGCTCCCGTGGTGCTCTTCACTGTCATGGCATTGATTGTAGGACCTAAGGCAGCCTTTGTTTCTGTCGGCGCTATGCTCCTCGGGGTTGTGGTGACAGGTCTCTTTGTCGCTCTGTCGATGACGGGTGGCGGAGGCGCTTGGGACAACGCTAAGAAGCATATCGAGGATGGTTTCCACGGTGGTAAAGGCTCCGAAGCCCACAAGGCTGCGGTGACCGGAGATACCGTAGGCGATCCATACAAAGATACGGCTGGACCTGCCATTAACCCCATGATCAAAATTGTCAACATCGTGGCAATCTTGCTCTTGGCTCTCTTGGCACACGCCAACATCATTTAGGCACATGTCTAAGTGCGGTATAAAGCCGCGGCCGCCCTCGGGTGGCCGCGGCTTTTTTGTGTCAGAGTGGAAAAATCACCACCGAGGCACCGAGGTACCGAGTCACAGAGTTCGGATGAGAGGGTACAGTCCATCGACCACTTGATAGCAGCGTCCTTGATACATTTGCGCAGCTGTACTTATATGTTAACTTCATTGCTTCTGCGCGGGCCTAATGATGGGAAAAGCCTCTTAGCGCCTATGCAACTTCGCGTCTTTGCGTTTCCGTCGCATGTATAGCGAGCCGTTTTACATGTGGTTTGTGTGAGATGCACGAAAAGAAACGCAAAGACGCAGAGAACGAAAGGCGAGGCTGGAAAATTGGCAGGCTGGGTCTTTCTTCTTCCCTTCCTATTTTTCCTCAACTCCTGTTTGTTTCCGAATTTAACAGGAATAGAGGTAAGCGAAGCTCCGACCCGGATTGCCACCCAAACCTTAGTGCAGAGTTAGCGACGGTGTCCAGATACGAGCGTAGCGGCGACGGCTACGGGGATCGCGTGGCGTGGCGCTTACGCGGAGTGGTTGGGGGCCTGCAGGA
>JAJFMA010000165.1 GCA_021772415.1 Chlamydiota bacterium
TCATTCAGAATAACCCTCTTAATGACTGAGCGTTGACGCAGTCAACGTGACATAAATGATTAGCTGTCGACTGGTGACTCAGTCACAAGTCGACAGCTAATCTACTAGAAACCCTACGAACTTATATTTACACTCACCCCATACAACGGGAGTCCAGAGGGGCCACGCCCCTTTGGCGGGGGAGGTGTGGAGGGGGCGGAGCCCTCTCCACAAAAAAGGAGTTTCTTCCGTAGTTGAAGTTCGCGAGAAAAAGGCGTAGACTTCTTGCACTAATGCTGTAGGAGACAGAGACATGCGATATTGTGAGTCGGTGCATCAAACCAAGCGTTTTCGAACACGAGAAGTCAAGGTAGGCGTTGTTGGGGTAGGCGGTGATAACCCTGTGCGCATACAGTCGATGACGACATCGAGTACGCGTGATGTGGAGGCGACGATAGAGCAAGTAGTGCGTTTAGCTGATGAAGGCTGCGAGATCGCGCGTGTAACTGTTCAGGGTATGAAAGAAGCTGAGGCTTGCGAGCACATTAAGAATGGCTTGTTGCGGCGTGGTTACGACATCCCTTTGGTTGCGGATATTCACTTCTTTCCTCCTGCGGCGATGTATGTTGTCGAGTTCGTCGATAAGGTCCGAGTGAATCCTGGCAACTATGTTGACAAGAGGGCGCAGTTTAAAGTCATCGAGTACGACGACGCTACGTATGCTGCTGAGTTGGAGAGGTTGGAGGAGAAGTTCTCTCCATTAGTGGAAAAGTGTAAGTGTTTGAAGCGTGCTATGCGCATAGGAACGAACCACGGATCGCTTTCTGACCGTATCATGAACCGCTATGGTGATACCCCTGCGGGGATGGTGGAATCTGCTGTTGAGTTCGCGCGCGTCTGCCGTAAGCTTGACTACCACGACATCATCTTTTCGATGAAAGCCTCGAATCCACAGGTCATGGTTCAGGCGTACCGTCTCCTTACTGCCGAGATGATAAGACTTGGTTGGAACTATCCTCTGCACCTTGGAGTCACGGAGGCAGGAGAAGGAGAAGATGGCCGCGTTAAAAGTGCCATGGGCATTGGAGCGCTGCTTCTCGATGGCCTTGGAGATACCATACGCGTCTCTTTGACCGAAGATCCCTGGTATGAAATTGACCCGTGTCAGCGTTTGGTGAAATTCGGTGAGGAGTATCTTGGTGTGGGTGTCGAGCCATTTGAGGAGACACATCGCCATATTGATCAGATTGTACGTAGAGATGTTGTGCTGCCGCAAAATATCTCTATGCATCGCGATGGCACCGTCATCGTTCCGGTGAAAAATGCCGATTTGGTTAATGAGAACATCTATACCGAGTTGGGGCTTGGACTTGAGGGAGGCCTTCCCAAAATTAAGCTCACCTCCGCTGATAGTGTAGTTTTGGTGGAACCTTTGGTGAAAGGTGCTGTCGTAGATCGTGTGAAAACACTTGTAGACGTAGGTGTGAGCGCGCTTGGGGACGGAGGATCTGTTGCCTTAAAGACCTTGAAGGAAGCGAGTGACGGGCATAAGCTAAGCAAAACCGCCTCTCGCTTTGCCGTGGGTACGAGTGTAACGGCAGATTCTTTAGCTGTCGTTGTCGCTGACGAAGACCCAGGTGAGTGGGAAGTTCTTCTCGATATTAAGCCCTCGCTGATCTTGCTTGCTCCAACGCGTGCACGTATGCACGCATCACGCCGCTTTTTCGAGTGGCTGCAAAGCAAGGAAGTGAACACTCCTGTCATCCTCTACTTTACGTATGACTGCAGCCAAGAAGATGTGGTTCTGCGCGCTAGCGCCGAAGCGGGAACACTCCTTTGTGATGGCCTCGGAGAAGGTATCTGCCTCGATGGCCCCTACTCTCGAGACTTTTTGCGTGCACTCTCGTTCACCGTCCTTCAGGCGGCGCGTATGCGTACCACGCGTACCGACTTCATTTCTTGTCCGAGCTGTGGGCGTACTCTTTTTAACCTTCAAGATGTCACCGCACGTATCCGTTCACGCACGGCGCATCTTCCCGGAGTTAAAATCGCCATCATGGGGTGTATCGTCAACGGCCCCGGAGAGATGGCTGACGCCGACTTCGGCTACGTAGGTTCGAAGCCTGGGATGATCGATCTATACGTCGGTAAAGAACGCGTCGAACGTAACATCGATTTCGCCGACGCTGACGACAGGCTCATCGAACTCATTAAAAGCCACGGCCGCTGGGTGGAACCCGAGCCCGAGGAGGAACCTTCTCGTCTGCCCGCGGGTGTCTAGACGGGATGGTGTCCTCTTTAGAGGCCCGAAGGGCTGACATCTGTATAGCCTGGGGCGCAGCCCCAGGTAGGCAAATTAAGCTCCGGAGCCCTGTAAGTGCGACATATGTTTCGTGTTAATGTGTCGCCCTTACGAGAGTGTAAAGAAATAGAGGAGTAAACTCGAAATGCTTCTTAATTCGCTAATGCTTAACTGCGTAGAATCCCTATAGCGCGAGCGCAGCGAGGGCCATGGAGTGCGGCGCTCCGCGCCGCCTTTTAGCGTTCACGTATAACTCTCAAGCTTATTTTAGTGTTCGTGACTCCTTGTTTGGAGATGCGAACAAACCCAAAG
>JAJFMA010000166.1 GCA_021772415.1 Chlamydiota bacterium
GCTACTCGACGGTGACGGATTTGGCGAGGTTGCGAGGCTGGTCGATTTCGGCTCCTCGAGCGAGGGCGATGTAGTAGCTAAGCAGTTGCGCTGCTACTGAAGTCGGTATAATGGACAGGACGTCGGGGGTTTTGGGAACCCAAATGATGTCGTTAGCAATCCCCTCGAGCCCTTCAGAGCCCTCTTCAGCTATTGCCAACACGAGGCCATTACGCGCTTTGACTTCCTGGAGGTTGCTGAGCATTTTGCCATAGACCACAGAATCGGCACACATAGCTACAGATGGGCAAATCTCATCGATAAGCGCAATAGGACCGTGCTTCATTTCTCCGGCGGGGTAGCCGTTGGCGTTGATGTAGGAAATCTCTTTAAGTTTTAGCGCCCCTTCCAACGCAGCAGGATACATGTAGCGGCGACCAAGGAAGAAGAAATTATCGAAGGCAGCATATTTGCCTGCGATCTCTTTGATGTGCTCTTCGTGACTTAAGACCTGCTCAACCCATTCTGGAAGCTGTTGAATGGACTCAATCAGATCACGGCCCTCTTGTTTGTCCATGTGGCGCATTCGGGCCATCTGCAGGGTGAGGAGCGTAAGCACGGCAACCTGGCTAGAGAAGGCTTTAGTAGAACACACGCCAATTTCAGCGCCGGCGCGTAAATAGAGCGTTCCCTCTGCTTCACGAGCAAGGGAGGAGCCGTGGACGTTACAGATCGACAGTACTTTGGCGCCTTTGGCTTTAAGCTCTCGTACAGCAGCAAGGGTATCGGCGGTTTCTCCGGACTGACTGATAGCAATGACAAAAGTGCCTGAGGGGACAATGGGATTTTTGTAGCGATATTCCGAGGAAATCTCTACCTGAACGGGAATGCGTGCAATATCCTCAAGCATATAGGCCGCAGCGAGGCCTGCGTGCCATGATGTGCCACAGGCTAAAATCAGGATGTGTTTGACACCAAGAAGCTCGCCCACATCAAAGTTGAGGCCATCAAGAATAGCGGTTCCGTAGTCGCTGCTAAAACGCGAAGCACACGCACTGCGCAGGGTATTTGGCTGCTCGTGAATTTCTTTGAGAGTGAAGTGTTCGTAGTCACCTTTGGAGACTTCTTCGTGGTGGCTGGCGATGAGTTCGCGGTTTTTAATGATGCGCTTCATAGATGCATCGAAGGTCTCCAGCTGGTTGGCTTCAACAACAGCGATTTCGCTGTCGTGGAGGTGTACGACTTCTTGAGCATACTGCTTGAGAGCTAAAACATCTGATGAGACAAAGCTCTCGCCGTCACCCATGCCAATCACTAAAGGAGACTCATGTGCGACAGCGACAATTTTTCCTGGGTGGTCCTTATGAATCAGTGCCAGAGCAAAAGACCCTTGCAGTAGTGGGAGTGCGCGTTCTACGGCTTCGAGAAGATCCCCTTCGTAAAACGAAGAAACAAGGTGCGCCACGACTTCCGTGTCGGTTTCCGACACAAATGTCACACCTTTTGCCTTGAGCATCTTGCGGAGGGATTCGTGGTTTTCAACGATACCATTATGGACAAGCGCAAGCTGGCGACTCACATCGCAATGTGGGTGAGCATTAGTTTGGGTGGGCTTACCGTGTGTAGCCCACCGCGTGTGCGCTATAGTGGTGTCGAGCTTGAGACTCACTTTGTCGACGGCAGCTTCGAGATCCGCAACCTTTCCAGCGACCTTGTACTCGTGAACTCCTTGCCCGTCGAGACCCGCGAGACCTGCGGAATCGTAGCCGCGGTACTCAAGCTTTTTTAGGCCTGACAGTACGGTTTTAATAGCTTCACGTTCGCCTATATACCCAAAGATTCCACACATAGTGCCTACGCATCTCCGATTTCTTTACGTACTGTCCCTGCCACTTCTTCAGCGAGCTTGTCAACCATTTGCTGGCGTGGTCCCTCGACCATAACCCTGCAAATCTTCTCAGTCCCGGAGTAACGGACTACTACGCGTCCTTTGTTGGCGAGGAGTTTTTCTACCCTTTTGAGGATAGTACCTAGCCCTTCCATCTCTTCTAATGGCGGCTTGGACTCCACAGCGACATTGACATGCGCTTGAGGGTAGCGTTGTACGATGCCCGCAAGGTCTGAAAGACGAGAACCTGTCTCTAGCATGATGCGGAGCACTTGCAACGCGGACACCAAGCCATCTCCGGTGGTGTTGTGGTCTAAAAACAGGATGTGCCCACTCTGTTCACCGCCCAGGTTGCAACCGTGTTTAAGCATCTCCTGCAGTACATTCCTGTCACCGACCTTCGCACGGACGACTTCGATACCGAGAGAATCCATGGCATCCATGAACCCAAAATTGCTCATGAGCGTCCCAACAACCTTGTTACTTTTAAGCACTCCACGCTGCTTCATGTCTCGAGCACAGATGGCCAAAATTGCGTCGCCATCAACAACTTGAGCATTTTCATCGATAAGGACCACTCGGTCGGCGTCGCCATCGAGGGCGATACCCACATCAGCTTGATGGTCGATAACGGCCTTTTGAACGGTCTGTGGATGTAGCGATCCACAGTTGCTGTTGATGTTAATGCCATTTGGTTCGATGCCATAGGTGAACACTTCTGCGTCGAGCTCACGAAAGACCAACGGAGCCACTCGGTATGCCGCACCATTGGCGCAATCGAGAACGATTTTAAGACGCTTTAAAGTACGTTTTTTCGCGTACGTGGCTTTAACAAACTCGATGTAGCGACCATCAGCACCCACAACTTTTGTGTTACGTCCCATATCTTCGTCATCGGGAAGGCTGTCAGTGAAATCGTTAGCACTCACTAACGCCTCAACTTCGGCCTCCCATGCCTGGGTGAACTTGTACCCTTCCGAGTTAAAGAACTTGATGCCGTTGTCGTGAAATTTGTTGTGCGAGGCGGAAATCACAATACCTGCAGCCGCACGGTAAGCCCTCGTAATAAACGCCACCCCAGGGGTAGGCAGCGGGCCAACCATGAGCGTCTCAACGCCCATGGAGCAGAGACCGGCAATGAGGGCGTTCTCGATCATATAACATGATCGCCGTGTGTCTTTGCCAATTACCACACGAGGACGTCCGTCTTCTTCGCTCTGGCGAAATAATTTCCCAGTGGCGCGTCCTAGAGCAACCGCTGTCTCGACGGTCATCGGGGATATATTTGCACGCCCACGAACGCCGTCGGTGCCGAACAGTTTAGGAGCTAGTTTTTTTTGCATAAACGCACCCTGTCTGCAGGGGAGTGTGTGAAAATTAAGGAATTAGTTTAGCTATACCCATAAGCCAGTAAGTTTTCAACTATGGGCTACCGGCGTGGGATTTTCGCTACAGGGCCTCGCTCTCCTGCTCGTCGCTTCTAGCGTCAATAACGAAATACGCAGGAAATGCAAAATTGTTGCTGGGGCGAGGAGCCACATGCAACACCGCTTTTTGACCTACGAGCTCGTCGAGGTTTACTTTAGTGCTATAAACGAAGGCCATCGGCAGATTTTCATCACTGTCAAGCAGCAGGAAATTGCCAGGTTTGTTCTTTACCGGACGCGGATAGGGCTGCAAGCGTCCCTTGATTTGCATAGACATCTGCTGCTGTTCCGCATAAAAATCGTCGATAGTAGCTCCGCGATGCTTGAGAACCCAGCGCTCGTAGGCAATGGCTTCTTTGGGAATCCACGCGAGCATCGCCTGTGTCACACGCACTGTAGCCCTTTGAGGCTCAGGTGGTGAGGCTTCTCTGGCCGCGGCTTTGGGAGGGACGGGGCCTCCAAGAGCAACAAGCTCTTGATCCACTTCAGCGGGGGCTTCGTTCGCCCCTTTTGCCGACGTGCTACCAATTTTCTCTGCAAGCTCGGGAGCTTTTTCGCATAGATCGCGTTCAATTGCATCTAAGTTGTCATTATGCGCACTCATTTCCTTAGCGAGCTCCAGGCAACGGTCGTGCCACTGCTCGGAGGCATATTTGGCTTCGGTCTCCAGGTGATTGATCCGACGTCGTAAGTAGCGGTCGTTAACCATGGAGAGGAAGTAGCGTGCTCTTTCCTGCTCTTCAGCGACGTCGCTGTAGTTGTCGAGAACTGTTTGGAAGTCAGTAGTAACAGCTTCTATATCAATATCTTCGAAGGATTTAGTCAGCTCCTCCTGACAGACAACATAGGCGGTATTTACCAAGTTATTTGCCTCTTGACGCCGCTTTTCAAGTCGTGTCATTAGCTCGGGATCACCCACACGTTCCACAAAATCGTGAGCGACATAGAAGCGTACATCTTCGGGGACATCGATCTCAAACCACTTACTGTTAAGGGCACTGATCTGCCCTTCGACCTTGTCTCCGGTATTAAGCTGTGCAATGACAGGGGCGTCGAGGTGTGGTTCCAAACGCACATTAACGTGAGAACCTTCAATCACATTGTCGAGGACGTAGGTGCGAAACACAAATGCTTTGGTTCCCAAGCGAGGACGCACCGCGTAGAAGTCTTCATCTTGCCCCGTGACGACGAGCATGTCGCCTTCATTGAACTCATCGAGGATAGTGCTCATCAGACTGGGTTCCAATCGCATCCGTACGCGATTGGTCGTAACCTTTCCTGTAAAGGGACGTACTGCAGCAATCTCTGCCTGCTTAATAGGCGCCTCGCTATCTTCGGCTCGCACGTCGGCGCATCCACAGATCACCGTACATGCTAGGAATAATCCACTAGCTAGCCTTCCTTGCTTCCCCATCGTCTCCATCTCCTCTCGACACAATGCTCAGATACTACGAACAGCTTCCCGACTCTGCCGGGAAGCTGCTAATTGTACGGGGAGGAGGACTTTTCACTCAACAGGTGTGATGCTAACTTTGAAGAACGGCGACAATATGTTCACATCCGGCCTTGCCACAGGTGCATCCGACGGGCTCGCCAAGGAAGACGCTGTACTTCTCGCCGTCGTCGAGACGGCTAGTGACAGTATAGAGCTGGTCGCCTTCTTGGTGGATCTCCCACTGCTGGAAGCGCAGGTCGTCTTCGCTGACATCACGGTCCGATTGCAGGGCACTCGCGGCGATATCGGCCATCTGCTCGGGATCAGCATCTCCGATGGCGCGAGCAAGCTGGCAAAACATGCAGTTACAGTGAGGTTCAGGCTTTGGGATCTCCATCATCTCGTCGCCACCCATAACTTTAGCGATGGACGCTACTTTTTCAAGCATCTCCTTAGGAAGATCGGGGGCATGAGCCTGAGAAGGGTTATGCTGCAAGACGGCGGTTAACCCATCGAAACCACCAAAACGACCAAGTTGAGCGGCAATGTCGCCTGCCTGATCTCCCCCTAAAACAGCTTGTAGTGCTTCGCCAGGATGCTGGGGGGCTCCACTGATAAATTCGGCCTCTTCCTCGAGAAAAGCGCAGTGAGCTTGAAAGATCTCGTTGATCTGCTCCTTGTCCAAGCCAGGAACATAGACGGAGTCGCCATCCATAAGCGTCACAACGAGAATGTTGTCGGAGGTATGGATAGCCTGCACGCTGGCCCAGCTAGTAGAAATATACGGCGGAATGCTGATGATTTTGTTCGTCACCTTCATGGGTGTACCTCATGTTTTTTTCGCTTTCATTATAGCCGATAAAAGCGAAGCAGTCAAGTGAATTTAGCACTCTCGTGATTTAAGTGCTGGATTCAGCAGGAAAGACCCATTTAGACAAAGCCGCATTACGTAGCGCACGTCGAGCATCTGCATTTTCTAGACTTTTAACATTTGACAAATCCATCGTGCTAGCGACTTTTTTCAGGTCCGAAGGAGAGCGTAAAGAAATGCAACGTTACCTCTTTTTTAGGCCCTCAGGGTTGAAACCCGTGTTCTGTATCATGACATAGGTAACACTCTTCTTGAGGAGCGAAGCTCCGACAGCTTTACAGCCTAGCGCGTGAGCGCTAGGTAGCTGCCTAAAATCTTAGAGAGCTCCAACGGAGCGACACAAATTCTGAGACTACGCAACTGATTCTCACAACACCCTCTCCGTGCCTCTGCTTCACTGTTGCTCTGCGGTAGAAATTTGAGAAGAGACTTTGCATTTAATCCATTGATTATAACGAAGATAGGCAATATTTCGTGCGTTTTAAGGATTGACTCCATCTTCATAAATATTGAAAACGGTCCGCTCAAAATTTTGGGAGGCTATCCGAGCCTTAGGACAGCGTTCTCCTTGCCATCTGTAAGCCCCGCGGGTAAGATAAAATTTACACATAAGGAGTTGCCTGTGAGCCAGAAGTGTTTCATACTCGACACAAACGTTCTTCTCCATGACCCAGAAGCGATCGAAAAATTCCCTCGCCACGAAGTCATTCTCCCTATCGCGGTTCTCGAGGAGCTCGACAATCTCAAGCGCTTCCCTAATGAGGTAGGCCGCAACTCGCGGGCGGTCATTCGCTACTTGGATAAGCTGCGCTTAAGTCATCAGGGCGATCTAAGCCAAGGTATTAAGCTTCCCAACGGATCCACTGTGCGCTTGCAAGTCGAAATCAAAACGGACTACGACGCCAACTTTGCTCTCACTGTCGCCGACAACCGTATTATTATGGCGGCGATGTGGGTGCAAGAGAAAGGCAAGCAAGTCGTCTTTGTCTCTAAAGATTTTGCTGCGCGCCTAAAAGCCGAAGGTGTTGGTCTCGAAGCTCAAGACTATCGCAACTTGCGTTTCTCCTTCGAAGACATCTACCGTGGATTCCGTGTTGTAGATGTCGACAAGCCCCTTATCGACCGCTTCTTTAAAGATGGAAGCATAGAATCACCCGACGGAGAACTCCGCCCCAACGAGTACTGCTCCCTTAAAGCCCCCGGACCCAGCGAAGCTATTGCCAAATACAATCACACTACAAAGCGTTTAGAAGTGCTGCCCCCTCCACGCGACATCTGGGGGATCTCTGCGCGTAATGTCGAGCAGCGCTGCGCCATCGACCTGCTGCTGCGCGACGACATTAACCTCGTCACACTCATGGGGCCTGCAGGCACTGGTAAAACACTTCTTGCCCTTGCTTGTGGGCTACGCAAAGTTTTCGACGATGGCATCTACTCGCGTATCCTTGTGAGCCGCCCGATCGTTCCACTCGGCCGTGACATTGGCTATCTCCCTGGGACTAAAGAAGAGAAACTCTTCCACTGGATGCAGCCGATCTATGACAATTTGGAATTCGTCTGCGAAAGCGCTGGGCACGAGTCCAACGAAACACTGCGCTGGGTGCTAGACAGCAAAAAGCTTGAAATGGAGGCCGTTACCTACATCCGAGGGCGCTCCATTCCTAAACAGTATTTCATTATCGATGAGGCCCAAAACCTCACTCCCCACGAAGTGAAGACCATTATATCTCGTGCCGGAGAGGGCACCAAAGTGATTCTCACTGGGGACCCTACGCAAATCGATAATCCTTACCTAGATAAGGACTCCAACGGCCTCACTTACACCGTCGCAAGCTTTAGTGACTATCCCATTTTTGGGCAGATTTACCTCGATAAAACGGAACGCTCCGAACTCGCAGCCCTCGCCGCTGAGGTGATGTAATAAGACTAGAAAGCGCAAAGGGCAAAACGCTTTACAGCAAGAAGAGAGTGTTAAAACATAGCCGCAAGGCCCCTTTTTGAGGCCCGAAGGGCTGGCAACCTGCATAGCCTGGGGTGTAGCCCCAGGTAGGCAAATCAATCACCGGAGCGCTGTAAGTGCGACATATATTTCGTGTTAATATGTCGCCCCTACAGGGCTTAGAGTGTATTTTGGACCTTCCCCGGGCTACACCCGGGGCTATACAGATTGTCAGCCCTTCGGGCCTTAGGACGGATTTCTTTTTGAAACAAGGCGACTACTGCGAAGCCTACCCCGTCGACTTCTTTACAGTTTTGAAGGGCGCAGCATGAAAATCCTTCTCACAGGTGCCACAGGCTATATTGGAGCACGGATTTTAGCGGTGCTCGCTGAAGACGGTCACGAGATCGTTGCACTTGTCCGCAGCGCGCAACGCCTTGATGTCCCCGAGCACCTTGAAGGTAACATTCGCGTTGTTGAAGGCGACCTGCTCAAACCTGAGTCCCTCGCTGAGATCCCCAAAGACTTAGATGTCGCCTACTACCTCGTACATTCGATGGGCGAACAAGCGACAGGATTTTCCGACTCCGAAGAAAAGTGTGCCCAGAACTTTGTGGCAGCTGTAAGAGACAGCACACTAAAACAGATCATCTACCTCAGCGGTCTGTGCCACGATGCTGATGTATCGGAGCATATGGCCTCTCGCCACCATGTCGAAGATATTTTGCGCTCCAGCCCAATCCCTGTTACCGTACTGCGCGCTGGTATTATCGTTGGGTCGGGCAGCGCATCCTTCGAAATCATGCGAGACCTAGTAGAAAAACTCCCCATCATGATTGCCCCACGCTGGGTTTACTCCCGCTGCCAACCTATCGGCATCGCCGACGTGCTCTTTTATCTCCGAGGAGTCATCGCCCAAACCGCCTGCCTAGGCAAAAGTTTTGAAATTGGCGGTCCCGACGTACTCACATACCGCGACATGCTTCTGCAATTCGCAAAGACACGTAAGCTACGCCGCTGGATCATTCCTGTACCCGTACTTACGCCCCACCTGTCCAGCCTATGGCTCTTTCTGATCACGTCTGTGAACTTTTCAATAGCACGGGCGCTGGTGAGCAGTCTCAAAACAAACGCGGTGTGTCATGAACACGCAATCCAAAAAGTTCTTCCTCACCAATGCCTCGACTTTAAAAGCGCCATAGAACGTGCATTCGAAAAAATTGAACAAAACGCCGTCGTTTCCAGTTGGAAAGATGCCCTTATCCGCAGCGACCTACAACCCTCCCTACGTGAGTATATAGAGGTCCCTCAATACGGTTGTCTTCAAGAAGCCTGCAAGGGCCACTACAGGGCACCAAAAGAGGAGGTTCTGGACCGTCTGTGGCAAATTGGTGGCGAACATGGATGGTACAGCATGAACTGGGCATGGACACTACGGGGATGGCTTGACCGTCTCGTTGGAGGGGTTGGGCTACGCCGCGGCCGTACACATCCTACACGTCTCCATAGCGGCGATGCTCTCGATTTCTGGCGGGTACTCACCGCAGATCGGACCGAAGGGCACTTGCTGCTGTACGCCGAAATGCGCCTGCCCGGAGAAGCGTGGCTTGAATGGAGGGTTTCGGGCGATACCTCAGAAACCGTAATCACCCAAACCGCAACTTTCCGGCCCAAAGGTATCCTGGGGCGCCTCTACTGGTATAGCCTGTTCCCCGTTCATAAGCTCATTTTCCGCCGTCTCTGCAATGCAATTGGAAATAACACACTCCGTTCTCCGTAGTGGATCAAACACAACCTGTTGGGTATCCGCGAGTTAAACATAATTATAAATTAAATATTTAATTTTATATATCGACATAGGTATACTTAGTTAATGGAATGTTTGGATTTTATAATATTTTAACACGCTAATAGAGTGGGTTTTATGTTTAATAAATTATGTTTACTGAGTCTTGTGGCAGTAGCAGCTTTTAGCTCTGCCATGATGATGACTACTCCGGCACAAGCTACCCTTGTCGGTGACACAATCAACGGGCACATGGATTTCATCGTCCAACCCAACATCAACTTTTTTAGGCCCTTAGGCCCTGTCGTTGTAGGCCCTGGAGTCGAATATATGACAGACGCCGG
>JAJFMA010000167.1 GCA_021772415.1 Chlamydiota bacterium
GACCTTTGTGTTGATAGTCTGTAGTGCCGTGCTTGTGCGTCAGTGTTGGTTTGAGTTCTACAAAATCCCCACAGGATCCATGCGGCCTACCTTCCGTGAGCAGGATCACTTAGTAGTCAGTAAGACAGTTTTTGGCCTTAACGCTCCCATGCAGACCGACCACCTGCTCTTTGATCCGAACCTTATCCAACGTACCGGTGTTGTAGTTTGGTCCGGCGATGGCATTGATTTGCCTGACACCAACACCCGCCTGTTTGGCGCCCTTCCCGCTAAAAAACGTTACATCAAGCGCCTTATAGGTAAGCCAGGGGATATTCTCTATTTTTACGGCGGCCGTATTTATGGCATCGACAAAGAGGGAAGAGATATCTCTGCCGAATTCGACCAGCCGTGGATGAAAGACCTTGAACATATTCCCTTTAGCAGCTTTGAGGGGCGCATTGCGACGGCTGCGGCAGAAGGCAGCAATCTTGTTCATGAGATAGACCTTCGCCATATGAACCAGCCTATTGGTAAGCTCATACTAAAGGGGTATGGGGCTTTGGAAGGGCAAATCTACGATGGCAGAAATTGGATCGAGGACAATCCCTCGGCGCAGAGGCGTATTCACGACACCGTGCAAACCTTTAGTGACCACTGGGGGATGCGCAATTTTGCGATGGCGCGCCTTCTTACCAAAGGTCAAGTGCGAGAGCTTTCTGGTGTTGACCCCGATGCCTTAGAAGATGCTATTCTCTACTTAGAACTTCGTCATAGCCCAAATCTGAGTAACCCAGCTCCGCGTTTTCAGCAGGGTGAGGACGACAAAATTCGTTTGATGCTCACCCCACAGATTACTGTAGTGCCGCTTAGAGACCCTCATCTTCGTCGTCTTATGGAGACGATGTACACGTCCCGCTTCGTCGTCAAGGACGGGCGCGCATCACCTTATAGCATGGAAGGGAGCCGCCTAAAGACAAGTAGCCCTCTGTTTAGCAAGGTTCCCGATGGCACATACGAGATGTACAACGGTATTGCTTACGAGGTTGACTGGACAGGGCGCCTGCGTGAACTGCCTAAAGAGCATCCTCTCTATAAGAGGACACCGGCGAGTGTGCAGCGTCTCTTTAATTTGGGCATTGAGCTCGATGACAATTTCGCTCCTCAAAAAGCACGTCAGGTGAATTTTCCTTCGCGCTACGCCTATTTCCGTGACGGCGACCTCTATGTGATGGGGCAGCCCATAGTGAAGGGGAAGGAGCCGACGATGCAGCTGTTTTTAGCCCAGGAAATGGAGCGGCAGCGGCGTTCTCCACAAGAGAAGCCTTATGTGGCTTTTGTCGACCACGGCTCCCCAATTCGCAAGGGACGTATCGATAAGGGGTTTATGTATGCTTTCGGTTTAAAGGTCCCAGAAAGGCAGTACTTCGTTCTTGGTGACAACCACGCGCGCTCAGCCGATAGCCGCTATTTTGGTTTCGTCCCCGAAGAGAATTTGCAGGGGGCGCCAAGCTACATCCTGTGGCCTACAGGGCAACGTTGGGGAGCGCCAAATCAGGCTCCATACCCTTGGGCAACGCTTCCACGTGCTATCGTCTGGGGGTTTACCTGGCTCTGCGCCGCTCTAGCCTTCTTCATCTACCGCTGGCGCCACCGCACGGCAGCGTAGGACGAATACTATGTTCTTTGCTGACGCTTTGTCTTTATCATTGTTTTTTGAGATTTAACAGGAATGAAGGCAACAGGAGCTGTGGCCTGTTAGCTTTCCTGTCTTTCCTCTTTTCCTGTTTTTCAGATTTAGCAGGAATGGAGGAAGAAGAGGAAGAAGGCAACGGGAGCTGTGGCCTGTTAGCTTTCCTGTCTTTCCTCTCTTCCTGCGTTTTCGGATTTAACAGGAATGGAGGAAGAAGAGGAAGAAGGCAACGGGAACTGTGGCCTGTTAGCTTTCCTGTCTTTCCTCTTTTCCTGCGTTTTCGGATTTAGCAGGAACGAAGGAAGAAGAAGAGAGGATCAAGACCGTAGTATAAACTAAGAAAAAAAAGCTGTAGTAACGGCCAGCAAAATTACTAGATAAAGACCCGTTTACCACGAACCAGTCTAAGATTCGGGTGTCAATCTGGATTCAGGGATTGAATAAGCTCTAAGTAGCTGTCGATGACGTGGTCGGCCTGTTGAAGCTGTTCGGGTGTGTGTGTCGTCGTCAGTGCGATGACCCGCATGCCTGCCGCTTTGCCGGCAGCAATACCTGTGGCGGCATCTTCGAAGACGACACAATGCGCTGGATCTACGCCAAGACCTAAAGCACCATTGAGGAAAACCTCCGGATGAGGCTTTCCGTTGGTGACGTCTTGAGCCCCAACGATTGCTTGGAACTTGTGGCTGACACGGGCTTTTTCCAGAAGCAGCGCAACGTTTTCTCGGGGCGCCGACGTCCCTACCGCTGTGGGAATCGCGAGTTTCCTGAGGCTCTCTAGGAACCCATGTAAGCCCTCGATGGCTTCGACGCCGCGCTCTTGGACAAGCTGTGCAAAGATGTGGCGTTTGTCGCTAGCGAGCATTTGAATTTTTTCGGGGTCGTCGGTCCATTTGAAGACGTCGCGGATGTGAGAGATGGTAGTTTTACCGTTAGCGGCGATGAGCGTGTCCGCATCGAATGCGAGACCATGCTTGTCAGCGAGGATATCCCACGCTAAGCGATGTAGGGGCATGGTGTCGACGAGGGTGCCATCAAGATCGAAGATCACCCCGCGGACGTTTTTGCCTAACTTAGCGTGCATTATACCTTCGCTGTTTTGGCAATCGAGAGTTTGGCGGCCTCGCCGTTGAGGTCCCATTCGGTGCCTTCGGGAGCTTCTGTGAATACGACATCGACGGCCAAAACCTCGTGGCGGATGTAGTCGCCATGTACCTCGAAGCATGATTTAACACGCTCTGAACTGTCTACAACTAGCTGTATGCGGTCGGCGACATCGAGTCCTGCGTCGCGGCGCATGGTGTTGACTTTGTTGACGACTTCGCGTGCAAGTCCCTCGATGAGTAGCTCTTCACTCAGTGCTGTCTCGAGAGCGATCGTGATTTTTCCACTGTTTGCAGCGGCAAGCCCTTCTCTGACCTGGCGCTCGACATCGACATCTTCACCCTCGAGTGTGATGGCTTGGCCTTCTACGCTAATGTCGACGGGCTCACCGTCCATGAGCTTCGAGAGCATCGCGCGGTCGAAGCTAGAGATCACCTTCTGCGCTTTGGGCAGTAGCTTGCCGATTTTTTTCCCTAGAATACGGAAATTGGGTTTGGCTTGTAGGCTGACGAACTCCTGCTCTTTGTCTCCGAACTGCACGTGTTTGACGTTGAGTTCTTCGGCGATAAGCTCGCCGTGCTCACGTAGGGCATTGAGTGTGTCTATGTCTCCAGAAACTACGTGGGCGGTAGACAGGGGCTGGCGCACTTTGAGTTTGTGTTCTTTGCGGAGTGCATGCCCCAAGCTAACGGCCGTTTGTACCGCTGCCATAGATGCTTCCAGACTGTGATCGCGAAGGTCTTCGCGGTATGTTGGGAAGTCGCACAGGTGTACGGACTCTGGCATCGACTCTTGCTTTAGATTTCGATACATCGTTTCGGTAAAGAAGGGGATGAATGGCGCCCCAAGCTGTGTCAGGGTGAGTAGCACTTGGTATAGCGTGCTGAAAGCCTGATTGCGGTCGGGGGAGTCTTCGTGCTCCCAGAAGCGGCGACGTGAGCGACGGATGTACCAGTTGGTAAGCTGGTCGACAAAGCCCACCAGAGGTTCTACGGCTTTACTTAGATCGTAGGCGTCCATGCCTTGTTCGACATCGTGGATGAGTTTATGTAGCTGCGAAAGTATCCAGCGGTCGATTTCGCGCTCGGGAGCGCACTCTTTAGCTTCCCATTTGTAGAGGCGTGCGTAGGTGATGAAGAAGCTATACGCGTTCCACCATGGGATCATGATCTGGCGCAAGACCAGTTCGACACCTTTTTCCGCAAAGGCCAAATCGTCGCCGCGGACGGCGGGGCTGTGCAGCATGTAGAGCCTGATGGCATCGGCGCCGTATTTGTCGACGACGGTCATCGGGTCGGGGTAGTTCTGTAAGCTCTTGGACATTTTCTGGCCATCTTCGGCGAGCAAAATGCCGTTGACGACGACGTTCTTAAATGCGGGCTTATCGAAGAGTATCGTCGACAGTATCGTTAGAGTGTAAAACCACCCACGCGTCTGGTCAAGGCCTTCGGCAATGAAATCTGCGGGAAAGCGCTCTTTGAATTTATCTTCGTTCTCAAAGGGGTAGTGCACCTGAGCGTAGGGCATCGATCCCGACTCAAACCAGCAGTCGAAGACGCCCTGGATGCGGTGGTATTTCTTCCCATCTCTTTCAATGACGAGGTCGTCGATAAAATGTCTATGCAAGTCTGTGACTTTGGCGCCAGTGAGCTTTTCAAGCTCAGCGACGCTTCCTATGGCGATCAGATCTCCGTCGTCGGAGCGCCACAGCGGTATAGGTGTCCCCCAGTAGCGGCTACGGCTGATGGCCCAGTCGCGGGCACCGGCGAGCCAATTTCCGAAGCGCTTGTGTTTGATGCTTTCGGGTGTCCAGTGGATAGTGCTGTTGTGCTCCACCATGCGCTCTTTAATTTTCTCCACCGCGACAAACCAAGAGGTCACTGCACGGTAGATGAGGGGAGTGTTGGATCGCGGACAGTAGGGGTAGCGGTGGCGAATCGTCGCGTGGTGGACAACGCATCCTTGCGCTTTGAGGCGCTTGATGATGTCTTTGTCGGCATCTTTGACAAACAGTCCAGTATACTCAGAAACTTCATCGGTGAACTGTCCATTGGTGCCTACGGGGCATACGAGCTCGATTCCAGCGGCTTTTGCAGCGTAGAAATCCACCTCGCCGAAGCCTGGAGCGCAATGGACGACACCAGTCCCTTCGTCCATAGAGACGGTCTCCTCAGCAAGCACCTGAAAGGCTCCCTGCTCCGCTCTGTCGGCAAAATAGTCGAATAGTGGCTTATAGCGGACGCCAACGAGTTTACTGCCAGGGAAGGTTTCGAGCTCTTCAAAACCTTTACCTTTTGGATAGAGCGACTTTAGGAGTGCTTTAGCCAAAATGTAGTGGCGCCCACTTGTGGTGTCATGAACTTTGACGTACTCGGCCTCAGGCTGCACCATCAGGGCTAAGTTGGAGACAAGTGTCCATGGTGTCGTCGTCCACGCAAGGATAGCCGTATTTGGGTCATCGACAAGGGTAAAGGCTACGGTAAGGGCGGGGTCGTCGACGTCTTTGTAGTTTTCGCCTGCTTCGAAATTCGATAGAGGTGTTCCAAGAGCCGCCGAATAGGGCATGACCTTATAGCCTTGGTAAACGAGCCCTTTGTCGAATAGCTGCTTAAAGACCCACCAGACCGACTCCATGAAGGTCGGGTCCATGGTGCGGTAGACATTGTCAAAATCCACCCATCGCCCCATACGCAAAACGGTGTCTTTCCATTCGTTTGCGTACTTGTCGACGATCTTACGGCACTCTTCGTTGAAGTTGGCGATGCCAAAGGCTTCGATGGAGGGCGCCCCCGAGAGCTTGTGTTTTTTCTCGATCTGACTCTCGACGGGGATGCCGTGGCAGTCCCAGCCGAAGCGCCGCGGGACACAGAAGCCCTTCATCGTTTTATAGCGGGGGATGACGTCTTTGATCGTGCCGGCAAGCAGGTGCCCGTAATGCGGCAAACCTGTCGCAAAAGGAGGGCCGTCATAGAAGCTAAAGAGCGCGTGTTTACGCCTCTGCTCAACGGATTTTTCGAAGATCTTCTCGTTTTGCCAAAACGCCAGCACCTTCTCCTCACGTTTAGGAAAGGTCGCGTCTTCAAGCTCTTCAAACATAACGAATACCTGCGTCTTTTACGCCTAAGTTTATGACATAAGACGCTTTAAGTCCAGGTGTTGAAGGAGTAGGTCCTCTGATCTCTCGGCTCGTCATTTGCTCACCAATAGAACGGGATCTTACGTTCTATACTTGCCTGCCGTTTTATGGGAGGCTTTGCATGCAGGCGTTGATTTGCGCGTAGACTCGAGAGCTTTGTGCGGAGCCAATTGTTGTTGAGAACTTAGGTGGTTGCTCATTTGGCGTGCGCGAAGTTGGACGGATGGGTGTCGTGGTGATTCGAGGACCTGGCTTCGCTGCACCTGGTGAGCCATCCTCAAGTGACATGCCCGCCGCTGCGCGTGCAAGTGTCTCTAAATCCGAATTAGGAGTTAGTTTTTCCATGATTAGTTCCTTTTGTATTTAATTATACTATATTCCATCAAGGTATAAATTATATGATATGTTGTAATTAAATAAAACCGATAAAACAATAGAAAATTGTATTTTATTGTGTTTATCTAAGAGCCTACTGCCACCTGCACGAAAAGAAACGCACTTGACAGCGGAGCTTGCGATGCTAAGACGCTAAGTCGCAGAGGTGTAAAGAGAAGTGGTGTAGTTCGGTAGCACAAGTAACTCTTGAATTCACCTACATGGGGTCCCCTTTAAGGCATAGGGAGCCTCTTTGCGACTTCCCAACTTTGCCCTTAGCATCGCAAGCTCCGCTGTCAAGTGCGTTTCTATCGTGAGATAATAGCGAGCCGCTTAGCGCAAAAAGGGCCTGAGGCTACTGTTATCTGCACGAAAAGAAACGCAAAGACGCTAAGTCACAGAGGCGCAGAGAGAAGTGGTACAGTTCGGTAACACAAGTAGCTCTTGAATTCACCTGCATGGGGTCCACTTTAAGGCATAAGGAGCCTCTTTGCGTCTTCCCAACTTTGCCCTTAGCATCGCAAGCTCCGCTGTCAAGTGTGTTTCTATCGTGAGATAATAGCGAGCCGCTTAGCGCAAAAAGGGCCTGAGGCTACTGTTATCTGCACGAAAAGAAACGCAAAGACGCTAAGTCACAGAGGCACAAAGAGAAGTGGTGTAATTCGGTAACACAAGTAACTCTTGAATTCACCGGCATGGGGTCCACTTTAAGGCATAAGGAGCCTCTTTGCGTTTCTATCGTGAGATATAACGAGCCGCTTGGTACGTTAGGGAGAAAAGCTTGCTTTGTGCAGCGCGGACTTTTCGATGTAGGCTGCTCCTGTTGGTTGTCTAGTCTAGGTCGTCGTTAGACAGGGGCCGCCTTGCCGTCTTTTTGTCGTTTGCTAGGAGGGAATTCGCCGCCATTGTTCGCTTTGTCTTTAGCCACCAAATGTGCAAGCTCGTCCTTTAGAACAAATTCCGAGCCGTCAGGCCTAGAGAAGTTAGGGACATCAACGAGCCAGTTGTAGACGACTTCGTTGCCCATAGACCAGTTTTTCATGTTCCACCACAGCCTGGAAGCAAAGCCCTTTTTAGGAGGTAGAGAGCTGTCGACTAAACACGGCGAGCCGTCTTCCCTTAGCATCACGTTTTCCGGGCGGAAACTGTCGAGTAGGGCCGTGTCGGTTTCAGCAGCGTGCTCGGCATACTGCTCAACCCAACCTTTCACCCAAAGCAAGAGCTTCATGCCCTCGGAGGAGATGTCGTCCATGCTTTCGACGGCCTGCCAGGTGTCCACGATAGAACCCACATCGGTAGGAATGCGTTCCATGACCCAAATGCCGCCATTGGTCTGGCTCAGATCTTTAGGGTCTAGCTGGTCTGGGCGTAAATAGACTTCGGGTTGTGGCATGCCAATAGTGTCGTAGTAGTCGTAAGCCCGCAGGTCTTCGGCATCTTGTTTATGGAGGCCGTTGAGAGTGTGCTTATTTTTGCTTTTAGTGTCGGGGCGTAGCCACTTAATGATGACGTCATCAGTTTTGGGAGCAGCATACGGTCCTTCTAGGCCTAGATCGAGATCTCGCGATGGACCGGTGAACTCTGCAACATAATGTATGCGTCCCTGAGCAAATTTATTATAGGGCCACTCTTTTCCATTGAAGTGCCAGCATGGAGTGCCCGATAGATCTGGGACAAGATAGGGAGCAATGAGCTCGGCGCGAGGTGTGCTGGATGAGGTGGTTGTAGTAGATGAATAGACTGTTCGTCGCTGTCGCTTGTTGGCGTCACAGTGCATTTCCTTACTGCTAGTTTGTGTAGGCACTTCGAACCAGTATTGTTGTAGTGTGGTATTCAGTGGTTGTGCTGTTGGATGCTTGCGTTTTGACGAAAACTGGGATAGTGAATCGGGTTCTGTAGTCAAACGTTTTCTAGCAAACGCTTCAATAGTGGACACGTTGGTAATGTCGTGGAACTCAGCTTTGCAGGAACTTGTGTCGCCAGCGGGAGGAGGGAGGAAAGGAAACTTTAGAGAGGCTGGCGGGAATGCGCCAAATAGATCGTTAAAATCATCCATATTCTGTGACAACTCCTTGAGTCTTGTGTAGCTACGGCCCTTCAGTCATCGAATAAGGGTAGGCGAGATGAATGAATGGCTCTAAGTGTTAGGTGTTTAAAATTTGTAAACTTACCTTAAATAAAGACTAGCATAACCAAGTCCGTAGTTTAATGGAAGCTTGAGTGAGAGGTCAGGTGATATAAAAAAACCGGAAGAGGCCGTAAGGCCACTTCCGGAAATGGAGAGGAGGGAGCTTTTTGTTTTACCAAGCTGTGATTGTATATGTCAGGTTAATTTATGTCAAACTTAGTTAATTCTTTTGTTTTTGTGTAATGCTTATTATAGGAACCTTGTATTGGTTGTGCTTTGATTTTCGTGACGTTGCTATGAAGGATATTGAGACAATCCGGGTCTTAGTTGGTGCTGTCACTCTTGGACAGTTGCCCTGTTTGAACCTTCCAATGTTATCAAGAAGAAGACGAAAGAGATTGTTGGGACTCATCTTGTTGACCTTCCAACTAGGTTCTCATATAGCCTTGATTATCAAAGAAGAATGAATGCTCCACAGTCGAAAGATTCACCGCAGAGACCACAGAGACCACAGAGAAAATGAAAAGAGGCAGCTCTTCCGTCTCGGTGTGCGCTGTGGGCTCTGTGGTAGGTTTCCCGGTTTGGCCTGGATCTTGATCGTTAGGCAAGCAATGAGAGGAAGGTGTCTTTATGTTCTGTGAACAGCACTATCGCGACGCTTACTTAGCTGGGTTGAGGTAGCGCATGGGTAGGAAGTAGCAAGATATGGGAAGGAATACACTGTGGTCGGCGAAAAGTATGGCTTCCCTAGGGAGAAGCTCCCCTGGGACTTGCACTATATGGGTGCGTTTGCTACGATATTACGTATCCGCCGCAGCCTTAAAAGGAAAACACTGTCTTTGGTCGTGGGACTACTGCCAGTGGCGGCATATAAAGGATGAGCGTAAACGTTTTCATCGGGAAGTGATTGGATGACACAAGTACGACTGCGATCCGGCGATTCTGTCGACAAGGCACTACGTCTTCTCAAGAAGCGCTTAGATAAAGAAGGGGTGATGAAAGCCGTCAAGGCACACCGTTTCTATCTAAAGCCTTCTATTAAGAAGCGTGCTAAGTCCAAAGCCGCGCAAAAATACAAGCGAACACGCTAAGGTAGGCGCCTTGCGAGTCTTATGGGCTCGCTGCGGCGCTTGTCTGCGTTTCAGACACCTATTACTTCCGCTATTACGCTAATATCGGCTAAAGCTTGCTTCGGCGGGACAGCACTTTCGTTGTCTCCCCTTTACTAAGCGCCATGCCCGGAACTTGTGCCACCTAGAAAGGGGTCTCCATGGCTGATTATTACGACACATTAGAAGTGCCCAAGACGGCAACTCCCGAAGAAATTAAGAAGGCCTATCGCAAGAAGGCTATTCAATTTCACCCCGACAAAAATCCTGGTGACGCCGACGCTGAAGGTCGTTTTAAGGAGATTTCGGAAGCCTACGAAGTCTTAAGCGACGAAAACAAGCGTCAGGTGTACGACCGCTACGGTAAAGAAGGCCTTGGTGGCTTTGCTGGTGGCGGGGCAGGTGCCGGCGGCCCTGGCTTTGCTAGCATGGAAGATGCTTTGCGCACTTTCATGGATGCTTTTGGCGGCGGTGGGGGAGAGTCGATTTTCGAGAGTTTCTTCGGTGGAGGTTTTGGAGCTTCAGGCGATCCTTCGTCGATGCGTATGGCGCGCCAAGGTGCGAGTAAGCGTGTAAATCTTAAGGTCAGCTTTGAAGAGGCTGCCACTGGCGTCGAGAAGGAGCTGCAGATCTCCAATCTAGTCTCCTGTGGGGACTGTGGAGGCAAAGGGTCTAAAGGCGCTGACGGGGTCAAAGCCTGTAATCAGTGCGGTGGCAATGGCCAGGTTTTTGAGCAGCGCGGCTTCTTTAGCATGTCGATGACCTGCCCGCAGTGCCAGGGCGAGGGCCAGATCATCACTGATCCCTGCTCAGGATGCCGCGGTCGCGGCGTTGTAAAAGAAAAGCAGCGTGTGAAGGTAGGCATCCCTCCGGGTGTCGATACTGGTATGCGTCTGAAGATGGCGGGCTATGGCGATTCCGGTCACAGTGGAGGCCCTTCTGGTGACCTTTATATTTTCATTCAAGTCGAGCCCCACGAGGTGTTTGAGCGTGAAGGCAACGACGTGCTCTTGTCGCTGCCTGTGAGCTTTGCTGAAGCGGCTTTGGGCTGTAAGAAGGATGTGCCGTCGGTATTCAACCGTTCGTGCCGCATCACGATTCCTGAAGGGACGCAGAGTGGCAAAGTCTTCCGCATTAAAGGCGAAGGCTTCCCCAATGTCCATGGACGTGGCAAGGGGGACCTCCTTGTGCGTGTCATCGTCGAAACCCCCACTAAGCTTTCCGGTAAGCAGAAAGACCTTCTGCGCGAGTTCGCCGAGCTTGAAGGGCCAGCGAATCTTCCCCATAACAAGGGCTTCCTAGACAAGCTTAAGGGCTTCTTCAAAGACAACTAGTAGAAAATCACCACCGAGCCACAGAGTTCCGGAGGTCGGACGAGAGCTCCGCTGTACCCGTTTTTCTTAGGGGAGAACCCCCGACAGCTTTACAGCCTAGGGCGTCAGCCCTAGGTGTCTTGGCGAAATGTCTGAGCTCTGAAAGAGCAGCACAAATTTAAACAGCCCTAGCATCTCCTGTCGCTCCTTCGAATGTGTAAAGAAATGGATGAGGTCGGCTTCGCAGCCGTCTATTTGTTTTGGAAAGAAATCCATCCTGAGGCCCGAAGGGCTGACAACCTATATAGCCCCGGGCGTAGCCCGGGGAACTGTAAAAACATCTTCTGAGCACTGTAAGTGCGACATATTTACACGAAACATGTGTCGCACTTACAGCGCTCCGATGATTGATTAGCCTACCTGGGGCTACACCCCAGGCTATACAGGTGGCCAGTCCTTCGGGCCTCAAAAAGGAACCTTGTGCCTATTTCTTGACACTCTCTTCGGACCTGAAAATGGCGTGTAGCAGCTCCGCATGGAGGTGCACACGCCACAAGTCGTATCTGCATTGCTCAGAAAGCGTCAGACTTCTTTTGGCTGCAGATATAGTCACAGGTTACGGGTTTTGGAGAAACCGGTTTCCTTGTTTGATGGTCCGAATCGTGCGTTTCCAGTGAGTACCACCGCCCTCACGGGCTTGGTCGAGGATATATCGACTCGAATAAGTCACGTCGTCGATGACAAACTCCGGGGCGTTGTCGTTTGCCAGTAGTTGCTCTAGAGCTCTCCACCCAGCAGCACAGCGGCAATTGTAGATGTCAGGCTCTATGCGGCTTTGTATCTCACCTAGTTGCTTGCCTTCTTCGTAATCCAAAAATTCTTTTCGTCTGAATAGATCTTGCTCGCTCTCTGGCAGAGTTGTGATTACGCTTTGGTGGATATTGATGTTAGCCTGTGGTGACACAGCCTGTAGAATAAATATGAGTGCCTGGTTCAGCATGTCGCCTCTGTTTCCCCAAGGCTGGAAGGCCTCCTCGATCATCTGGTCGATTCGCAGTCTATACTGCTTCTCGATTTTTAAGCCTCGTGGTTCAGCGGGAGCAGCAGGCACTTCGGGAGCTGCAACAGCATTAGGGTCAACTTTGGGAGCAGCCACCGCGGCTTCTTGATGGCCTTCTTCTTGCTGCTGTACACCAGCTGTGGCTGTTTTGCGGAACATTATGCAAGCGGTTGTGGAAACCAATACGATGCCTGTAAGAACAGTTACTGTAGCGATGAAAGGAGAGACGCTGTCGCTAATATCTCCGATTAGGTCCATCGTCCATTTGATGTCCTCTACCACGTTGGTGGCGATGTATTCAGGTAGTTCATTTAAGGTAGGGATTGGTGGCGATAGATTTCTTAGTATGATTCCAAAAGTTTCCATTATTACATCCTGTTTGTAGTTAAGATTATTGTTATAATTATTCGCAATGTCAATTGCGATACGATTCTACTAACAATTGATTTATTGGTCAACAGTTTTATTTAAGTGCATGCATATAATCAATAAATTGGGTGTTTTTACGTTCTATAACTAAAATGGTTTTAAATACTGATGACATCTGTGCCTTTGATCTTGCCAAAAGTGTTACCCATGTGGGTGAATCAAAGTGTCACCTATGTTCTGACACAAGTTGTTAACGATGTCTTGATACAGAACAGATACCGAGGCCCATCCTACCCAGGATACTCGATGACTTATGACCTGGTGGCGCCCTATCCTTCGATTCTAGCTGGCTGCAACCTCCGATCTGCGATCCTTCATTCCTTGGCTATAGCTGGCGCTATGAGCGACGTCGTGAAGCTCGCACCACGAAGGCTTCGCCTAGCTGGACGGGAAGGATAGGGCGCCAATTGGGTTTATAGGTGGCAATCCTGGTCGACGGTTAGAATGCGATGGCGTTGGCGATGCACTCTTGCGGGGCGACGTTGACTTCTGTGGTGGCACCAAGTTCATGAAGGGCTTGGCGCGTCACTTGAAGGGCAAGTTCCGGTGTGTTGCACTCGCCAGAAAGATGAGCTAAGTGCACGTGTTTTAAGCCAGGGTGATAGACCTGCTGGAGCAGCGCCGCGCAGGCGTCGTTGGACAGATGGCCGCAGCGGCCCAAGACTCTTTGTTTGTACATCATAGGCCGTGGACACGCCTGCACCATTTGGGGGTCGTGGTTGGCTTCCAAGTAAAGGTAATCGCAGTTTTGTAGCTGCCGCGATACCAGCGTTGTGGCAAAGCCAAGATCCGCACAAAAGCCCATTTTGAGACCTCCCGTACGAATAGTAAACGCCACAGGATCAAGGGTGTCGTGCTGAATCGAAAAGGGGTGAATCTCCAAGTCACCGAATTCAAAGGTCTCACCGGTAGAGAAAATTTTAAATTTCGGGCAGTCGTGGAAGCAGTTGACGATACCCTTGGCAGTTTCGGCATTGGCGAGGACAGGGATGCCCATTTTGTAGGCTAGGAGCTTTAGGCCTTGGATGTGGTCGCCATGCTCGTGGGTGACTAAGACCGCGTCGATGTCTTCGAGGTCTACATCGATTTCCCCTAGCTTTCGTTGGATGGCTCGGCGGCTGATGCCTGCATCAATGAGGATTTTGGTGTTGCCAGTACCCAAATAGATGCAGTTACCCTTGGAACCAGAGGCCAGGGGGCAGAACCCTTTCATAATGCGGTAACCGTATGTTTGTAGGTGAAATCGGACCCCGTTTTTAGCCTGTTTATGCCTTTTCATTCAAGGAAATTGACTAGACGATTACAAAGGCTTTTCGTATGGTGGTTTTTACAGGCATAACCCGGAGACCTGTGATGGCTACACAAGATGAGCTTCTCCTTCAGCTAGAAACAATCGCTAGTAACCTTGTGGCAAACGCACGCCAGCTGCAGCAGGTGTCGTCGCAGATATGCACACAGGAAGAATTGACGCCCCTCCAAGAAGAGCAAGATAGCCTCGTTGCACGTCTGGTGGAAATCGATGCGGCTTTCCATCTCGAGCTGTCGGGCGGCGACGCCGACCCCAGCCTTCCCGTCATGCAGCGTATTGAGAAGCGCTTGCAGGAGTTTCAGACACTAAATAACGGCTTCGTCGCCAATGTGCGCACCCATCAAAATCTTATCCAGTTTGAGTCCGAGCTCTACGAAAACCCAGATAAGTCTATCGAAGCAGTACGCGAGCGTTACACCACCAAAACATCGAAAGTGCGCAAGCCCTCACGGTCCCGCAAGCGCTAAGCAAAAAGCTAGCCGTTGTCTTTAGGTTTTAGGGGGAGCTGCGCGCACAAGTCGTTCGCTAATTCCACCGTGCTAATCTGTTTAACTGTGTCAGAGATGAGACCCTTAACTAGTGGGCTGCATCCTGAATTGGGATCGTTGACGATGCCTTCTAAGAGCAATTTGATCATTATTAGAGCAATCACCAAGTCTTCAGAGTGAAGCGGTTCACGGACTCTTATCGCTACACTTGGCGCGACTGCTATCGATGACGTAATGCCAGCATTCGACAAAATGTCCACAGCGATGCCCAGTGAACCTGGCGCAAAGTGTATGGCCGTGCTTTGCAGGTTTGTGAAGGCAGTGTACTGTTGGTCGAGTTTTTCAAATACGTCAATGACGTGCTCTAGAATACCCCTGACTTGCTGTAAGCGAGTGATCCGTGGGTCGGGGGCGGGGGTATTCTGTGCGGCAAACGGATCGCGAATTTCCATGTGACCTGTGGCTGTTTCAATATAGTGATTCATGGCTGCTAATTACTCTCCGTTTGTATTTGATGACTAAAATAGTCATACATTGATGCGTAGGCATCGTTAATCGCGTTGCTCGCATATTGTGGAATCCCCTTGCCATCGGTTAGCACCCAAAGATGTTTGGCCTCTTGGAGTAGGAAAGCATTCAAATCATCTATAGTCTCCTCGGAATATTCAAAATTCAGGGGCTCGGACTCGGTGAGCTGAATTGCGCATTTGATAGCATCTATCGCGATTCCAAGAGCGCCGATGGATTTGAGGAGACAGGCTTGAAAGTGGGCGCTTTCCTTTCCAGTCGGAGCATTTTGCAGCCCTTTCAACACTGCTTTTATCAATGTAAGCACATGGAGTTTGGCTGCGGGGGTTGGGTACTCTCCTTGCCGAAGCTCAACCGTTGTACTACCAGTGATCGGACCGTTGACTCGTATTCGAACTGTTTCGGGATTAGTATTGATGGCGCCTGGATTCAAGTTCACATTAAACTCATTTACTAGATACTTTAAATAAAAAGTCGATTATGTTTATTTGTATAAATAAAGTCAAAATAAAAGAAGGTCGAAGGCGGCGGTTCGCGCAATTTACTGTAATTACTAGGCTACCGCTACCTTTACGAAAAGAAACGCAAAGACGCTGAGATGTAAAGGTGCACAAGGGTTAATTAAAATGGATTGGGCGTGCAAAGCACATCGCACGCCCTTCGGGCTCAAAAAGTGAACATATTGAGGCTTCTTGACACCCTGGTAGGCGTTCCAAAGACATGTACGTTTTTATGAGGTCCAACGGGCCGTCCTATGATAGCCCCACCCGGGAGGGTGGGGTGAAGCACAGAAAACTCCGGAGGCCTGTAGAGAGTGTAAAGAAATGCAACGTTACCTTTTTGAGGCCCGAAGGGCTGTAACCTGTATAGCCTGGGGCGTAGCCCCAGGTAGGCTAATTAAGCTTTTGAGCGCTGTAAGTGCGACACATGTTTCGCATGGATGTGTCGCACTTACAGCGCTCAGAGTGTATTTTGAACCTTCCCCGGGCTACACCCGGGGCTATACA
>JAJFMA010000168.1 GCA_021772415.1 Chlamydiota bacterium
GTATGTCCTCAACTACGTACTTGAGCGCTGTCCTGAGGACATGGAGTTCTTTGATAAGTGGGTGAGCAAGGGGCTACTAGAACGTCTTCAGCATGTGGCGTCGTCACCATTTGAACGGATGACCTATACTCAAGCTGTCGAGATCTTGCAAAAGTCAGGCAAGAGCTTTGAGTACCCCGTCGAGTGGGGCTGTGACCTACAGTCTGAGCATGAGCGTTATCTTGCTGAGGAGTATGCTAAGAAGCCGGTAATTCTCTCGAACTACCCTGCGCGCATTAAAGCGTTCTACATGCGCTCCAACGAGGATGACAAAACCGTTGCAGCGATGGATATTTTGGTTCCTGGACTCGGTGAAATTGTTGGGGGCAGCCAGCGTGAAGAGCGCCTAGATGTCCTCGAGCACAAGCTCGATGCTCTCCAGCTTCCTAAAGAAGAATACTGGTGGTATCTAGAATTGCGTAAATATGGCTCCGTACCTCACTCAGGATACGGTGTTGGCTTTGAAAGGCTTGTAGGCTTCATCACAGGCATGGAAAATATCCGCGATATCGCCCCATTCCCACGCTATCCCGGCCACGCCGACTTCTAGGTGTTATGGTGCCCAAAGCTACAGCCGGAATAGGTTTGTAGGACATGCAACGGAAAAAGAACCCCCGAGGCACAAAGACACAGGGTCGATTTTCGGCATTTTGATCATAAAAAAAATAGGTTAACATCTTAGGTCACCCAATCAACACGTGATTATTTAAGATGCTACGACGTCCCTCATGAGGCCAGAAGGGCCAGCTTATGTTAGCCCCACCCGGGAGGGTGGGGTGCGGTATAAAATGAATCTGAGCCCCATTGGGGCGGCTTGTGGCCCCGATTCATGGATCCAAAGAAAAAGATGTTTTCTTTCTTCCATCGCTTTGTGTTGCCTTAATCCTATGGGGCCACAAGACGCCCTGAGAGGGATCAGAGTGCTTTTTTGCTTTACCCCACCCTCACGGGTGGGGCTAACATAAGCTGGCCCTTTGGGCCTCAGAACCAGGCAAAACACATGTTACATTTTCGGACGTTCATCGATATGTTAAGTTACTGATTATCAATAAAAATATTTTTCCTCACCCCTGTCAAAACAGGTCCATGAGGAAAAAAGCTATTTACGATCTTCTTATCTGGGCAATGGCTGGTTGAAAAATGCCGAAAGTCGAGTCTGTGCTTTGGTGGTTTTTCTTCTCACCGCGAAATACAAGCCTATTTATCTTCCTTGCACGTCCCTCCTCTATGTTGCCTTTGTCTTGGGTGCGTCGTCGATGGTCAAAAACTTGATCAAAAAGGCGTTCTGGCATAGCTTGCGAAAAAGGGGAGGTAGTCATGGATGGCTTAAGACGTTTCTCTTCTGATGTAAATCTGTCGAATCTTGCCTTACAGCATCATGCGGTCTCGCCGGATGTAAGCGATTTGGTAGCGCTGATCCGGGAAATCACCGATTGGTACAGCTCCGGGCAGCACGAAGGTGAAGGCCAGGAACTTGGCGCTCGTCTGCTATACATGAAGTCGCCCGCTGCGCTAGCCAAGTCTCTATTCGATGTCGGAAAGGATGTGAGTTTAGCCTGTTGGCGCTGTGTAGAACTCGGTGGCACTTCTGGAGAGCTGCAGGATGTTTCTTTGGCGCTTCTGGATGCTTTTGAACAAGATGCTCACAGGAGCATGGATGCTAAGCGCATGCAACTGCTTATTACGGCTGTTCCAACCGATTTGCTTGTGTCGCGTCTAATGTCTATGGCCCAGTCCGCGCATGCAACGCAGTCCAACGGCTTCGCAGCGTTCTATTGTTGCCTGTTGCAATATCCAGAGGCCTATGAATCGGCGCATACGTCGTTGTTGCGTCAGCTGACCCCAGTAGCCTCCGACGCCTTGATTCAGGGATGCTCTCTGCCCATAGATGGCGACTACAAGGCACTCGAGCGTTTGGCGTCTACTTGTACGACTAGTCAGTGGGATAAGTATGTGGGAATTTCCCTTCGGTCTATCTCCACCGAAGGTATCGTCGCCTGCCTTTTTGCTACTATAGATAACGCTAACCTCCACGGCAGGGCTGTAGACCTCATGCTTAAGACGGTCCTTGCCGAAAAGCCGTTGGCGATACCGGCGTTTGCCAACGCTGTGTACAAGAGCGACAAAGATGCGGGTAGGATGCTGTGGAATACGGTGTGTGGGCCGTTTATCGACAGAGTCGGGAAATTCGCCATCTTTGCTCCTGATGCCAACGGGGAGTTTGCTAGTGATGATCTCGCAATCTGGCAGCGAACAATCCTGTTTTCCAGATACTCCAAAGGAGACATCTGCCATATCCTACGCAACAGTGAACTGACAGGGACTAAGCTCACTGAAGCGATGATCTTGGTGTCGGCTATTTTGGCACAACCCGAGCATATGGACAGTTTCCTAGACTGTGTGGAAGAGCGCTGTTCGCGTAAGGAGCTCGGGATGCTACTGGGCTTTGTCGTGCATCCACTACATGATTGCAATACAGAGCTGGAGCCACAGGTAATAGGAGCTGTTCTTAGGCAGCTGTCGACAAGCGATGAAGCACTCTCTCTGTTTCTTCAGCAGATCGTGAGTTTACGCGTCGAAAGCTCGGGACCCGACTATGTGAACCCCCATTTAACGCAGTTCTTTGCGCAAGCTGATGAGCGATTGGTCAAAGTAGCCCTACTATGTTTAGATGGGGCCATTGACCGCGATCACAGCGGCATCACTCAAGTGGTGTCCGCTCTAATTTGTTCCCCACACCACGCTCTTGTACAAGGGCCGATAATTAAGACCCTGGCACGTCCCTTGTCATCGTGTGCGGTAGCTATGGGGCTGCAGCAGGCCTATAATAGTAATATCGGGAATATGCGTGCGGCCCTTGGTGCACTGTTACAATCAAAAGAGCTGCTTGATGTTGAGCTAGAAGCACTCTTGCAATGGGCTACTGCCGACGTCATCCGTGAGATATTGGTCCAATGTTCCGACGAGCGTTGGATGGCTGTGAGCAATTGGTTGATCGGGCAGTTGGGCTCTTCGCAGTCTATCCATCACCAAGACGAGGTTGCCGCCGAGTTAGGCATCCCCGGTTTAGGCAAACTCCTAGGTAAGAGACAACTAATTCTAGTTCTAGACACAATGACAGCTGCGCAATTGGAGCACGTGCTTACAGTCAAAGAGTTTCCCGAAGCTGCGCAAAAAGCGCTTCTGACGCTGATAGTGAACAGCCCTAATATTGAAGATGCCGATGCCAAATGTGCCTTGTTAGTACCTCCCGCTCTCCCATACGAAATGGATGCCGCGTCTAGTGAGTTCGTCCAGGGTTCACTAATTAGTATGCCAGGGCCACACCGAGCTCCACCTGTTAATGAGGCAATTCGTAGCTTTTTAGAGAAGTGGGATATCTCCGATGATGATCTTAACAGGAGTAAGTTGAACTGGGACGATGTGACATCGCGATTTCAAGGGGCCTTTGATGAAGCGGCACTTCCCCTACACAGTTCAAGCTCCGCAGTTCATAGCTTTAAGCAATCACTCGATGATCAGCTAAAGCGCTTTTTTAAAGAGAAGCACGTTACTTTGACACGTGCGTCGATACTGCGCTTCTTGCAAGGTAAAAATGCTCTCGTTTCCTCGATCTAGGCTATTCGCCTTCGTTTTATGGATCCATGAGTCGGCCTTACGAGAGTGTAAAGAAATGGCCGCGACTTTGCGTCCTATATATAAGACGCTAATAATCAGAGACGTGCGATAATAGCGCGAGCGCAGCGAGGGCCATGGAGTGTGGCACTCCGCACCGCCTTTGTGGAGTTCGTAGATATGAAAAGTGCCTTCATAAGTATATGTCGATAGCTATTCTGGCGACGTTGTACGGCAGAAAGCCCTTTGGAATCGTTCGTATCCCCAAATAAGGAGTCACGAACACTAAAATAGGTCTGTGGGGTACATGTCGACGCAAAAAAGGCGGCGCGGAGCGCACGCACTCCATGGCACTCGAGGACTCGCGCTATCGGTGTATATCATTGGTTGCTTGAAGCTTATGACTTAAACATAAGGGCTCGTCTATTTCTTTACACTCTATTCAGAGCTATGAGGACGTTTATGCCCATCTTCTTCACTCACTAGCTCTGCATTTCTGAAGTTGAGGACTCCTAGATCACTCAAGCCAACATCACGTAGCTGCGAGGCACGTCGGAAATTCATCGAGTAGAAGAACAGTGGAATCACAGGACTTTCATCCATCAGTAGACGTTCGGCTTGCAGGAGCAACACTTTGCGTTTGTTGGCATCGGCGGCAAGGGATGACAGCTCAAGTAGCTGCTGGTATCTCTTGCTTTCCCATCCGGTATTGTTGGTGCCGTTATCCTTGGCATCAAAGACAGCTAAGAAATTGTAGGGATCGCTGAAATCGGCGAACCACGAGCCGTTGGCAAGCTGGTAGTCTTGGTTTTTGAGGCGTTCATAAAGTAGCTTGTTTTCGACAGCTTCTAGCTCCACCATGATCCCCAAAACTTCGCGCCACTGCTGCTGTAGCGTCTGTGCCAGCCTGTGTTGCCTTTCGTCGTTGCGATATACCAATGTCATTGTGGGCAGCTCATCGCGTGTAAGACCCATTTCCGCTAGTGCCTGGCGCAGCAGTAATTTTGCAGAGGCAACATCGTGGTCCTCGAAGTAGTTTGGAGAGTGCCATCTGCTATTAGGTGGTAATACTCCCATCGCGGGTGTTTGGTTGCCTTGAATGACATGTTCGACAAGAGCTTGTCGGTCTAGTGCTAGGCTTAGAGCTTTGCGCATCTTCACATTGTCAAAGGGCTTGGCGTCGACATTGACACGTAGCCAGTGTGTCCCTGCTGCAGGCGCCACCTCCAACGTATCCTGCTGTGTCATAGATGCAATGGCATCTGGAGGTATGATTGACAGAGGCGAGCCCGTCCACTCCAAGTCGTTGTTTTCAAAAAGCTCTAACGCTGTGTGTTCGTCGCCAATGACAAGGGTGACTCCCGATAGTTTGACGGCGTCGGCATCCCAGTAGTTCTCATTTTTTACGACGGTAAGCTCGTCGTTGTGCGCCCAGTGGTCTAGCTGAAAAGGTCCATTAGATGTGAAGTGAGCAAAATCCCCTTCAGCCCAGCTGGGGTGTTTCTTAGCAATATGTTGATTTACTGGGAACAGCGCGTGGAAGGCTGTAAGCTCAAGAAAATAGGGGGTGGGCTGGTCGAGCTCCACTACTAACGTCTTCTCGTCAGGAGCAGAAACTCCCACGGCATCTACGGATGCTTCTCCTGTCTTAGCTTGACGGGCGTTCTTAATAGCGTAAAGCTGGAAGGCGTTGGGAGCGGGGAAGTTGGGCTCTAGCATACTTTTCCACGCGTACATAAAATCTTCAGCAGTTACAGGGTCCCCATTGGACCAATGGCTATCTCGTAGATGAAAAGTGTATGTCGTTCTGTTGGGACTGATCTCCACACTTTCCGCAACGCCAGGCTCTAGCTCACCGTCATTGTCCAAACGCATTAAGCCCTCAAACATCAAATTTAATGTTGTCGATGCTGCCAAAACACGAGCACCCCTAGGATCCAGAGTGTGCGCTTCGCTGTTCGATGCGATACGGACGACATTGTCTGTAGGGCCTTTCCTACGGCTATGTCTACTGTCGTCACTGTTGCCACATGAGGTGAGAAGCGAAGCTGTTAGGGCCAAGATCGTAAGAGTGCGGATGGAATGACGGAACATGTGGCTATCTCCATTAACGGCCGTAGGTGACGTACCAGTAAAGCCCCCGGTGACCTTTTCGTCAAGTTAGTGAAAGCGCCCAGCAGAGAGTGTAAAGAAATGTGCAACGTGAGCTTTACAGTGTTCTATTCGTGGTGCAGACAGATCCGTTCGGCGGCCTCAAAGGCCAGCAAGATGTATCGCCCCGGGCGTAGCCCAGGGTAAAGGTCAAAATACACTCTCGCAGAACTGGGGAGTAAGCGCTATAGCGCACGCTGGATGATGCCGCCACCGAGGCATAGCTCGCCGTCGTAGAGGACCACGGACTGGTGAGGGGTGATCGCTTTAACAGGCTCGTCAAAGACGACACGCAAGACCCCGTCCTCATACGATTCAATGACACAGGGAACATCGGCTTGCCTGTAGCGTACTTTTGCGCTACAGCGATAGGGGAGCTCTGGAGGCTCTCCCGCTACCCAAGAAATGTCAGTAGCTTCTAGCTCTTTTCCATAGAGGGCGGGATGCTCTCCGCCTTGCACGACGACGACGTGGTTTTTGGCGATGTCTTTATCCACGACAAACCACGCATCGCCCTCTCCTCCTATTCCGAGCCCTTTTCTTTGCCCAATAGTGTAGAAGGCGATGCCGTCGTGCTGCCCTACGATCTGGCCTTCAGGAGTCACGAGATCTCCTTTCTCTGTTGGGATGTACTGGCTGATGAATTCTTTGAAGTTGCGCTTGCCAATGAAGCAGATACCGGTGCTATCGCGTTTAGAGGCTGTCACCAGGCCATTTTTCTCTGCTAGAGCACGCACTTCAGGTTTTGGTAGGTGTCCTACAGGAAACAATGCCTTGGCGAGCTTCTCGTGTGAGACGGCATGCAGAAAGTAGCTTTGGTCCTTATTGCTGTCGCAGCCGCGCAGCAGGCAGCTCTTTCCGCCGCGGACTTCTGTGCGGCAGTAGTGGCCTGTGGCAAGGAAGTCGGCACCGAGCTCTAGGGCTTTATCAAGGAATACGTCAAATTTGATTTCGCTGTTGCACAAGATGTCGGGATTTGGTGTGACCCCGCGCTTAAGGTCGGCAACAAAGCCCTCGAAGACGCGTTCGCGGTATTCGCTAGTGAAGTCAACGGTGTAGTGGTCGATACCAAGCTGATGACAGACTTCGCTGGCATCGCTGTAGTCTTCTTCGGCCTTACACGCACCTTGCCCGTCTTCCTCGTCCCAGTTGCGCATAAAAAGGCCGATGACGTGGTAGCCCTGCTCTTTAAGCAGTAGCGCCGCGACCGACGAGTCGACGCCTCCGGAGATGCCCACGATGACAGTTGTTTGCGAGTTGTCTTTCACGATAGGGGTATAAGGGTTTGCTTTGTAGGTATTTATGTTTTTGTTTGTACGGCAAGTATAGCAAATACTGGAGAATTTTACCAACGCTGAGTGCAGCAGGAGACTTGGATAGCACACAACAGGATTTACCGCCGACCGCGCAGACGAGGACGCAGACAGTCGCAGACGGGCATATCTCGCACTAAGCTCATTATATTTGAACCCATTTTGGGTAAGTAAAATGAGTCGTGCCCTATTCTCGCTTTCTGTCTAAACGGATATACAATCGCCAAGTTAATAACCTCATAGGTCTGTCTGCGGTTGTCGGCGGTGGTCGGCGCGGTCGGCGGTAAATTCTGTCGTGCGTCACCCAAACCCAATGCCATCACACACTACCATCCCCATCGTCCCCACAACACTCCATCCCCCCCCCCTGCCCCTGTGTGATTTGTGGCTAAACACCCCAACGAAGCTTGAGCCAGAACACACCGCCATGATACAAGTTCCAAGCCTATGGACATTTTGCGCGACATCATCACACAAGACCCACTATCGGCTCTGGCCTACGGCCTGCACATGCTCGCCATAGTCAGTCTGTGGCTTACCCGCTCGTGGCCTACACGCTTAGTATTGTTTGGATCTACAGTTGCGCTATCGCTCTATTGCGGACGTATATTGCCTCTGGGGATAGTGTGGATTGTGCTTTTGGCGGCAAGTACCTATAGCACCTACCATCACTGCCCAAAGAGACTTTGGCCTTTCGCTGCTGTTGCTCTCGCGGTCTTTGCCTATCTACTCACATCGCATCTTATGCCCGGTTTCCATAATTGGCGTGTTATCGATGGCCATTTACTCACTCCCGACGCCGTGCCCTACACTCTCTATTTCAACTATGACAATGCTTGTGTAGGATGGGTATTGGCGGCACTTTGGGTGATGCCCGACACTGGCAACAACTCCATCAGCCGCATTCCAAAATCTTGGTTGTTGATGACACTGCTGGCTGTGGCAACTCTCGCTATTGTTGGGACACTTATAGGATACATTGCGTGGGATCCAAAATTCCCCGCTATCTTGTTGCTCTGGATCCCTTGTAACCTGATTATCACATGTGTGACGGAGGAAGCATTATTTCGCGGTCTGCTGCAGCGGTCTCTGGTACGCATAGTAAGCATGCCGTTTATAGGCGTAGTACTTGCTAGCATCGCCTTCGGATGTGCTCACTACATGGGAGGTCCGGCCTACATTGCGCTCGCTTCCGTAGCAGGAATCTACTACGGTATCGCTTACCTCTATGCGCGTCGGATTGAAGCATCTATCCTCACGCACTTTACTCTGAATTTAATACACCTGCTTCTCTTCACCTATCCAGCGCTGTCTTCAACATAAGCCCGTGGCATCCTCCTTTAACTGACATAGCACTGCGTTGGCCTCTTCTAGACCAAAAAACCGTCACGCGAGGCTTTATGGGAATCTCTTCCGCGAGTTTCATGAGTTCGCTCCATCCTCGCGGATGTTGGCAGGTGAAGCGTAGCCACGCGACGCCGACGCGGTCTCCAATACGAAGGTGCTCGCAGGCGGGGCCCTCCTGCTCGACAATACCCACAATCTGATGGCCTGGAATAATGGGAAGGCGTGTGTTAGGAAGCTAACCCTCAACAAGATGCAGATCCGTCCTGCAGACACCGCACGCCTCTACACGGACCAACACTTCGCGGGATCTCAGCTCTGGCGGCTCCAGTTCTTGAAGTTGCAGTGGTTGCGAGGCGATATTTCCACACTGCTCCAAAACCATCGCTTTCATGGGGAATTTCCGCATTTTACCCGGACATTTGTAAAGATATCTCTTTAAAACTATTATGCGCAATATAGAGGAAAGTAGAGCAGCCACACCCAGGAGGTGCTCATGTCCACCAAGATCAACGCCCTAATTACAGTATTGATGCTAGGTTTTGCAGCACCGGCATCGGCACTGGTGCTCGACTTTGATTTCGATGCCCAAGGCAACCCTATCAATCCAGGGCAGGTCATCGATAATGAGTATGCGCTATGGGGAGTGGACATCAGCGTCAACAACCTCGGCGGGGGACCCAACATCGGCGTTGCCTTCGATTCCAATAATCCCACTGGCGATGACTTTGACCTTAGGACTCCTAACCCCTTCTTGCATCCTACCAATACTGTCGACTACAATAATCTACTCATCATCCAAGAAACGGGTTTTGCCGGAGGCGATGGCAACCTCTTTCCTCTCTTTGAACCCGACGACGAGGGCGGCGGAGGTATCATTACCTTCCTATTTGATGATGACCAAATTTTCGCTGAAACAGTGATTGTCGATATTGAAGAGACAGGCGGTACTTTAGATTTCTACAACGACAACGTCTTCATCGGTTCTGTCAATATCGCAGCCATAGGTAACGGTAGCGTGCAAACGCTGACGTTTGATGGCGGCGCCTATGACGAGATGCGCGTTAACCTCGCCGGTTCAGGAGCCGTCGCACAGGTGCTGACGACTGCCATTCCAGAACCTTCTACATACCTACTCCTCGGCACTACGCTCGGTGTCGCCCTGTTCCTTCAGCGCCGTAGGTCCCGCGCGTAAACGGGAAAGAAAGAGGCAAGAAGTAGGCTCTTTGGCGTGCTAGCGTGGGAGAAATACTGATTTGACGCCTACGTACACCGTAGCTATAGTCCCCACAAGACATTTAGATTTCGTAGGGGTGTATGGATGTAGTTGCACACGTCATAGCAGTTCCAAAAACCATCGTTAACACGGTGGCGGGGCTTGTAGTTGTATCAGCATGCAGTAGTCTGCTGATTCCCCCAGTCGTAGGGGCAAATAGTGAAGTCGATGAAGCTATATGCCGCATTGCCGATGAAACCCTGTCTGCCGAGTCTTCGCGAGGTCCGGACGGCGGCACGTTTTTTATGGTTATTGCGCTGCTTTTTGTAGGGCAGGCAATACTGTGGTCTACAATCGACAGTTGCATGAGCACCGCTTCCAGGAGCAGGCGGCGGCACTGACTGCACACACGCGCAAGCATAGAGCGTGCAGAACATCCGTATATGTGCTACCATTGCGTTTCCAATTTGAGCCACATCCCAATAGATCACATGAGAAACGCCGCCCTCGGAATCGTACTAAATTCTGATCGTACACAAGTGCTGCTTGTCCAGCGCGATGATGTTCCTGTCTGGGTGCTTCCAGGAGGAGGTATCGATGACGGCGAATCCGCAGCCGATGCTGCTTGCCGAGAGGCACATGAGGAGACAGGACTTCAGGTGCAGGTTGTCCGTGAGGGGGCACATTATCGGTCGATAAACCGCTTTACCAGCGATGCTCATGTGTTTGTCTGTGAGCAAATAAATGGAGTGTTGACGGCGGGGCATGAATGCCGCGATGCCGCTTTTTTTGCGTTGGATCGTTTACCCAGCACGTTGTTTCCTTTTCATCGAGAGTGGCTTATGGAAATTTTAGCTAGCGAGCGAAAAGTTCAGAAAGCCATGTCACGCGGCACTTTTTGGAAGGTCATCTGGTATTGCTGTCGCAGGCCCCACTGGGCGTTAAATTATCTGTTTACGCGCTTCCGTAAATCGTAGCTCGCGGGGCCACAAGCCGGCCTTTCAGGCCTCAGGGTCTTTTTTCGCTATACCCCACCCTCACGGGTGGGGCTATCATAAGGCGGTCCGTTGGACCTCAGAATAGGTGCAAGGGTTCTTGACAAGCAGCGCGTGATACCCGAAAATTTCCCGTCCATCCCGTCCATCCCGTCCATCCCGTCCATCCCGTCCATCCCGTCCATCCCGTCCATCCCGTCCATCCCGTCTTTTCCGTGCCCGTGTGCGTGCCCGTGTGCGTGCCCGTGTGCGTGCCCGTGTGCGTGCCCGATTCTTTTCGTCTTCTTCCTCCTTTCCTGCCTTTCCTGTTCTTTTTGCCCTGTTTTTTCTGCCTTTACTTAGCATCGCTGTGCTCTGCTGTCTCGCGTGACTCCGCTTACCTTTTTTCCTGTTCTTTTTGCCCTGTTCTTCTTGCTGTTCCTGACTTCCTATCCATTGCTTACTGTCGGTTTATCAGTCGTAAATTTTCCTTGCACGTGGCGTTGCAATAATCTCTGTGTAGGCGCACAATCAAGTCACTAAGAAGTAACCACATTCGTGGCCATATTTTGTCTGTACGTACTACACATACTCCGAAGCCCTACATGCCTACGTGGTTACAGCGAAGCGAACGCTTCATTGTGAGCTGGTGGTGGGTGCTGCTATGTGCTCTGGTTTGTTACGGGGCGTGCGAGCATGTCCTGCGTAGTCGGGATCGGGAGTACCGTGTACTTTTTACTCAGCTCGAAGCCTTAAAGGTCGAGAAGCTGCTGGCTCTTGATTTACAAGCCGATCTCCAGCTACAAATTCACAGCCACAGTGATCCTAAGTGGGTGGAGCTCACCCTCATGAAGGTCTTGGGGCTTGTCCCGGAAGGGCAGACGAAGGTCTTCTTAGCACCTATTAAGGAGACGCGCTGACGCATCATACTATGGAAGTTGTTGTACTCGTCATTAGCATCATCTTGTTCACGTTGATATCGGGGCTGTCGTCGGCTTCGGAGATCGCCTTCTTCTCGCTTTCCTCAATGAGGGTACGGGGTCTGCGACGTGATGCTGACCCACGTAAACGCTTAATAGCAGATCTTGTCCTGAAGCCGCGCGAGCTTTTTGTCACTCTGTTTATGGTGAACATCGCAGTAAATATCTTTTTGCAGAACAGTGCGTCCAAACTTTTTGGCGAAGACGCTAGTTGGCTACTAAAGGTCGGTGTGCCCCTCATGTTGGCGCTGTTTTTGGGGGAGATCATCCCGAAATACATTGCGCTCCAAAACAACTTGCCCATAGCCTACGCGATGGCGCCGATCGTTCAGAAGGTTGCGTCGGCATTACGTCCCTTGCGGCACCTGATCTTGATGATCACGGCTCCGGTATCTAGGACGATGTTTTTCTTTGTAAAGCCCGAAGATGACCTCTCTCGTGACGAAATGCAACACGCTCTTCAGTCTTCAAAGGAATCGGGAGTCCTTAACTCTGAAGAAGCCAAACTTCTGCAAGGAGTGCTCCACCTTCAAGAGCGCCAGGTTAAGGAGCTAATGCGTCCCCGGGAAGAAATTCTCTTTTACGATGTGAAAGAGCCACTGGAGCGCTTGCATCATCTCTTTGGTGAGCAGGAATGTACGCGTCTACCAGTCTGTGATGGCAGCATCCAGCACGTGCAGGGGATCCTTAGTGCCCACGAATATTTTGTTCACCGCAATGAAATTAAGTCTCCACAAGACCTGCGGAAGTTTTTGTCAAAACCCTTCTATGTTCCGGAGACCACTCCTGCAAAACGGCTGATGCGCCAATTCGCGCGCCGACACGAAGTGTTCGCTGTTGCCGTGGACGAGTACGGCTCCGTTGTGGGGGTGATTACACGTGAGGACCTCGTCGAAGTTGTCATTGGGGAAATCGCCGATAGACGTGACGATAAACCCAAATTTACGCGCGCTGGTGACGAAGTCATCATCGCTTCGGGGAAGCTGGAACTTACCGAATTTGAAGAGATCTTTGGTGTCGCTCTCCACAGCCCTAACGGCATGGTAACTCTGGGGGGATGGCTTACCGATGCTATGGGGGATATCCCAAAAAGCGGAACTAAATATCAGACTGACATGTTCCTTTTTCAGGTTCTTGCTGCGGAACCCAACAGAATTCGGCGTGTTTATGTGCGGCGTCTGTCACCGGGAAGTCGCTATCTGCAGAAGTCTACAGGTAAAGACGGAGGTGGTAAATGACCTCCTCACCGATGTTCTGGGCGCTTCTGACGCTGTTCTTTATCATGACCGAAGGCTTCTATTCCTCCATGGAGATGGCGATCGTTTCGTTTAACAAAGTGCGCCTCCAGTACTATGTGAGTAAGGGGCAGCAGCGTGCTTCGTGGTTGAAGTGGCTGCTACAGCACCCTACGCGCCTTTTTGGGACAACGCTATTAGGCGTAAATATTGCCATGCAGATAGGTTCTGAGTGCTCGCGACACCTCTATACTGCGTTAGATCTGCATCCTGATTTGGCGCCTCTCACGCAGGTGATACTAGTGTTGGTGTTCGCTGAGCTCGCCCCTATCTTTGCAGCGCGGAGATCTCCTGAGCATCTATCGATGCTTGGAGTGCCTTTAATATATGCTTCCGCCAAGGTGATGACACCCATGATCTGGGTGATTACAGGGGTCACCCGCTGGGCAAACCGGATCGCTGGAGGGCAGGAGGTCGATACACGCCTGTTTTTGTCGCACGATGAGCTGCTCACGATTATGCATGACCAGGACGAAGAAGCTCCTGGAGAATCCTCAAGGGAGATGAGTGAGATCGCGCGCAACATCTTTTCACTTAATAGTAAGGTTGCTGCAGATGTCATGGAGCCTATAGGTAAAGCCCTCTCGGTTCCTAACAACTGTACTGTGGGACGTCTTCGCGAGATTCTCCATGGCACGGCTGTGGCATTTCTTCCAGTGTTCCACCGTTCCCCGAGTCATGTTGTAGGTATTGCCCTTGTACGTGACTATGTTGGTATCGAAGACGAAGAGCGCGTAGACGCTTATATGCGCTCCCCGTGGTTTATCACACAGAATGGTACTTTGGGAGAAATCCTGCATCAGTTCCGCCGTAACAACCAGAGTGTTGCCGTGGTTTTGAATGAGCCCGGACGGGCAATAGGTGTGATAACCCTCGAAGGCGTCCTCGATGAGGTTTTTGGAAAAATCACCCCTATGTCGGCAGATCGATTGCCTCAGACTGTGCTGGCTTTGGATAAGACCTACCCCGGCGATACGCGTATCAGCAAATTCAACAAGGATTTGGGCGTTACACTTCAGTCTGAAGGCGCCATCACACTCGCACAGCTTGTGGAGAAGGAGCTGGGACATCACCCTAAAAAGGGAGAGTCTGTGCAGGTGGGGCAGTTTCGTCTTGAAGTTGTTGAGGTGACGCTCCTAGAAGTGCGCAAGGTCCGTGTGCACACACGCACACGATAGTGTAAAGACATACAGTGATCTCATTTTTAAGGCCTGTAGAGAGCGTAAAGAAATAGACCGAAGGCTTTTTTTTTGAAGCCCGAAGGGCTGACGAGGTGTATAGCCCCGGGTAAAACCCGGGGTAGGCATAATAAGGATCTTGAGCCCTGTAAGGGCGGCAGATGAACGCGTACATATGCCGCCCCTGCAGGGCTCAGGACGTGTTTTTACCTTCACCCCGGGCTGCGCCCGGGGCTATACATCTCGTTGGCCTTTCAGGCCGCCGGAAAATGTGCGAGATCATATGAGATGATGGTCATTTCGTCGCCACTGCCTATTTCTTTACACTCTCGAAGGAACGGCTCATTGTAGCCCCACCCGGGAGGGTGGGGTGAAGCATAGAAAATTCAGAGGCCTGTAAGGCCGACTCATGGCTGGATATGCTGTTTATGAGTGCTTGTGAACTATGAGTCGGCCTTACGAGTATGAGGATGTTGTGGATATCAAACAAAAAGCGTCAGCTTCTCATGTATCAACCGAGCGCCTATGCACTCTGTGTCAGGTTCCCGTGTCTAAGCACCCTATTGTCGATGGTGACAACAGCTTCTGCTGTCCAGGATGCCATGCCGTCTACAATATCTTGAAAATACGCGAGGAACTTGACGGTTTTGAGGCGAACCCTCTCTTTGAGCAGGCACTGCGCTCTGGGTTAATCTCAAATCCCGCACTTTTAGCGAAAATCGAACAGCAACATGCTCAGGATCGTGCCAACGAAGAGCGCCAGCGTATACACCTTGAAATTACAGACCTATGGTGCCCCAGCTGTGCACATGTGATTAAGTGGCTACTTCTTCAAGCGCGTGGTGTGCGCCACTGCGTCGTTGACTACGCCACCGATATGGCGGTGATTGAGTTTTGTCCACGTGAGATCTCCAAAGATAAAGTTGTTGAGACCATTGCCAAGCTTGGCTACCACGCTGTCGATCTGCACGATCCTTCACAGAGAAAAGTGGCTCGTAGCCTACTTCTGCGTCTCTTTGTGGCGCTGTTCTGTAGCCTAAATGTGATGATGCTAGCATATCCTCTATACGCAAACTACTTCACTGAAGATGCGTCGGGGTACTCTTCAGTATTTGTATGGCTCTCCTTCGTGCTAGCTCTTCCTGTGGTAACCTACTGCGCGTGGCCCTTATGGCGGCGCGCCTACACTGCCTCCAGAGCAGGCATCTACGGGATGGAGGCCCTCGTTTGTATGGCGGTGACAGCAGCGATGGGCTACTCATCGTACCAACTGATTCAAGGTAGCCAGCATGTCTACTTCGATTCGATGTCCGTAGTTGTGACGTTCGTGCTCCTCGGCCGTGTGATCGAAGCTAAAGCAAAATTCTCCGCTAAGGAAACACTTATGCGCCTTGCTCGCGCCGCCCCAAAGCGAGCACGTCGTCGGGGCGCCGATGGCAATGAAGCCTTTGTGCTACTTAAAGAGGTCTCCATTGGAGACCACCTCGTTGTTATTGCCGGCGAGCGCATCACCCTCGAAGGTGTCGTAGTCGAAGGACGGGGCTCTGTTGACGAATCGGCAATGACAGGGGAAGCGCTACCAGCAGCAAAAGAAGAGGGGAGCGAGGTGCTCAGCGGAACACTCCTTCAGCAGGGACGCCTTGTGATTCGTGTGACAGCGACACAAGAGATGTCTCTGCTCCATCGCATTGTAGCCCTTGCTGAGCAGGACCTTCAGCACAAAGCAATTATCCAGCGTGCCGTCGATGCCATCGCACGCTGGTTTGTTCCTGCGGTCCTTTTGGTGGCCGTGGGGACGATAGTGGTGACAGTGGCTCTCGGCATCGCCGCCACAGACCAGACGGTATGGGGGACAGCGCTACTACGTGCGGTGTCTGTACTTCTTATCTCATGCCCCTGCGCCATTGGAATTGCAGCGCCTTTGGTCGAAAGCCTCCTTATGGGTAAGCTCGCCGAACGCGGGGCCATCATACGTAACCGCGGATGTCTCCAACACCTAGGCAATGAAGATGCCGTGGTCTTTGATAAAACGGGCACGGTGACTGAAGGTATCTTCGCTGTTACAGGTGGCTTAGAAAGTCTCTCTGATCACGACAAGGCAGCTCTGAAAGGGCTCGTTAAGCACTCAATACATCCAATCGCACAAGCAGTCGACAGCAGCCTACTTGTCGCTGCCACCCCTTGCCACGATGTCGAAGAACTGATCGGCCGAGGACTGCGAGGGCAAGTCGACGGTGTGACGTACCTGTTTGGGTCTGCAACGCTCATGCAGCTGTCGGGAGTCGAGGTGCCTACACAGCTCCACAGCCCCACAACAGAGGTCTTTTTTGCTGCCAACGGCAGGCTCATTGCTCGGCTACAACTCGACGACCGCATCAAGCCAGGGATGCAGGAGCTTGTGAGTGCAATGAAGCCCGCTCGCGCAGCTCTGGTGTCGGGGGACAGCAAGCCCGCTGTCGAAGCCGTAGCCAAAGCGTGCCACTTTCAAACATGGGAAGGGGGCTGCTCTCCACTGGATAAGCGCGCCTATATCGAAGACCTGCGCAATCAAGGTGAAATAGTCGCGTTCGTGGGCGACGGCATTAACGACGCCCTAGCACTTTCTGCAGCTCACGTCGGCATCTCCGTTGTTTCGGCGACAGACATCTCCATTCAGGTCTCCGATGTACTGCTCACGACACCTCGCCTAGAGGTTTTAGGGGACCTAAGACGCCTAGGACGACAAGCACGGCGTATTATCAGACAAAACCTGTTCTGGGCCTTCAGCTATAATGTCGTGGGGATTGGCCTCGCTGTTATGGGAGCTCTTACACCCATCTACGCTGCTATTGCGATGATCTGCAGCTCTCTGATCGTCTCCGCTAACGCCCTCCGCTTAAAGTAGTGTTTTGGGTACACGTCTCGTCTTAGTCTAGGTGTCTTGCTTTTTTTGCAGGGCAACCAGGAGTACCAGGAAAGTCAAGACAAGAAAGAAGCTTAGTGCGGTTCCTTTCCTTCCCTTCCTCACTTCTTGCTCCTTCAGGATTCAACAGGAATAGAGGAAAGAGAGGAATAGGAAGAAAGAAGCTTGCTTAACCTCCTTCCCTTCTTGCCTTCCGTTCGTCTTTTCCTGGTGTCTTGCTGCTTTAGGGGGAAGCTCCTATAAAAAAGGGACTGTCATGTAAAAAATTTCCTGATATACCTGAATTTCTGAGCTATATTTCGCGTATATTGACTGAAGGAGTTCGCTATGCTCTATCGTATGTTTCTAAGCCTCAGTGTTGTGCTGGCGGTTTTTACTGGCCGAAGCGCTCTTGATGCAGCGCCACCAAGAGTGCAGGCCATCGATGACGCTATCTCACACGAGGCATGGGTCGCTAAAGTGATCGGTATCGATGTCCTCGATGCCATCCCTACGCGCCCCCCAGATCCCATTAATGAGCGGAGACCCGCGAACTCCAACCACGACCTAGAGTGGATTGAAGGCTACTGGGCATGGTCCAAAGATCGAAACGACTACATATGGGTTAGCGGCGTGTGGCGTAAACCTCCTCCAGGTCGCACGTGGATGCCAGGATTCTGGAAAAAATTTAACGAAGGCTATGTCTGGATCCGTGGATTCTGGTCCGAGAAAAGACACGAGCGTGACCTCAACTACGTGAAAAAGGCGCCTCCAGGAATACCGGATGAACAGGTGGGCTCTCCTCCAACAGAAAAATACTTCTGGGCCTCAGGCTACTGGGATTACGATCGATATACCAATAAACACGAGTGGATCGGAGGAGCCTGGCAACGCATAGACCCCAACTGGGTCCTTGTCCCCGCACACTGGATTTGGCGCCCACAAGGCTGGGTCTTTGTCCCTATGTATTGGGACTACCCTGTCGATCAGCGCGGCACCCTTTACAGCTCTGTATTCATCGCACCACATGTACGTCCAGGATTCATCTACACCCCATCTGTCATTCTTGACCCATGGGTCTGGGTGGAGCGCTGCTACCTTTGCTGGCCCGATTACATGTATTTCTACCACTGGCACTGGCACTGCTGCCCTCACAATTGGGGATGGTGCGACTGCCACCCTCCATGGTGGGGATGGGGTTCCTGGTGGGCAATGCCTTGGCACTGTGCCTGGGATATGTGGGGCTGGTGGGGACACCCCGGCTGGATGCAGCCGTGGTGGATGACCATGGCGATGGCACAGCATATCCACGGACCCGTGCCTTTCCTTCTAGCGATGTGGGATGGCTTCTTCTTGCCGTTCTTCATCACGCCTAATGGCATGATCCTTCCAGCTAATTTCTTAGACGCTCTGGGTGGAGTTCTGCCTATGGTCGCTCCAGACCAGGTCGAGAAAATACAGAATGAGCTGAAACCACCTACCGGTAAAAAGCCGCTTCTCCCCACTGGAGACGCTGACTCAGATGTTGAGCTCATCAAGCCCAACATGAATCCAGGTGGAGTCATCATCAAACCAAAAGATACCGTAAAACTGCCTACACCTCCGGATACTACCTCTAAGGAACCGGAAGAGGAAGTCGACCGAAGACCTCCTATTCGCGTGATTGAGGTGCCAGAGGTTCCCGACTACACTCCTGATGACCAGTGGGATCCTCCTCCTCGTCGTCGTCCGCACAAGCCGCATAAGCCACGCTGGCCTAATAATGATCATGACGATCATAGCGGTCACGACCATGGCAACAACGGCGGTGGAACCTGGAAATGGCCAAACAACGATCGCGACGATCATAGTGGTCACGACCATGGCAACCAAGGTGGTAACAATGACTGGGTAACCCCCGACTACACCCCAGGTGGGCGTGGTGGAAATTCCGAAATTCGGGACTGGGGTAAAGACCAGAACTGGAACAACCAGAACAACAACTGGCAGAACCAGAACAACAATTGGAACAACCAGAACAACAACTGGCAGAACCAAAACCGTGAAACCGAGGTTCGGGACTGGGGGCAAAACCAGAACTGGCAGAACCAAAATCGTGAAACCGAGGTTCGCGATTGGGGTCAAAACCAGAACTGGCAGTACCAAAACCAGAATCAAAACCAGGATTGGCAAAACCAGGACAAAAATCAAAACCAGGGCTGGCAATACCAAAACCAGGGCTGGCAGTAGCACAACTGCCAGCAGGACGTAGAGCGGCGCGCCAAAACGTGCCGCTAGCCTGTTGGTAGAAAGGCTAAGAGTCTAAAAAGCTGGGGGAGTCCTTCCCCCAGCTTTTTTTATGGATAAGTTGCTAACACTATCGATGTCGAGCTTGGACAAAGCCAGGTTCCGCACTCTTAAATGGGGGCGGGTGTCATTGTAATCTTTATAAAATGATGGGGGAGTTGGCACGTGTCATTTTTTCATTGCAAGGCAACAGAGGCGTAGAGAAGATCCCCTTCCGGTATCCGACCTCTGCGGGCTCTGTGAACTCTGTGGTGATGTCTTCGAAAGTTCAATCCAATCCGATATCGAATTGGTTTATTAGGTAAATGACTTTTGTTAACTACAATACTCTTTGGGCTGGAGTTTATTTACTTTGAATTTATTCATTCAATTTAATAGAATAAACCCGTTTTCAACCTCCTCACCTTTGGACGTCGCCTATGCCTGATCGCAGACTGACACTTCTACTTACTGGCGGCCGTGCTCCGGCGACCTTAGAACTCTGCCGACTTTTTCACGCTGAAGGACACCGCGTTCTTGTCGCCGAAACCACCGAGCATCACCTATGTCGTTACTCCCGGGCGGTTGCCAAAAGCTTCACTGTGCCGGCGCCCACCCAAGATTCACAGGGCTACGTTGAGGCACTGGCGGCGATAGCGCGTACGGAAGCTGTCGATTGCGTCATTCCAGCATGTGAAGAAACATTTTACCTTGCGATGCACAAAGAGAGCTTTCCGGTAGGCTGTAAGGTTTTCGTGGATTCTATCGATACACTCAAAGTTCTGCACAACAAGTGGGAGTTTAATCGACTTCTCCAAGAGCTTGGCATCTCTGCCCCTAGAACATGGCTATTTCGCAGCCTCGAAGACCTGCGTAAGAACATTCCTCGCGACGTCAAAATTATTATTAAGCCAGTCTACTCGCGCTTTGCATCGAAAATCCAACTTCTTGAAGCAGGCGATCGAGATCCACAGAAAGAGCTCTGCTTCGACTGCCCTTGGGTAGCGCAAGAGTTTGTGGAAGGGCAGCACTTCCGCTCGTACAGCGTCGTTCAAAAAGGGCAAATTACTGCGCATGCTATCTATCCGGCGCGCTTTTGCACGGGAAAGATGGGTGCATGCCTCGCCTATGAAGCCGTAGATATGCCCAAGATCTTCCGATGGGTGCAGCACTTCGCCGAAAGCATTAGCTACAACGGCCAGCTGGCCTTTGACCTTATCGTCGACAGTGATGGCAATATTCTTCCCATAGAGTGTAATCCCAGGGCCATTGGTGGCGTTCACCTGTTCACTGATGGGCAAGGGCTCTCAAGGGCATTCCTAGGCTCCGAGCAACCGCTTATTGAACCTAAGGTCGGCACGCGCAAGCAAGCGCTGCTAGGTATGCTCTTGTTAGGATCGAAAGCAGCGCTCTCGGAAGGTAATTTGCTGGCGTTCTTTAAGACTCTGATCTTAGCACGCGATGTAGTCTTCCGTTGGACAGATCTCAAGCCATGGCTCTACCAACCCCTCCTGCTAAAGGCGCTCTGGAAGCACAGCCGCGCCCTCGGCGTCGATATCATCGCCGCCTCCACCTCCGACATCGAATGGAACGGGTAGCGCCTCTAAACGGCGACACACGAGCATCAACTATGTGTCGCCCTTTCGAGGGTGTAAAGAAATTGGTGGTGGTGATGAAATGAACATAATCCCATATGATTTTGCACATTTTCCGGCGGCCTGAAAGGCCAGCAAGATGTATAGCCCCGGGCGTAGCCCGGGGTAAAGGTAAAAATACATTCTGAGCACTGTAAGTGCGACATATGTACGCGTTCATCTGCCGCCCTTGCGAGAGTGTAATGTAGTGGCTGGGTGAACCCGAAATGCCTGTTAATTCGCTAAGAATTAACTACGTAGCTTTCCGCTAGCGCGAGCGTAGCGAGGGCCGTGGAGTGCGGCGCTTCGTACCGCCTTTTAACGTTCACGTATAACTCTCGGGCTTATTTTAGTGTTCGTGACTCCTTGTTCGGAGATGCGAACAAACCCAAAGGGCTTTCTGCTATACTACGTCGCCAAAGTAATCATCTACAGATACTCCTCAGAGGCATCTTCTATGTTTACGAACTCCAAAAAGGCGGCGCGGAGCGCCGCACTCCAAGGCACTCGAGGACTCGCGCTATCGGTGTATATCTTTGGCTACTTGGAGCTTATGTATTGAACTTAGGCTCGTGGCGACTACCTTGCACTCCCTGCAGCGTATACAACAAAAAAAAAGCCTTCAGGATCAGATCCTGAAGGCTTTCTAAGCTCGAGGCTTTAGCTACTATCTTCGGCGACGTGACGGTACTTTGGGAGGGACTAGCCCTTCTAGTAGAGCGTCGGGATAGGAAGAGTTGATCTGGTCAGCCCACTTCCAGATGAACTGTGCAGCGATATCCTGAGTGAGGCCGATATCGCGATGGTCTACTGTTGCTACTGGAGGGGGGGCGGTTTCAACCTTGAGAGTTAACAATCTCTTTTCAAGAGATCGCTGCTCGTCTTTTGATAGACCGTAAATCCAGGAGCCTAGCTTACCTCCGGCAAAGTCACGCTCATCTTCATTCAGTAGTCCTGCCGTTAACTCCTTGAATGTGCCACGGTTACGTTCTAAGCACGCGATAGTCCAAAGAATGGCGAGTTTACGGCGCATTGCGGGTTTTAGCTCTTCTTGCTGTTCCCGCAGACCTTCGATGTCTCTATCAACGATTTCGAGAGTCCCTTTCACCTTCTGATAGGCGGCTAGGAACTTAGTGTCTCCTTTGTGGCCGTTGATGGTGGTATTTGCAGCTTGAACAGTTGCATGAGTGGCGGTGACGGTCTGCTGGGCCTGATCGGCAGCATGAAATAGACCCGAGGCTTTGGCTGCAAAGACTGCATTCGATGGGTTAGCAGTTTCTTCCGTATCTACTGTCACTACCTTATTTGTAAGATCGTCGAAACTGACTGTGATGTCGATGACATCTCGTTCATCGGCTGCTGGGGTAAAGTCATGTGCACCCACGACTCCAGTTACATCAGCTAGGTCCTCATTTACAGGAACCTGTACGATCTTCGTGCTGGCACCACCGTCATATGTTACTTTGATGGCGACGTTTTCTCCATCGTCGTAGTGGTCTGGCAAGACGCCTTCAAAAGCAACGGCGGTTACGTCATCAAGAGCTTCATCGACAGGGAGTCGTAGGACTTTCTGCACGCCGCCGTATGTAACCGTGGCAGTGACGAAATCCTGACGGTCTACAGCGTCGATGTGCCTGTATATAGCTGCTACACCTGTCACTGCTGTGTGCGCTCCTACAGGCACGCTGACGACTCGATCTTCGCCGCCACCGGTAAAGGTGAGTGTAACGTCGTAAGGCCTATACAGCTTGTCGAGCTGTGCTATCGTAACTAGATCATTGGGCGTTTTAACGCCCTTAGCTGCAACCAGAGCTCTGTGATGGCGATTCAAACTAACTGCCTCATCCGCCTCTAACTTGGCAGTCTGAGCCTGATCATGAGCCAATTGGTAGCCAGCGATGCCCTCTTTAGCTGCAAAATATATTTCATAGTCAGCTTGGTCAGCTTCCTTGACCACAGTGCTCTCCATGCTGGAGCCTACGCTGAGGTCCGCGCAAGCTAGGAGGCGCTCCTC
>JAJFMA010000169.1 GCA_021772415.1 Chlamydiota bacterium
TTGTCGAGGAATTGCTGGAACTCCTCTTTGGGTTCTTGGGATGTGTCGTCGTTGCACCCAACGGCAAGCAGAGTCGTTAGTGTTGCCAACAGATAGAAATTTAAAGATCTCATAGTCGCCTCCATGGCTAAAGTTAGAAATGAAAAAGACTAAGAGAATATGCCATACGGAGCAAGCGAATTTTTTCTTATATGGCGCGGAGCAGTCCCTACTGTTTATGTGCGGTGAACTTAATGACCAATACTTCGCCTAAGCGCATGGCTTTGGCAATGGATTCATAGCCGTCGATGGCTTCTTCGTGGAGCTGCTCGTTGAAGGAGCGAATAAATGACTCTTTCTTTTCCGGGGTTTTTAGCTGTCTGGCAATGTCTTCATTGTATGCAGCGTACTGCTTGGAAAGATCTACTATTTCAATATCTTTGAAATTGGCCTCACGGAGCAACCGAACATAGTGCTCTACGGTTTCCGCATAGAGAGAAAGTCCCTCTAGTTCTATCAGCCGTTGTACATGAGCGCCCCATTTTTCCTTAGTGGGACTTAGCCAGTCATTGATCACCAGTACGGAGCCAGGCTTTAGGATGCGATAGCATTCCTCAAATAGGCCTTGTTTTTCATCAACATGGCAAAGCACCCCTTTACTGTATACGATGTCAAAACTACCGTCCTCAAATGGCAGTGAGCTATTGTCGACGCTTGTGAGGAACCTAACTCTATCCTTTATTTCTTCGGGGGTCCGGCGTGTGGCTTCTTCTACCATCCAGGGATTGATCTCTAATCCCGTTATATCCATCTCATATTCTTCAGAGAGGTAGTACGCTACACCACCTAATCCTGATCCGATATCAAGGGCTTTTTTATTGGCGATGTTTAGCCCCTTAAACATCGAGTCAATGGCTCTGCCACCACCTTCTGACATCATTCCGCTTCCATATACCGCTTCCAGCGAATGGCAATACTCAGGGGGATATTCATCAATAATCGCTTTCATCGTTGTTTCTCCGTAGGCAGCGCTTGTGCATAACTGCAATAAGATCATGAGACAATATTTGGATGTGACCATAAGGCCCTCGTTTTGGGTGCGAAAGAAAGATCTTAGGGTTTCATGAGTACTTCGAAGATAATTATGGAATTCTTGATTACAGTCAAAATACCACAGGCTGCGTTTACCGTGATCCAAAGCAAGGCTGTATCAATCAGTTCTATGGTGTGTCAGCTATTTGGATAAACAGATGTAAAAAAAAGCAGTTAGGACGTTTGTCCTAACTGCTTTACCATGGAGTCTCCGGATGAAGGATTCGAACCTACGACAAATGGATTAACAGTCCACTGCTCTACCGCTGAGCTAATCCGGAATGAAATTGCTGCTAGTTTACGGTACCACATCATTTTTGGCAAGACGCCCTGGAGCGGAAGTTGGTGTTGCTTTGCTTGTTGAGTTAAAAAAATTATGACGTAGTATGTTAAAATTTAGAGAGTGCACTACATACAGAGAATTCTATGAGTCTATTAGACGACGCATCCAAGCCGATTGAGGCCGCGGGCCGAGCGGTGCAGCCACTGCAGGAACATTTCAATGAACTGTACCAGCAGACGGTCGATCACATGCCGGAGTTTGTTGTTGGTTTGGTGATCGTACTGGTCACCTTTATTATCAGCCGTCTTATTCGCTTCTTTTGGCCTCGAGCGCTTGGCAAGATGAACGTGCGTCGCTCCCGGGTACTTGTGACCCAAAAGATCTTCAGCATCGGTGTTTGGGTCTTCGGCATTTTGATCGCGATGATTGTTGCGTTTCCTACAATTACTCCAGGTAGTGCCTTTACGACGTTGGGGATTACGTCGATTGCGATGGGTTTTGCCTTTAAGGACATCATCGAGAACTTTCTTGCAGGTATCCTGATTTTGATACGGGAGCCGTTCAAGCTTGCGGATTTCATCACTTGCGGTGGCTACGAGGGATTCATTGAAGAGATCACGGTGCGTGACACACATATTCGCAAGAGTAATGGACAGAGGGTGGTCCTACCCAATGCCATGCTGTTCACAGATCCTGTGACTGTGGTTACGGATCGGGACCATCGGCGTGTTGGAGTGGCCATCTACATTTCGTATGCCTCTGACTTGGAGGAGGCGCGATCAACGATACGTAAAGCAGTGCTATCCCAGTCGACGGTATTGCGCGATCACGAGATTTGGGTTTATGCGCGAGAGTTTGCCCCCACCGGCTTGATCTTCGACGTGTTTTGGTGGACAGGGTCGCGCCAGCGTGATATGCGACGTTCTCGGGACCAGGTCGTGAGCGCTGTTAAGAAGGCTTTAGATGCCACCAAGGTCCAGCTAGCGTTCCCTGTTAAGCCTTTGTATATTCAGGCCAGAGCTGTTCAAGATACCGACGACATTGTGGAAGACGACGGCTCAATCTAGCTCTTCATCATGAGTGCGCATTTCCCACATAAGCTTAAACGGAAGGCAGCTTTCGAGTAGCTCGTCCTTGGTGCCTTCAGCAATTTTCTTGCCGTTGTCGATGAAGACGATTTTATCGGCGTCTTCAATCGTCGTCAGGCGGTGGGCGATGATAATCTGTGTGATGCTTCCATGCAGGTCGTGGAGAGCTCTTTTGATGCGGCTCTCGGAGACGTTGTCGAGTGATGATGTGGCTTCGTCGAGCACAAGAATAGAGGCATCTTTAACAAGAGCTCGCGCGATCGCAAGGCGTTGCTGCTGGCCTCCGGATAGGTTTTTTCCCGCTTCCGCAAGGAAGGAGTCGTACCCTTCCGGAAGCTCCTGAATGAACTCGTCGGCATAGGCGCGGCGTGCTGCGTCGATAACCTGCTTGCGAGTAAAGGGGCGTCCAAAGGAGATGTTCTCGGCTACAGTATCCATGAACAGGAAGGGCTTCTGTGGCACGAAGGCGATAGCGTCACGCAGGGAGCGTTGGGTGACGGTGTTGATATTGTGCCCGTCGATGCTGATCTCTCCCTTTTGGGGCTCATAGAGGCGGGGGAGTAGCTGCACAATTGTCGACTTGCCAGCGCCTGTGGGACCGACAAGAGCCACGGTTTGCCCCTTTTTCGCCGTAAAGGAGAGGCCTTTGAGAATCCACTGGTCGTCATACTTGAACCAGACGTCGTCGAATACAACGGAGTCTTGTAGTGGCTTGAGTTCGCTAGCCCCTTCCACATCTTGTATTTGCGGGGTGATGTCCATCACCTCGTACATGCGCTCGGCCGCTGCAACACCGCGTTGGATGTTGTTATTTTCCTCGGCGAACTTCTTGATGGGCTCATAAAACAGGTAAAGGAGAGCGCAGTATACAAGAACGCTTGTGACATTCATCTGTAGAACATGCAAGCCGTATAGCATCGCCGTGGCGACACAGAGGACTCCCATCGTGTGGACGATGGGGCGCGAGGAGAGGTCGTAGCGAGCACTTTTCTGCTCTAGGTCCGCCATTCGAGTGTTTTGCTCTCGGTATTTCTTGAGAGAGAAGTCTTCCATCGCAAACACTTTAACCGTTTGAATGCCTGCGAAGAAATCGATAAGGACCGAGGAAAAGCCCTCTTGGTTCTTCTGGAGCTGCTTGGCGATTTTCTTAACTTTGCGCGCGATGAGGTAAATAGGACCTATGATCAGAGGAAAGCCACAGAAAATTAGAAGAGTCAGCTGCCACGACGTTAAGAAGCACCATAGCAGTGTCGTCGCAATTACAAAGGGAGACTGTACGAAGTTGATAAGCGAAGAGGTGAGTGCCTGCGCAATCACACCTGCATCGCCTACGGCCCGAGCAGAGAGACCTCCGATATCGTGCTTTTGAAAGAACTCCATTGGGAGGGCTTGAAGGTGCTCGAAATATTGCTGGCGTAGGTCTCGGCTGACACGGATGGCAACGGTGCGGGTGGTGTAGCGATGGATAAACTGCGAGACTGCTTTAAGCAAAGCTACACATATTAGAAACAATGCAAGGTTGGCGATGTTGCCGTTGAAGTTGAACCAGCTGTCAGCGTATTGGATGGCTTGCCCCACTCGGTCTGGGCTTCCGTGAGCGCGTACAAAATCCGCTGCTTCCTGCTTTGTGATGACGCCTTTGTTTTGGGGGTCGAGCTCTTTCCATCGTGCTTGTGCCGTAGAGGCCTCGACTTGCTCGACCTTGGCGAGCTGTCCGCCTTCCATGGGCGCAAAAAGCTCAAAGAAGTCTGGACCTTTTTTGGTCATGACACCGATAGAAAACACTTCGAGCTGCGACGCCAGCGTAAAAAGGCACATGCCGATGACTGTGTAGATGAGCAGCAGGAGATGTGTTCGATTCTGAAGAGCTGCTGTAAGGAGCAATTTCATGGATAACGCCGATTAAAGTTACTAGAAGGCCTATAGCCGTTCTGTGAGGGTATCGATAGTAATTAGGTGATGCGAGGTGTTCCAGCACGCCTTGCCATCGCGGAAATGCAGGATTTGGGGACTTGCATGTTCAACAGAGGTGATCTCAGCGAGGTAGTTGGAGGCAGGTCGGTTTTCTATCACCCCAACCCAGACACATGTCACTGAAGGGTTTTCAGAGCTAAAGGACTTAAATTCCTCGAATGCATGTGTACTAACTGGGCATCGGCTGCTGTGCTTGAGGACGAAAAACTGATCTCCTGACGCTAACAGAGCGTCGATGTCTTCTTTGGAAGTGATTTCCTGCATGTCTTAGTCTCCGTGGTTAAAGACGCCTATCTTACGGAACTTATGGTAACGCCGCTCTAGTAAGGTCTCTACGGGGAGTTCACGGAGGATTTCCCACTGCTCCAAAATAAAGGAGCGTACGTTCTGCATGGTAGCGCCACCGTTGTGGTGCGCGCCGCCCATGGGCTCTTCGATGAGGGTGTCGATGATCTCCATCCGAAGAACATCTTCAGCGTTAAGTTTGAGTGACGCCGCGGCAATGCCCTTCTTCGTGGGGTCCTTATATAGGATTGAGGCACAGGACTCCGGTGAAATGACAGAGTAGTACGCATGTTCCAGCATGCCGACACTGTCACCAAGACCGATGCCTATAGCGCCTCCCGAGCAGCCTTCACCAATGACGACGATGATAATGGGAGTCTCTAGGGCTGCCATCGCTCTTAAATTTTCCGCAATAGCCCACGCAATACCTCGCTCTTCAGCTTCGAGTACAGCATAAGCACCAGGAGTGTCGATTAGTGACACGACGGGAAGCTCAAATTTTTCGGCGAGTTCCATCAGTCGCAAAGCTTTACGGTACCCTTCGGGCCGCATCATCCCAAAATTGCGGTGTAGGCGACTATCGGTGTCGTTGCCTTTTTCTTGGCCAATAAGGACACATTTCATGTCACCGATGGTGGCAAGGCCTCCTATTAGTGAGGTGTCGTCGCCGAAGTAGCGATCACCACACAGCTCGGAAAAGTCGTCACACATCCCTGAAACATAGTCGACGGTGTGGGGACGTGAAGAGTGACGACAAATTTGAACGCGCTCCCAAGGGGTAAGGGACGAGTAGACCTTCTCCTTGAGCTTGACGAGCTTGGACTCGAGGTCCCGAATCTCCTTATCGAAGAGACTGTCGCCTTTAGCCTGTTTTTTAAGACGCTCAATGGTCTTAACGTACTCGTGAATCTGTTTTTCGTGGGGTAGGACGTCCACTAGGATACCTCGTTGTAGGTGTCTTGCTACAGCTACATGCTGCGGTGGCTGACTTCCTTGCCTGGAAGCTTGGCCTCGTAGAAATTACGTACTAGCTCCACAGTCGTCGGACGGGAGATGATGATCGCGAACAGTTCCTCGACATCGCTTGTCGCCATACGGATGCATCCGTCACTTTTGTGCTGACCAATGCCGCTGGTATTTTCAGCGAGCTTGTCGTTGGAATTGCGGTCCCAAGGGACACCGTGGATACCCAAGCCTTGGGCAGGGCCAGTACAGTCTTCAATTTCACACTCGAATGGAATCCATCGTGTGCCGAAGACAGTGAT
>JAJFMA010000170.1 GCA_021772415.1 Chlamydiota bacterium
CTTTGAAACGCTGCCGGTGGCGCGTGCTAAATAGCCATCGAAAAAGTCGGTAATGCCTGCCAGCGCGAAAGTGACAAAGGCAATGTGGCTGCCCAGCGGTTGTTCCATGTAAAATGAGCCGACTAAAATCGGGATCACGAAAATTCGCGACATGGTTAATATGTTAGGCAGGGTCCACATAAATTCAGGCTAAGGCTCTCACAGGGTTGTTTTGTGTGTGTCGAGGTTTTCTTGGGGTCACCATACTGTTTTACCGGCCAGGGTCAACGAATTGGATATATTTGTTGGCATCGGCCACTGGCCCGTTATTCATGAAAGTGATCGTAGATTTGTTGAGCGGTCGTGCGTGAAATACCGTCGACACTTTCGATATCGCGCACATCCGCGCCAATAACTGCTTTGGCAGACCCGAAATGATGCAAGAGCGCCTTCTTTCGTTTTGGCCCAACCCCCGGGACGCCGTCTAGTGGTGATTTTTTTACATCAGCCGAGCGCCGGCTGCGGTGGGTACCGATAGCAAAGCGGTGTGATTCGTCGCGCAGACGCTGAAGATAATAAAGCACAGGGTCATTAAGCGGCATAGTGAAGGTTGGTTTGCCGACTCTGTGAAATTGCTCGCGACCTGCATGACGGTCTGGCCCCTTGGAAATGGCAACTGTTGGTACATCGGTGACGCCCAGTTCTTCCAGTGTTTCTGTTACCGCAGACAATTGACCTTTGCCGCCGTCAATCAGCAATAGATCAGGCCAATGGCCGCGCGCGCGGTCCTCATCTTCCTTGATAAGCCTTGCGAACCGACGACGCAGCACTTCACGCATCATACCGTAGTCATCGCCGGGCTCCAGCTTATCGTCTTTGATGTTAAACTTACGGTAGCTATTTTTCATAAAGCCGTCCGGTCCGGCAACCACCATGGCACCCACTGGGTTGCTGCCTTGAATGTGGCTGTTGTCGTATATTTCAATGCGACCGGGCGGCGATTCCAAGTCAAATTTTTCCATTACGCCTTCTAGCAGGCGGGTTTGCCCGGCCGTTTCGGCTAACTTGCGTTCGACAGCTTCTTTGGCGTTTCTGACCGCCTCTTGCACGGTCAAATACTTTTTCCCGCGCAGGGGTACTGCGACTTGAACTTTGCGTTCCATGCGTTCAGATAAAGCGGCCGCCAGCAGCGATTGGTCGTCGACGGTGTGCGATAATAATATTGATTTGGGTGCGGGCTTGTTGTCATAAAACTGTGTGATGAAAGCACCGAGAACTGACTGTAAGCTATCGCTTTTATCATGTTTGGGAAAATAGGCACGGTGGCCCCAGTTCTGCCCGGCGCGGAAGAAAAACACCTGAATGCCGACCTGACCACCGACCTCAGCTGCCGCGATAACGTCCGCTTCATCGACCATGGCGTTGACCATGGTTTGGTGGCTTTGAATTTGCGTAAGGGCGTTTAGCCGGTCTCTGAATACTGCCGCTGATTCATACTCCAAAGTGTCACTTGCAGCCTGCATCGATGCGGCGAATTTTTTTTGAATATCGGTGTTTTTACCCTCGAGGAACGCTCGGGTTTCAGCGACCATGTCCGCATAGTCGTCGCCAGAAGTTTTGCCTACACATGGCCCCGAGCAGCGCTTGATTTGATACAACAGGCACACCCGCGAGCGCGACTCCAGGGTATTGTCAGTGCACGATCTAAGTTGAAAAACTTTCTGCAAGGTATTGAGGGTACGATTTACAGCGCCCGCGCTGGCGAAGGGACCATAGTAGTGACCTTTATGTTTTCGGGCACCTCTGTGCTTGGTTATTTGCGGCCACTGGTGATCGGTGCGCAGCAAAATATACGGAAAAGACTTGTCGTCTTTCAGCAGGACATTGAAAGTTGGCTTGAAGCGTTTGATCAGCGACGCTTCTAATAGAAGTGCCTCAGCTTCGGTTCTTGTGGTGACAAAAACCATCGATTGGGTCGCCGCAACCATTCGCTGCAGGCGATTATTCAACCGGCCAATCTGGGTATAGCTGGTGACCCGTTTTTGAATATGCTTTGCTTTGCCCACATAAAGCACATCGCCGTGTCGATCCAGCATGCGATAAACGCCCGCAATAGTGGGCGCGGTCTTCAAGTAAGACCGAATTACAGCAACGCCGCTGGATAAATTAGACACAGTCAAATCGGACACCTTTTTGATATATAAGCATATTTTTGACGGAAAGCGCAGAAGGAATCAATGGGCCAAATTTTTGGTAAAAAGAACGCTTAAAACTGTCCACCAAACCTGTGGATAACTGTGTGTGCAATTCGCGCCATAAATCTGCAACATCGCGGTAACACTAGCGTTGATGCGAATTGCCTATTTTTTAGGCAAAAATCGTAAGTCATTGAAGCCATTGACAAATGATATAGTCAAGTTTGCGATATTAAATAAATTTAAAATGTCATCTTGCCTGACTGGAGTGCATATGGCAGATCGCGATTCGGTGTGCACAACTTACAGGCTGATTCAAATAGGACGTAAATTATCGCGATTAGGTTAAGCCGTTTGAATTGCGGCATTTTCTTGGAATTAGCGGTGTCTTTCGATCTCAACCCCGACACTTGCCGCCTCA
>JAJFMA010000018.1 GCA_021772415.1 Chlamydiota bacterium
GCTCAGGGATGGTGTGAATTCTTCTAACTAACTGGCTAAGGCTAAGGATATTTCTGAAATACTGGTGATGTCGAGACATCAACCTGGTGCGAGTGTAATTGCCACTAAAGAGCGAAGCCGACATGACAGCAAACGTCATAACCTCGTCAGAATCCACCAAATCTCAACTTCATCTGGTGCGCTTGCAGGCGGATTAGGACACAATCAGGGGTCAGACTCTATTTGGCCTGATCAAAAGAACATCACTGTGCAAGGCCTGAAGTCGGCGAAGTTAGCGCCGCCACCCTAATTCGGTATTATGCCGTGAATAAATACCATGTTCTTGGGGTATATAAAACCTCTATATAGTTACGGCTTTATATGAGTTTGGATCCTGGACGATGTCAGAAGCGCCGCTGTGTTGCAGCATAAAGCTCGTGAAGCAGGCGTGTAGTTCATCTTGCGCAAAGGCGTCACCGTTAGCTTTTCGTCCTCCCACATTTGTCCGGGTAAGTAGCTGGGATCGCCGGCATTTAGAATACCCACCTTAACACCGTTTTTGACTCCCAGCTACGCTGGCTGCGCGCAGCCAGCTTAGCTACCCCACTTCCCAACTGTGCACGTGGAAATTCTATAGTGAACTTCAAAAAAGGCGGCGCAAAGCGCCGCACTCAAAGATACTCAGCGTAGCTAATCACGTACATGACTATCTATCGTACTGACTTTACAGCCGTCCCATTCAAGAACCGTATCGTCGTATGGGACACATCTAGGTCCGAAACATCACACTCAGAATGCCAGCTCTGTCTAGCTGCACTCACAACATCTGACTGTTCAAAGTACTCGGGACAGTCGCCATCACTTGTGCATGCGGGATCCAAGCAAATGCCCTCAAAGCAAACAGGCCCGAATCTCTCAGCTACCTCATCCCAAGGACGCAACAAGCTCCCCGGCTCAAGATCCTCACTGAAGGCCAAAAGCAAACGTCGTGAAAATTCAGGCACCAGGGTTTCTCTGTCCAGTTCCCTCGGGAACCCCTCTCGTAAGGCGTCAGCGACAAACTCAAAAAAGTCGTCCTGGTTGTTCCATTGAGGCTCCAAGCAGACTCCCTCAAGGTAAACAGGCTCAAAAACCGTGGCCAATGCATCCCACTCTGGAGGCCACACACCCTCATCAACACATGTTTTTGCTATCTGATGCGTGAGCCTCAATTGATTTGAAAAAATGGCACACAGCTTAGCAATGTACTCTTCGACATCCATATTACAACGAGCATCTTCAAGAGCCAGCCACTCGTCGCGATATGCCAGACGCACTAGGTGAGCGAGCATCTTAGCTGGCTTGTTTTCACAGTCACTACTCATCAAGAGCAACGGAGGATCCATACTGCTCAAATATCCATCAGGCAGGCCCTCCTGTTGTTGGAATGTGGTGTATTCACCGGGGACACGGTCGAACAACAGCTCTGTCGCCTCTGGACACTCCATGAAATCCGACACAATTTCATTCAAGAAATCATCACCGGAATCGACTGCCTGCACACTGGATAGGGAAGAGGCAAGCATAAGCATAATACTAAATAGTTTCTTTTTCATATTAATTCCATTATTTATAATTAACAAAAACACTAAAACGATAAAATACCAAAAAATGAATTCTATAAATTTATAAAATTAAAGTAAATGAAAATATAAACAATGTTAGTGCTAGTTAGAGATGGCCGCTTTGGTCGCTTTCTGACGGGCTATCTCAGTTTAAAAGCTGTGAGCCACTCATCGCTTCTGGGGTGGGTGCCGGCGAGGACGCTGGCGAATTTGTCTCTGAGCAGGAGGCAGAATTTCCCTGGACCGAGCTCTTTGTCGCCTTGGACCTCGTGGATAGGCCCGATTTTGCGTCCATCGACGGAGTGGACGAAGTTAATTTGGACGGCGGTGCCGACCATAAGCAGCTCTTGGCAGGTGTAGATCATGGAGCGATCGACATTTTGGAAGATGGGTTCGATCCCTTCCTCGCGGAAGAAGTCGACTACTGTGCGCAGGGTGATACCCTCGAGTTGCGCGGAGCCTACTGGGGGAATGACGGGTTGGTCGCGGTAGATCATGACCATATTGGAGACGGAACCTTCGACGACGTAGCCTTGGTCATCCGTGAGGAGTGCGTCGTGATAGCCGTTCCTGATGGCGTCGGTAGTTGCCATCGACGAGTTGACGTAGCAGCCTCCGGCTTTAGCTTTGGTGGGCATGGCGTTGTCGGAGAATTTACGCCATCCTGAGATCGCGAGTTTAAGGCCTTTACTTAGGTCGAAGTAGTTGTCCAGTTCAACGAGGTAGATAGCTAGGTCGAAGTCGAGACCAGGCAGGCGCGGGGCGAGGCGCTGCGTGGGAGAGAAGATGAAGGGGCGGAAGTAGACGTCGCCTTCGGGGGCATTTTTGGCGATGAGTTCGGTGAAGATAGCTTCGAAGTCTTCGTAGGAGATGTAGTAGCCCATTCCTAGGATCCTCGAGGAGTTCATCAGCCTTTCGTGGTGGTCGCGCAGTCTAAAGACATGGAGCTTTCCGTCGCGGTGGTAGCCGCGGATGCCGGCAAAGCAGGTCATCCCATATTGGAGGCTGTGGCAGGCGATGCCTACTGTGGCGTCTTCGACGGGGACGACCTTTTTATCGAAGTAGACGTAGGGGAGTGTGGGTTTGGGGGGTGTCGCTTTCATCTTATCGGATTCCTGTACAAGAAAGTCTTTAATTCTACAATAGGCTCTCTGAACAACAGATTCAAGCGTGGGAGTAGTTATGACCCAAAAACGTGACCGATGGCCTTCACAGCTGATCTTTATCTTTGCCGCCGTGGGCTCTGCTGTGGGCTTAGGGAATTTTTGGCGCTTCCCTTTTCTAGTGGGGAAATATGGGGGTGGCGCCTTCTTGCTCCCCTATCTGATCATTTTGATCGTCATGGGAATCCCACTACTGATCATGGAGTTTGCCTTGGGGCAGCGCCTCCAGCAGGGGGCTATTGGGGCCTTTAACAAGATCCACCACAAATTTTCTGGTGTGGGCTTGGGGACGATTCTTTGTGGCTGCCTGGTATCGTGTTACTATGCTGTTATCATGGCGTGGGCCATTATCTATATGTTTCACTCGTTTAATTTGGGGTGGGGCACCGACACCAAGACCTTCTTCTTTGAGCAGGTCCTGCATGTGAGCAGCGGCGCCGCAGAGATGGGGAGCTTCAACCTGCCTATTTTGGCGGCGCTGGCAGTGAGCTGGGTGCTCGTGTACTTCTGTGTGTGGAAGGGTGTCGAAAGTGTTAGCCGTGTCGTCGCTGTCACCATGCCACTACCCGTGGCGGTGTTGGCGGTGTTGACGATCCGCGGTGCCTTGCTCCCAGGGTCTTGGGATGGAGTGCTCTACTACCTTACGCCCAACTTTGCGGCTCTTTTGGATGACGATGTCTGGCGGGCGGCGATGTCGCAGATTTTCTTTACGTTGACGTTAGGTTTTGGCGTGATGATTGCCTATGGCAGCTATGAGAAGCGTGATAGCGACATCTCCCGCAATGCCCTCATCGTAGCGTTGATTAACTCAGGCACTTCAATCCTTGCCGGTTTTGCCGTCTTCACAACTTTGGGCTTCATGTCGACTGTTAGCGGCACTCCTATCGAAGAACTCGCAGCATCAGGGCCTGGGCTGGCTTTTGTCGTCTTCCCAAAGGTGCTGACGTTGATTCCTGCTCCGAATCTGTTCGCTGTGCTGTTCTTTATCATGATGGTGACTTTGGCCATAGACAGCCTCTTTTCCCTTGTCGAAGCGGTGTCGGCGACATTCCTTGATCGCTTCCCTCATATGTCCAAGAAGGTCACAAGCTTCTATGTGTGCGCTTTCTGTTTCTTGGGAGGCATCATCTTCACCACGTCGGCAGGGATCTACTACCTCGATATCGTCGATCATTTTGTTACGGGCTATGGCCTCGTGATCATGAGCTTGCTTCAAGCTGTGGTGGTCGGATGGTACTATGGCGCCGACAAAATGCGCGACTACATCAATAGCGTCTCGTCATGGAAACTTGGGCCGTGGTGGTCGACATCTATACGCTATATTGTCCCCGGGTGCTTGACGCTGCTGCTGTTGATGAGTCTATACCGCGATCTTACTACGCCCTATGAGGGGCATCCCCCTGCGATCCTTTTTGGCCTCGGATGGGGTAGCGTCGCGGCGGTGCTGCTGGTGTCGGGAATTTTCTCGTACGTGTCTAGCCAGCCCGAAGAGGCTGCCGAGGAGTCCGCATCCGAGGAGTAGGACGAAAAACCACGGAGCACAGAGTCAAAAAGTTCGGATGAGAGAGGACCCCAAAAAAATGCACAGGCCTCTTTGCGTCTCTGTAGCTTAGCGCCTTTGCGTTTCTATCGTGTGTGCAAGGGGCCCCTTCGGCATTAGGATACGCGAAAAGAAACGCAAAGACGCGAAGAGCGAAAGGCGCTAAGAAGAGGTATTTCTCTCCCTTGCATGTTCTCTAAGCTACACCCACTCAAAAAGCTCTGCTCACAACGCAACATCGTGAGACCCGGCCCCTTCTATTAAGAGCTGACTAAATCGTTAGTCTTTCATGAGGCTCGCAAGGCTCTCTCATAATCGCCTTTCCCACCTTTTACTCTTTGCGCCTCTTCTTCTTTGCGTCTTTGCGTTTCTATCGTGTGTGTGGCGAGCCGTCTGGCTCATGCAGAGAGCTATTTTGGATATATCGTTCCGAAGGATGCGTGAAAGGAAACGCAAAGACGCAAAGAGCGAAAGGCGCTAAGAAGGGGGTACAGTTCGGTAACACAGGTGACACTTTTGCGAGGAAGGAAGAGAGACTGGTGCCTTGTTGCTCTGATCCGCCAAGCTCTGTGGCTCGGTGGTGAATTTCTATCTTGACTGCCTGAGTGATTTTACCTGCATCGATAGCTGTATTTTTTAGTCGCTATCGCTGTAGTCTCCAATAAAAAAAGCTTGAAAGCTATTATCAGCGAGAGTATCCTTACGTATCTGCCTAATTTATAATACTATGTATCTTAAAGGGTCGGAATGTCCGGCTAGGCAGCTAACCTATTGATACTGCGCAGGCGATGACTGAGGGAACCATGTCCAAGTTTATCTTGTCGGAAAAAGAACAGACAGCCATTGAGGACTTCCTTGAGAACAACCGTCCTCCTGAGCTGGTGAACACCTATTTGTTCTTTTTGCAGAGCAAATTCGACATACACCCCGTTCTATACCCCAAAAACAAGACGATCTACCAGAGCATCGATGACGCTGTGCGCCTGCTGGAAGCGGACGGACAGCTGTGGCATGAAGCCGAGATTAAAATCGGCACCGACACCCGCAGTGTCAACGAGCAGACTCAGCGCATCTACATCTGCCCCTTTAGCGGCAAAGTTTTTGGTGACAACACCCACCCTAACCCACAAGACGCTATCTACGACTGGGTCTCTAAGTGCCCTGAAAACACCGAACGCCAGGGTGGCTTGCGTGTAAAGCGTTTCTTCGTTTCTGAGGATCCTGAGGTGATCAAGGAATACATGAAGAAAACTCCTGCGAAGAAGCCTATCATACGTACTGTATTCTCCTCTGTGATGAGCGGCAAGCTCTTCAACAGCAAGGAATCCGTGGTTCGCGACTTCAAAAAGAACTACCTTAAGAAGCTTAGCTTAGTGGAAGTGCAGAGCCAGAATCGCTTTGACATCGAAGAACATTTCCTGAACTTCCTTCAAGCACAGCTGGTCGAAGACAAGATCACATCTTTTGTTGAAGCTCTAGCGGAATACGAACGCTTCATTCCTTACGTAGAGCTATGGGTTGAGTCCGAGTAGATGAAACGGCTCACACACAGTGTTGACGAGACCATTGCCTTAGGTAAGCGTCTCGGAGAGACACTAGCGTCAGGGGCTGTCCTTTGTTTACACGGAGATCTCGGTGCGGGAAAGACGCACCTCATCAAAGGGATCGTCCACGGTGCTACTCAGGTGCCTCCTGAGGAGGTTTGCAGCCCAACTTTTGTCTACTTGGGCATCTATCGCGGCGCGAAGACTGTTTATCATTTTGACCTCTATCGCCTTGGTGACGAAGACGAGTTTTTAAGTATGGGTTTTGACGAATATTTTGGTTCCGGTATCTGCTGTATTGAGTGGCCTGAGCGCATAGCGGGGATTTTGCCTGCCGGCGCGATACATGTCACTTTGGAGCATCGCGGCGAGCAGCTGCGGCAGCTGACGGGAATCGAGGAGATATTGCCATGAGCCGTATTGATTTCCGCAGTGCACGTTTTGTGACAAGTGCCGCTAAGGCGGGGCAGTATCCGACGTTGCGTGACGATGGCGGCAAGCTTTTGCCCGAAATTGCTGTTGCAGGTCGTTCCAATGTGGGGAAGTCGAGCTTACTCAATCACCTCTTTGGGGTGAAGGGGCTCGTAAAAACCTCGGGGACGCCTGGAAAGACGCAGTTGCTGAATTTCTTTAATGTCGACGATCAGATTGTCTTCGTTGACCTTCCTGGCTACGGCTTTGCCAACGTTCCTGTTGCGGTACGCAAAACCTGGGGGCCGATGGTTCAAGACTACGTCGAAGGGCGTGAAGCCCTTAAAGCTGTGTTGGTTTTGTGCGATATCCGCCGCATCCCTAACGAAGAAGATCGCCAGATGGCACATTGGGCCATTGACGCGGGAGTCCCTCTCGTTTTAGTCTTAACTAAAGTAGATAAGCTTAGCCGCGGACAGCGCCAAGGTCAGGCAAAAAAGGTTATTTCTGCACTAGAGCTTGGCGATACGCCCGCAGTCATGTATTCTGTGACTAAAAATGTCGGTCGTAAGGAACTGACCGCTGTATTATCACGCACCCTATACGCTCAGGACTAGGAGTTACTAAGAACGATGGGAAATATCCTTAAGGACGAATTCGTCTGTATTGACTGCGAGTCTACAGGGCTCGATCCCATCGGTGATCGTACCGTAGAAGTAGCGTTTGCCCTTTTTCGTGGCACTGAAATTATCGATTCTTTCGAGACTCTTATTGATCCCCAGATGGAGATCCCTGAGACGTCTATTGCGATTCACAATATCACTCCTGATATGATCAAGGGCAAGCCTAAGATCGAAGATGTTTTGCCCAAGCTTTTCGAGAAAGTGGGCGACCACATCATCGTTGGGCATGGCATTGGCTACGACATTTCGTTGCTTGCTAGTGCTGCTAAGCGGACGGGAGTGCCATGTAAAATTCAGAAGAATCCCATCATCGACACCTTGCGTATGGCGCGTCTCTATGGGCAGTGCCCAGTGAATTCTTTGGAGCAGCTGCGCCAGCACTTCCATATCTCCGATCAAGGGGCTCATCGTGCGATGAGTGATGTCCTTGTGAACATAGAAGTCTTCAACTGTCTCGCTCAGGATTACAAGACCACTGAAGAGCTGATGAAGATCCTTTCGAAGCCTGTGACTCTTAAGACCATGCCACTCGGTAAGCACAAGGGGCGCCTGATGCGGGACGTGCCACTGGAGTACTTGCAGTGGATGGCAAATAAGGATTTCGATCAAGACCTGCTGTTTACGGTGCGTAGTGAGATCAAGCGTCGCCGAAAGGGTAATCTTTTCTCACAGGCGACCAATCCCTTCAGTGACCTCGACAAGTAGCACGTTGAGTGTGGGCATTAGGCGCGTGTAACATTCGACAGAATTTACTGCCGACCGCGCCGACGAAGACGGGACAGCCGCCGACAGGTGATGTTGCGCCTTGACGAATTCTGGATACGGGTTCCTTTTAGACGCAGACCACGCAGACGAGGCGCAGACAAGACGCAGACAAGACGCAGACGGGTCTTATGTTGTTTTTGGATAGGTAGATTAACGTTTAGTATGGCAGCCAGCTAGAGCGGGTCAAATTTCCCCCGCTGCACGGCGGCTATTAGACCCGCTCTAGCTCCCATTCGCATCAGCGCCACGAACAGTAAATACGCCTCTTCATATAGCGCTGAAAAGTTCATAGAAAGCATCTATCCACACCGTTTTAAAGTCGCTTTTTCAGCGCTATAGAATGAACGTACCCCATGTTCGTGGCGCTGATGCTAAGGGGAGCGAGAAAAAGCGTAAGAAACCGCCGGAGACTCTACTATAGCCTACCAACTTGGTTTCTTATCTTTTTCTCGGTCGCTGCAAAGTAAGCCAAATGTTGAATGTACCTAAAGCCCCACAGGACCCGTCTGCGATTTGTCTGCGCCTCGTCTGCGTGGTCTGCGTCTAAAAGGAACCCGTATCCAAAGTTCACCCAAGCACAACATCACCTGTCGGCGGCTGTCCCGTCTTCGTCGGCGCGGTACTAGCGTGGATGACGGCAGTAAATTCTGTCGAAAGTTAGCCAAGCCTAATGGCCTAAGGTGCTAGCCTCTGGATTTCCCACTCACTGCCATGACGCACATACGCAAACCTATCGTGCAAGCGATGCTGTCGCCCCTGCCAAAACTCAAAGCGTGACGGCACAATGCGCCATCCACCCCAACTTGGAGGAAGAGGGATATCGCCGTCCCCAAAACGCCTTTCCACCTCGGCGTAGCGCGCATCGAGCACTTCACGCCCTTCGATCACTTGGTCTTGCTCCGAGGCCCAGCAGCCAAGCTGAGCTCCTCGAGGCCGCGACGCAAAATAGCGACTAGATTTTTCTTTAGAAAGGCGCGAGACAGCTCCTTCAATAATCACTTGGCGCTCGAGTTCCATCCACAGAAATGTGGCACTGGCAAAGGGATTTTCTGTGAGTTCACGGCTTTTACGGCTGTTGTAGTGGGTGTAGAAAGTGAGGCCCTCGTCATCAAGGGCTTTAAGTAGCAGGGTCCTCGACGAGGGGCGCCCAAGCCGTGAGGCCGTCGCCAAAACCATGGCGTAGGGCTCGCTGGCGCTCACTTCACTGGCCTCATCAAGCCACAGCTGAAGTTGCTCGGTTGGATTGGCAGATAGGTCACTCTTAAGCAACGCTCTCTGTCCATATTCTTCACGTCTTTGGCGCTTCTCAGCGCCACCAGAGGGGTTTTTTGACCTTGACATTAAGCAAGCCTCGTCCTAACATCACAGGCGTCGGGGCGCCCAGATGACGGCACCTTGAAGGTTCAGCGAATCTGCTAAGGGGATCCATGGCTAAAAAGCTTCTTCTCCAAGATCTCGTCCTAAGAGACCGCAAGGTTCTTATGCGAGTTGACTTTAACGTCCCCCTGGATAATGACGCAAACATCACGGACGATACCCGCATTCTTTCTGCGCTTCCCAGCATTCGTTACATCTTGGAGCAGGGGGCAGCACTAGTTCTTATGAGCCACCTCGGGCGACCCAAAGGGGAACGCAAGTCGAAGCTCTCGTTAGCTCCTTGCGCCAAGCGCTTGAGCCAGCTCCTTGAGCGTCCCGTTGCGCTTGCTGCCGACTGCGTAGGTGATGCTACGCTATCCCAAGTGCAGAGCCTCAAGCCCGGAGAGATCCTCCTCTTAGAAAATTTACGCTTTCATGCCGCCGAAGAGCAGCCCGACAGTGACGCGAGCTTTGCCGCGTCCTTGGCGCAGCTTGGTGATGTCTATGTCAATGATGCCTTTGGCACAGCACACCGTGCCCACAGCTCCACCGCCACCGTCGCAGGCTACTTCCCTGGAGCAGCAGCAGCAGGCCTGCTTCTTCAAAGTGAAATGCGCTTTTTAGGGGAACACCTCTTCAAACCCGACCATCCTTTCCACGCTGTCATCGGAGGCAAAAAAGTTTCCTCCAAACTCGGCGTGCTACGCAGCCTCCTCGAAAAGGTCGATGCAATCTACCTTGGCGGAGCGATGGCATTCACGTTCCTCAAAGCCCAGGGACATCAGGTGGGGAGCTCACTCATTGAAGAGGAGCTCATCTCCATTGCCAACGAACTGATGGCCTTGTGTCAACAGCGTAACGTCGCCCTTCACCTGCCCAGCGACGTCGTTGCTGTGACCGAGCTGTCGCCAGATGCTGAAACACGTGTTTTCAATATCCGAGAGGGCATTGCCGACGGATGGATAGGCGTGGATATCGGCCCCCGAAGCATACAGCAGTTTCAAGAGGCGCTAAAGCCAGCAAAAATCGTTTTGTGGAACGGACCCATGGGGATCTTTGAAATGGCTCCCTTCGCAAAAGGTACCAACGCCCTCGCACAGACGATCGCTACACTCAACGCTACGACGATCGTGGGAGGAGGCGACTCCATCGCTGCTATCCACCAAGCTGGGCTTCAAGAGAAGTTCTCGCACCTCTCTACAGGTGGGGGCGCGGCTCTAGAATACATCGAACACGGATCGCTACCAGGAATTGAAGCACTCTCAAAGGCAAACGATTCTAGAAGTGAAAATAAGGCTAGATCCAGTGTTTCTAGATAGTACAAAAAGTGTAAATAAAAGTATTATTTCATTGACTTTATATAAAAAAATATGGATAATTTTGGCAGATAGTAGAGAAAAACTCGGTCAGAGGTTTTTTGAAGCCTTGAAGCAGAGTCATCCTCCACTCGAAATAAACACAGGCAGAGAAAGCATTTCTGCAAGGGAGTTCGATGTCCAAGTCGGTTGAGACTAACTTTGGTAAGTGGCAGAGCATCTTATGGCCTGTACATCGTTCCGAGCTCAAGAAGCTCGTCCCTATGCTTCTCATCTTCTTCTTCATTTCATTCAATTACAACGTACTACGTACGATGAAAGACTCCCTCATCGTCACTGCTAAGTCCAGCGGCGCCGAGGTCATCCCTTTTATCAAAGTCTGGGTCATGTTTCCCATGGCGATTGCATTGACGGCACTCTACACCTACCTCGCCAACAAGTGGTCGCGTGAGCAGGTCTTCTACATGATCATGGGCCTCTTTTTAGGCTTCTTCACACTATTTGCCTGCGTTCTTTACCCTTTACGTGATGCCCTACATCCTCATGCTTTTGCCGACTGGTTACAGACGCAAGTTCCCGAAGGCCTCAACGGCTTCGTCGCCATGATCCGCTACTGGACTTTCACAAGCTTCTATGTGATGGCGGAGCTTTGGAGTTGCCTGATGCTGTTTACCCTCTTTTGGGGTTTCGCTAACCAGGTCACCCGAGTGAATGAAGCCAAGCGCTTCTACGGCCTTTTTGGTATTGGCGCCAACTTCTCCGGGATTATCGCCGGCCTCTGCTCGATGAGCCTCATCAGCTACGGACACCTGGTCCCACTATTCAATATTGCTGGCGAAGAGCGCTGGCTTTTCCTACAGATTGGTATGCTACTTATTTCTGGTGGAATCACCGTCGCCCTCTTCCGCTGGATGCATACAGAGATCTTAACGGACCCTGAGTACTACGATCCTAGCCAAGCCAAAGCTGACGCCAAAATTAAAGGCAAGCTATCGCTGCGGGCGAGTTTTGCCTACCTTGCTAAGTCGCGCTATCTGCTCTGTCTCACAGTTATTGTGATCTCCTACAACGTCGTGATCAATCTGGTTGAAGTTCTTTGGAAGCATCAAGTGCGTGAGCTCTATCCGAGCTCCGCGGATTACACGTTCTACATGAATCAGGTGATGACAGCTATTGGCTTCGTCGCTACAATGACTTCTCTTTTCGTTTCCGGAAACTGCATCAGACGCTTTGGTTGGACCAAAACCGCTATGATTACCCCGATAACTTTGCTGATCACAAGTGTTCTCTTTTTCTACCTCTTCTTCTGCCAAAGGTACGAACTCGGTCTAAATACACTGTTTCCTATTCTTGCGGCGACCCCAGCCTTTGTTGTTCACTTGGGCTCCTTACAGAATGTCTTGAGCCGGGCAGCCAAATATACAGTATTTGATGCGACCAAAGAGCTCGCCTTCGTGCCTCTAAGTGCCGAATGTAAACTCAAGGGTAAAGCCGCTATCGATGGCGTCTGCTCTCGGTTAGGAAAGTCGGGTGGATCGATTATCCATCAGTTACTCCTCGTGAGCTTTTCGAGTGTTGTCGGAAGTGCACCTTATTTGGCGATCAGTTTGCTAGCGATTATCGGATTGTGGCTAGTCGCAACTTCAGCTCTGGGGCGTCAGTTCCAGGAGCTTACAGAAGAAGATCAAGCTGGTGCACAACGTGTTGATCTCATATCTCAGGACCAGGTGCTTGGCGAAGATTCGGCACTGCAAGAGCACCAAGCAGCGGTATAATTTTGACTGTTTTTATAATGTCACTCAATTTAGTTATCTGTCTCGAAACGTCTAGGTAAGGATGGGTATCATGGAGTTCTGTTTTTCAATTAAATATTTGACAAATAGGAACTTTCATGATATAATGTCTTACAAAAAGGGGTGTCATGGATAAGGAATCCACAGAAGACTTCGGTAGAATACGCGGCCTACTTTGGCCTATTTATCGTCATGAACAGCGGATGTTGATCCCTATGTTCTTGATGATACTCTTCATCTGTTTCAATTATAGCGTTTTACGTAACATGAAAGACGCTTTGGTTGTCACAGCGAAGGCGTCCGGTGCTGAAGTTATTCCTTTCATCAAAGTTTGGTGCATGCTGCCAATGGCGGTACTCGTCACCCTCTTGTATACGAAGCTGAGTTCTTGGTTTAGCCAAGAGCGTGTCTTCTACATGATTATTTCGGGCTTTTTGCTCTATTTTGCAGCGTTCCTAATCTACCTCTATCCCAACCAGGAAGCGCTACATCCTCATTACATAGCCGACAAGCTCGAAGCTGCGCTTCCCGGAGGCTTCCGCTGGCTGATCGTGATGCTGCGCAATTGGACCCTTACCAGCTTTTATGTCATCGCAGAGCTTTGGGGCTGCATCGTTTTGACAGTTCTTTTCTGGAGCCTTGCAAACGAGGTTACACGTATTGGAGATGCCAAGCGTTTCTACGCAGTACTGGCCTTTGGTGGTAACTTCGCTGCGATGCTCGCGGGGCAGTTTCCTACCTGGCTGCAGCAGCTGCAGCTTGGAGACTCTGTGGTCATCCTCCTTACCTGCATCATCGTTAGTGGACTGGCTACGATGGCGATTTTTTACTGGATGAATCGCAAAGTATTTAACTCAGAGCGCTTCGCAGACCTTCATGAGGTGCGTGCCGTGAAGCGCAAGAAGCGCATGTCTATTCGCGACAGTATGTCGCAGCTGGCGGGATCTAAGTACCTCCTGTGTATTGCAGCTTTGGTGATTGGTTATAACCTTGTGATCAACCTTGTTGAAGTTGTGTGGAAGGACCAGCTAAAGCAGCTTTACCCTGCGTTTGAAGATTACAACGCCTACCTTGGACATGTCACCACGGTGATTGGCATCCTTTCTATGTTCGTTGCGACATGCATACCCTATTTCATTAGTAGGCTTGGCTGGACACGTACAGCGATGATTACGCCTGTAACGATTTTGATTACAGGGATGGGTTTTTTCTCGTTGATGTTCTTTAAAGACGCACTTCCAGCTGGCGGATTTGCTCTCTTGGGTGCCACACCTCTTGCTGTGGTTGTCTTGATAGGAGCTATCCAAAATTGCTTGAGTAAGGGCTGTAAATATTCGGTCTTTGACGCCACTAAAGAGATGGCATTCATCCCACTGGATCACGAAACTAAGCTCAAGGGCAAGGCAGCTATCGACGGTATTGGATCGCGTGTCGGTAAGTCCGGTGGCTCCCTGCTTCACCAAGGTTTGCTCTTAATGTTCTCCACGCTCGCTGCGAGTGGGCCCTATGTTGCGGCCATCCTTCTTGTGGTGATTGTGCTGTGGATGGTGGCGACGCGTTCGTTAGGGCGTCAGCTGCATATCCTTGTTTCTGAGCAAGGAGAGGAAATTGGCGAAGACGGCGAAGAAGATGCTGTTAAGCAAGCGGTTGGCCAAGAGCTAATGTCCGAGGACAAGGCCCCTGCAACGACAGCAAGCTAAGTTCTCTACGACTCCATTACAAAGTTAGATAACGCGGTAATTTCGGTTACCGCGTTTTTTTTGTCTGTCGAAAAAGCACCACCGACGCACAGCGTTAAAGAGTGAAGGGCTGAAGTGTAGCCCTTGTCGTTACCCAAAATCTGTAAATAGATATTCGAATTCAGGTTCTTTTCATATCCTTACTCAAACGCAGAGAGTTCCATCATGAGGCCCGAAGGGTCAGCTTACGATAGCCCCACCCGTGAGGGTGGGGTAAAGCAAAAAAGCACCCTGAGCCCCACTAGGGGCGGCTTGTGGCCCCAGCAGATTAAACCGACACAGCGCGTTTTATCCAATGCCATGAGTAATGCGAAGCACGTTCTTCTTAGGATCCATGAGTCGGGGCCACAAGCCGCCCCTAGCGGGGCTCAAATTCATGTTCCACTTTACCCCACCCTCACGGGTGGGGCTATCATAAGACGGCCCTTTGGGCCTTAGAATCACTCACTGCTCCTTGGAATGCCTCCACATTAAGGTGGAGGGCACATCGCTTAATTAACGGTTTTGTCTAAAATCGACTGAAGTTACAAAATATACTAAATTATTATTGTATTTATGTGTTGATCTAACTATACTCGATTTAAATAACTATCAAAGGCTTATGACGACGCTATTTGCACGTATTAGAAGTCAGAATAGACTTCTGCTTCCGATGATCTTTATGTTCTTCCTGATTTGCTTCTGCCATAGCGTGCTCAGGAACATGAAGGATTCTTTGGTGATTACGAGCAATGTGACAGGAGCGGAGGTGATTCCCTTCATTCAGGTTTGGATGATGCTCCCCGCGGCGCTTTTGGGTGCCGCGATCTTTACGCGCTTACTGGATCATGTGAGCCAAGAGAAGATGTTCTACTTAGTGGTAGGAGGTTTTTTGGCCTTCTTCTCGCTGTTCGTCTTCGTGTTGTATCCTCTTCGAGACCTCCTCCATCCCCACGCCACAGCAGACTATTATTTGACCGTGGTCCCTAGGCGCTTTCATGGTTTTGTGGAGATGCTACGCAATTGGTCGTTTTCTGCCTTTTACGTCGCCTGCGAGCTGTGGGCTGCGATGGTGACGTCTCTGTTGTTTTGGGGCTTTGCCAACGAGATCACTCGCATTCAAGACGCCAAAAACTGCTACGGCTTCTTTACAATGGGAGGTAACTTTGGCGCCACGGCGGCGGGCTTAGTGCCTTATACCCTAAGCTTTGCTTCCCCTGAAAGTAACCTCTATCTTTTGATGGCAGTCATCTTAGTGGCGGGAGCGGGCATCTTATGGATCTACTATTGGATTAACAAGAGCTATCTTGCCGGAGAAGAATACGCCTCTTTGAGGCAGGTTGGGACTAAGGAAGACAAGGCCAAGCTTAAGCTTAGCTTTTCTGAAGGTCTTAAGCAGCTGGGTAAGTCGCGCTACCTTGTGTGCATCGCTGTGATGGTAGTGGGATATAACCTTGTTCTCAATTTGGGAGAGCTGCTTTGGAAGGAGCAGCTACGCGAGGTGTATCCCGACTTTCATACCTACAACACCTACCTTGGTTATGCGACAACTGCTGTGGGGTTGCTCTCTTTGGTGCTGGCCTACTCCATTCCTAAAATGATCAGTGGCATGGGATGGACGAAAACCATGCTCATTTGTCCCGTGGTTCTGTTGATTAGTGGTTTGGGGTTCTTTGGCTTTCAGTGCTTCCGCGACTACCTTCCCTTAAGTGTGGCGACAGTGACAGCGATCGCAATATTCTGTGGTACTGCGATGAATACATTGGGACGTGCCACCAAGCACTCGGTGTTCGATGCGACTAAGGATATGGCGTATATCCCTCTCGATCACGATGTCAAACTTAAAGGGAAAGCGGCTATCGATGCCGTCGGATCGCGCTTTGGTCGCTCGGGCTCAGCGGTGATCCATCAGGGGCTGCTGATGACCTTTGCCAGCATATCTGCAAGCGCTCCTGTCATCGGCGTCGTTGTTATCGGCATTATTGTGGCATGGATCTATGCCGGCAAGTCCTTAGGGCGCCAATTCCATAGCCTTCTAGCTCAGAAAGGCGAAAAGCTCGGCGACCGCGATGAAAAATGCGAAGCGCCAGTATCTGCTAAAGCGGCAGCAGCGTAATTTAGGTTCCTAGCTGCCCTAATAGCTCTCCAAGTTTATCTACACAGCTCTCTATTTGCCCCTCGTCGTTATGCAGAAGCATAAACGGAGCACTCAGTAATGTCCCCGCTGTCACTGCATAGGCGCGGTTGATTTCCTGGTGCTCTGCTATAGCAGCAAGATTTTGGCTGTCCCGTCGCCGCGAAGTGTCTTTCTCACGACGCAGGGCAATCTGTGCTGGAGGAGCCTCTACGATGACGATTGCTGACGGCTCT
>JAJFMA010000171.1 GCA_021772415.1 Chlamydiota bacterium
TTGACACCCCGTTCTTAGTTAATTCATTGATTTTCAGTGTTTCTGGTGTTAAACTCTTCCTTACCTCAGACAAAATAGATGGTTTATCCATGCATAAACATACCGGTACAGTTTTTCGCGGAACCCTACTTGTCGCAGGGACTACAATTGGTGGCGGGATGCTCGCCATGCCTGTATCTACTGCTGCTGCAGGCTTCATTCCTTCTGCCCTTATTTACATCTTGTGTTGGGCTGTAATGGTGTGCACGGGCTTACTGTTTCTTGAGGTCTGCCTTTGGATGGAAGGGGAAACAAATATCGTCTCGATGGCGGAACGCACCCTCGGAAGGACAGGTAAGTACTTCGCTTGGGGTCTCTACCTTTTTCTGTTTTACTGCCTAACTCTCGCTTACGTCGTCGGCGGAGGTAATTTCGTTTCTGATACATCCGGGGGTGTCATCTCCGACTGGCTAGGTTCCACTCTTTTCATTGCCGTCTTCGGTGGTCTTGTTTGGTCCGGAGCACGCACTGTTGGGCGACTCAATGTGCCACTAATAGTGGGGCTAGCTGGAGCCTATTTTGGCTTCGTCATCTTGGGTTTTGATGATGTCAAAGTGTCGCTACTGCACCGGACTGATTGGACAGCAGGAGTGAAAGCTCTTCCCATCGTGTTCATTTCGTTTGGCTTCCAAGGTCTTGTACCGACGCTTACGCGTTACATGGCTTACGACAGGCGTCGCACACAGGCGGCTATCTTGTGGGGCAGCTTCATTGCGTTAGTGACCTTTCTCGTGTGGCAGGGCCTTATTCTAGGGATTGTCCCCTTAGAGGGGCCGGGTGGCCTACTGGAAGCTCAAGCTGCAGGGTACACTGCTGTTCGACCGCTCAAGCAGTTCATTGCAAACCCTTATGTATACGTCGTTGGGCAGTACTTTGCATTTTTTGCCCTTACCACGTCTTTCCTTGGCGTAACTCTTGGACTTCTAGACTTCCTTGCCGATGGCCTACACGTGAAAAAAACGCCTAAAGGGCGCTTTCTTCTCTGCTTACTGATCTTTCTGCCCCCACTATTGGTGGCGCAAGTACACCCGAGAATATTCCTCAATGCTTTGGATTTAGCCGGAGGTTATGGTGTTGCCTTGCTCCTTGGCCTGCTTCCCATCTTCATGATCTGGTCGGGACGCTACCGCCAGAAGATCGAAGGTGTGCGTGTATTAGGTGGAGGCAAGCCACTACTGCTTGTGTTGGCCGCGTTCATTATTTTTGAGGTCGTTCTTCAAGTGATGAAAACCTGGCAGCTACTCAGTATGTAGGCAAGCCTTGAGGGTACTCGTTCCAAAGCGCCTTGCCGTCACGGCTTCGATAGAGACATAGCTTACCAAATGAAGTGTAAGTGCAGTGCATCCTGCGGTAGTGATGATAGGGGAACTGCCAGTAGTAGTACGGAGCCCCATACCAATAGTATTGGTGGTGTGGATGGCGAAGCCCACGCTCACGGTCCCAAGCGTTGTCGTCCCACCCGTCGTAGAATCCGCTGTTGCACAATAGCGGAATACACACAGCCGCAGTGAGCACTACGCTAATAATCGCGATGCGCATCGGGGTCGTCACCTATGTAGCCATGATCCATTCTGTTGCGCTCAATATAGTGCGTTGGCTTCGGAGTACGGAAGTAGTCATAGCCTTTACGCTTGGGAAGGCGCTGCATCCCTTCGTATATTCCGTACGGACCGTACTGCTGCCCAGTCCAATAGCCAAATCCTCCGTAGAAGAAGGGTGAATAGTACCCTCCTCCCCAGCCAAAGCCTCCGAAGCGATGGCCAAACCCTCCTCCAAAAGAGGCCGATTGCTGGATACTCTGACTCTGACTTTGACGGATGATAGTTTGCGCATCCAGCGAGACAGTAGATCCAGCTAGTAGAACCATAAAAAATGCTACGCATGTAGTTTTAATATAATTACCCATATAAACCTAAATTAGTTAGTAAGTCTCTTTAATTATTATATTAATAATATTTTTTAATATTCAACATAAATAACTGATTTTTAATTGGATAGAGACGGAAAGAGAAGATCTTCCTAAAAAGAGGCCCGCAAAAAAGAGAGCTTTCTTGCGGGTCTAACGTGACAGCGAGGATCGCACCACTACGTCTTATTTGCTGTAGTAAAAATAAATACCACTCCCTCCCTGAGGGTAGGAGTAGTTATAGGGGTAGTACTGGTAGCTATTAGGGGTCGAGTAATAATAATACCCTGTATAAGGGTCGTAATAGTAGTTGGAATATCGATAGGGTTGTACGTAGTTGTAGTTTTTGCGATACATTCCACCATGGCGATACGCACGACCGCGTCCGCGATGGAAACGATGACCGCGTTGGCCGCCACCGTAGTTAAAGCGCACTGAAAACGCTGCAATAACATCGTCTTTCTGGTCGCTCATTGGAATGGGCGCTTCTTCCGCTTCAACAAAGAGATGCGCGGAAATGAAGACACTCGCTGCGAGAAACAAGGGTGCTAAGAACGAGAATCTATACATAAGTCCCCCTTTAATCGCGGTTAATAAGAGGGAATAACATTCCCTCTGTTTATTATTATGATTATTAATTAATTGATAGTCAAGTACTTAGTTAAATATTACTTATTCAACTACTCATAGAAACCAGTGGATATGTCTATGCGGTACCCTCTGTCACCCCTACGAGAGTGTAAAGAAATAGGACGAACGCCCATTTTTGAAGCCCGGAGGGCTGACAAGATGTATAGCCTCGGACGCCAGCCCGTGGTAGACGTACAAGAGGATTTTGAGCCCTGCAGAGAGTGTAAAGAAATTGCGAGATCGATTGAGAAATCGTTGATTTTTCATGAGACCCGAAGGGGCGCCTCATTGTAGCCCCACCCGGGAGGGTGGGGTAATATCGGGTTATCTATCGAGGC
>JAJFMA010000172.1 GCA_021772415.1 Chlamydiota bacterium
TTTAAAGCCTGCGTTGCGAAAAGTGTCGAATACAGAAGGACAGTAGAGCTTCTTTGTGCCGCCATGGACATCGGTGCGATCCCACTCGTCTAGCCATACCCACTGGTAAAGGTCACGCTGCTGAAAGGCATCGCGCACAGCAAGCAATGTGCTATGAACGCTTTTGCCATAACGCATGATGTCATAGGGGTGTGCAACACTTGCCGCGAGTTGAATTGAAGGCAACAGCTCAAGAAGGCGCCTTGCAGCTCTAGGCTTTACGTCGATGATCACCAGGCGGCTAGTAAGATCCGTAAACGGCGCTAGCACATGGGCTAAGCGTTCGATGCACTCTTTAGTCTGATAAGCTCCTTTAAGATGCAAAAAGTGAGGAAGATCGGCTCCGCTGTCGAGGACCTGCAGTAGTTCTTCGAGTGTCCCAAGCCGCCCACGAGTCAATGGCGTCACCAGCACATCGGCGCTCGTCACTTCGGACAGTGGTCGCGCATCCCGTCCTCCTGTTAGACGCTGCATAGTGTAGTCGTGCCACACCACAATACCGTCGCTGGTGAAGGCGGGATCGAATTCGAGGCTATAGCCCCTTTGGACATGGTCGGCGAAGGCCTCGATCGAGCTCTCAAAGAAAAAATCTTGCTTGTCAGGTTCCAGACCTCGATGCGTCGCCACTCGAATTGTCGCCGTCGTCGTTCGTCCCATGCCAGTCTCCTAAGCTTGCATCAATCAGTATTTTAAGATAGAATACCGCTGAATTTTACAGCAGTTTTTTTTGTTAAAGTAGTTAAATTTTAAAGGAGGCCTCTATGTCCAAATCCGAATTTAAAATGCGTTATCGCTATTCGACCGCTTGGCTTATTTTTTGGATATTCGTCTGCTTCCCTGTTGCGATGGTCTTGGCGGCGACAGGATGCTATTTCCAGACCGAAACTAATTCCTACCACCTTCAGTATAAAGGTTCTCGGGGTTGGCTGGCTTTCTGGACCGTTGCCTTTTTTCCTGTCGCCCTCGTACTGCTCGTCATCAATGGCGGAGCTTGGGTGATAGAAGGAGACAAATCTTGCACTGCCATCCCAATTGAAAACACTTAGGCCGATAAACACTGAGTGTAGGCATAAGGCTCAGCTAGTTCACGATAGAAAAATGACCGCAGACCACGCAGACGAGGACGCAGACAAAACACCGACGGGTGATGTGGAGCTGCGGATTTATCGAATGTCTAGTTTGCTAGGCAGCGAGAAAGAAATACACGCTATCACTACCTAATTTTGCATCAGTCAAAGTTTTAAGATACAATATGGCTAAGAGAATTACATTGCAGCGGAGGTCATTGTGTCCAAATCCGAATTTAAAATGCGCTACCGCTACTCGATCGGTTGGCTGATATTCTGGGTCATTGTCTTTTTCCCTATCGCCATCGTCTTAATGGCCACGGGCTGCTACATGGAGACCGACAGTAATCGTTACTACCTTCAGTATGAAGGTTCGCGAAAATGGTTGGCTTTTTGGACCCTTGTCTTTTTTCCTGTCGCCCTCGTACTACTGCTTGTCAATGGCTGTGGATGGGTTATTGAAGAGGAAACGCCACTCTCACCGCAGATTCAAATCGACAAAGACTAAAACTCACAGGCGCAGTAAGTCCATAAGGCTACAAGCCGACCTTTCAGGCCTCATGGTCTATTTTTGCCATACCCCACCCTCACGGGTGGGGCTATCATAAGACGGCCCGTTGGGCCTCATAAATAACCCACTATTCTGTGAACTTTCAGGAGCTTTCCTAACGCTCTCTTCAGCGCCATGTATGTGGACGTGTGCTGTTTTCGTGGCGCTGATGCGAATGGGAGCGAGAAAATGTGTAAGAAACAATTAGAGTCGCTACATCCCCCTATTCGCTTTGTTTCTTACCATTTTCTTGCTCGCTGCCTGCTAAGCTAGATATTTCACCTACTCAACGCTCCCCATCACCTGTCTGCGTCTTGTCTGCGTACTCGTCTGCGTGGTCTGCGTTAAATTCTTCTGTCGTAAATTAGCTAAGCCTAATACCCGTAAACCACATCATCCAACGACTCCATCCAAATCCTATCAGTGACGAACCGTGTGAATCTGTGGAGATGTGTGGCTAACAAATTGCAAGTTTCCCTGAGCTAAACGAGCTATGCCCTCTGCGTTTGACTTGCCTTGCATTAATTAGACCTGCCTCCTATCATGAACACCCATTTTACACGCTCAACACGTTGATTTCGTTTCCCGGAGGAGGGAGAATGCAATTGCGGCATATCCTGCTGAAACTACTTGCTACTTTGTGCTTTATAACACCGCAGATCTGCTTTGCCGAGCAGCTCGATAACAAGGTGATCGAACGCATCGACGTAGTCTTCGTCAACGAATCCTCGGACTCGGAATATAATGCACATAATGTGCTTGCTCGCCTCCGCTCCCGCGAAGGGGACATATTTTCGCAGACCGACTTCGACAATGACCTCAAAATCCTCGCTCAAGAATACGATCATGTTGAGCCTGAGGTCGAAGTCATCGACACTAACCTATACATTACCCTGAAGGTTTGGCCTAAGCCAGTCATTCACTCCATTTGCTTCGAAGGTAACTGCAAGGTCAAGACGTCGACGCTACAAAGTGAGCTCTGCCTCAGAGCCGGAACACTTTTTGACCGCGTAGAATTCAACCGTGCCTTCCAAAAAGTCAGGGCCTACTACATCAAGAAAGGCTACTTCGAAGCCGACCTCGACTACAGTATTGAAACCGACGACTGCAACCAGGTCTATATCACCGTATGCGTCAACGAAGGACGCTCTGGGAAAATCAAAGATATCGTGTTCTGCGGGTTTACTTCATGTGAACGTGATGAGCTCCTCGAATGCATGATCACCAAGGAATACAACATCTTCACCAGCTGGCTCAACGACACCGGCACCTACAATGAAGACGCCATTCAAATCGACCAGTACCGTATGCTCACCTATCTACAAGACAAGGGCTATGCCGATGCTGAAGTCGACATCGAAGTCTGCGAAGCACGCCAAAAAGATCGAATCGTCATCTATATCCGTGCCTGTAAGGGAGAACGCTACTGCTTTGGACCTATCTCCTTCGAAGGCAACTGCATCTTTAGCGACGAAGACATCCTCTCACGCTTCACTATCTCCGAAGGATGCCCCTATTCCCCACAAGCGATCCGTGAAACGGTTAACTGCATCACTACTCTCTACGGAAAATATGGCTATATCGAGGCTATCGTCGACTACGAGTCGCGCCTCATCGACGGAGAAAACGCTTACACTCTGCACCTTAAGATCGAAGAAGGCGAGCAGTACCGCGTAGGCCTCGTACGCGTCTACGGCAACCACAAGACGCAAAGCCGCGTGATCCTGCATGAAAGCCTCCTGATCCCAGGCGAAGTCTTCAACATCGACAAGCTTAGAAAGACCGAAGAGAAACTCACGAACATTGGTTATTTCGACTGCGTTAATGTCTACATCGCCCAAACTAACGACCTCTTTGGCGAAGAGTGCCGCTACCGCGATGTCAACATCGAAGTCGACGAATGTGGCACCGGTCATTTCGGAGCATTTTTTGGCTTCAGCACCGCCGAAAGCCTCTTTGGTGGCGTCACCATCACTGAAAAGAACTTTGACCACGTGGGCCTCGGCCAAGTGTGGGACCGTGGACTAGGTTGCCTTCGAGGTGGAGGCGAATTTCTTCACTTCACCGTTAACGTCGGCCAAAAGGCCACTAGCTACGGAATGTCGTGGACGCAACCTTTCTTCTGCGACACAAAGTGGAGTATCGGCTTCGACATCGAGCGCTCTATAACCCGCTATGTCTCAGACGAGTATGACATCGACTCCATCGGAGGCGCCTTCCACGCTACCTACCCTCTCGATCAGTTTCTCCGTTTCGGATGGCACTATCGCTTGCGCTACACTGACTCGGATGTATGCGGGTACGAAAATAATGTCGTCTTCAGGCAGGAAGCAGATAGCAGTGGCCTAATTTCAGCTTCAGGCGTATCTTTAACCTATGACTCTACCAATAGCCCTAATTGCCCCACCGATGGCTTTAGGTCTAGGATGGAGCTGGAATACGCGGGTATTGGTGGAGATGCGGCATTCGTAGGGTTTGCCTACCTCAACACCTGGTATTGGTCACCCTGGAAGAAGGGTGTCCTCAAACTGAGAGCGGATGGACGACTTGTCAAACCTTCAGGAAGCACAACCAAAGATGACGTACCTATCGACGAGCGCATCTTTTTGGGTGGCGACAACGCGATCCGCGGATTTCGTCCTTACGCCATTGGCCCTAAGTTTCCTCTCACCGACGAACCTCGTGGTGGCTATTCGATGTATCTGCTGTCAAGCGAATACCAGCACAAGATGTGGGACAGGATGGACGGCTTTCTCTTCGTCGATGCAGGCCAACTTAGCCGTGCGGTGCCGCACTTGGATTCTCCGTACGTGTCGGCAGGTTTTGGTATCCGCCTTAAGATTTTTGAAAATGGACCGCCCCTCACCACTGGCTTCGGTATCCCGCTTAACCCTAAAAGCAACAGTGATGTTAAGCGATTTTTCTGGAGTATTGGGGGACGATTTTAAAGTTATTTAGAGATTTGGAAGGAGTACAATATGTTACAGACATTCACTAAGAGATGCTTTAAATGGACACAAGGAATCCTTGTTGTCGCAGCACTATGCACAGCTCAACAGGGTTTTGCAGCCTCCGATACAGGAACCAAAATCGGTTTCGTTAACTTCCGCAAGGCTGTGGAAGAGTCGAAGATTGGCAAGCAAGAGCAGGCCTCGTTTGAAGCCCTACAAAACCAGATGGAATCCTCCCTCATGGAGATCCAGAAGCAGCTCAACGAGATCACTAGTAAGCTCAGTGATGATGACTACATCGATGGACTTTCTCCAGAAGCTGAGAACGAGATCAAGCACAAGTACCGCGCTCTCAATCAAGAGCTACAGCTAACACAGAATCAATATGTGCAGACACTGCAACAGGCTAACGTCAAAATCATTCAGATGCTACAGACTGAAGTCACCGCAGCTGCTCAAGAAATCGCCAAAGCGCGTGGTTTCGATCTTATTGTCAACGAAGAAGCCGCCTTCTTCCATAAGCCGTCGCTGGATGTTTCGATTCAAGTGATCGCACAAATGGATGAAAAGTTTGCTCGGGACCAAAAGAAGACATCTCTTAAGAAGAAGTAGTCTGATTTTGCCACAACGGTCTAGCCCAGGTCTGTCACAAGATCTGGGCTTGCTGCTATCTAGACGGGAACCACCTAAATAGTGATGGAAGATATGGTGTTAACACTCGAAGAGCTTGCAGAAGAAACAGGATGCCAACTGGTTGGAGACCCCAATCACCGCGTATCTGGCGCTGCGGAATTGGCAAATGCCAGTGCCAGCGACGCATCGTTTGTGGCTGAAACACGTTTTGTCGACGCCATCGAAACCTCTAAAGCTGGTGTCATCTTCATCGACCCCCATTTCCAGCGCCCTGGTGATCGCAACTACCTTCTTAGTGACACCCCTGCTATAGCATTCCAGCAGCTGACGGAACTCATTCAACGCCACACACACAAGCCACCAGGATTTCAAGGTATCCACTCGTCTGCTGTCATTCACGAATCTGCACAGCTCGGTGCTGATGTCCAAGTTGGCCCTCATGCCGTCATCGAACGTGACGTGGTTATTGGAGACAGAACCCGTATAGGCGCCGGTGCTTTCATAGGACCTGAAGTTCAGGTTGGTGAAGATGTTGAGATCCACCACAATGTCGCCCTCTACGACAGAACTGTCGCGGGAGACCGCGTCGTCATCGAGGCCGGATCCGTCATTGGTTCCTGTGGCTTTGGGTACCGGCAAGACGACCAAGGACACCACCAGCGCTACCCTCATCTTGGCAACGTCATCATTGGTGACGACGTCGAAATCGGAGCCAACAGTTGCATCGACAGAGCGCGCCTGCACAGTACCCGTATTGGCCGTGGCACCAAGATCGACAACCTCGTGCAGGTTGCCCATAACGTCGACGTCGGCGAGGATAATATCCTCGTTGCCCACGTTGGTATTGCAGGTTCTTCCTCAACGGGACGCTGGTGTGTGCTGGCGGGCCGCGCAGGTCTAAGCGACCACATTAAGCTATGTGACAAAGTTGTCATCGCCGCTTGTAGTGCCGTTGCAAAGGACATCACCACGCCCGGAACATATGTTGGTCTTCCAGCGATCCCACTCAAACGACATCACAGACTGATCGCCTACTTCCACAACATCGACAAACTAGCGACCCGCGTCACAAAACTACGTCAGCAGGTAGCCAAACTTGAAGATCATACAGCCCTTCCCAAAGACGAAGAGTAGCAAGGCATAGCAAGACAGCTTGCTCACCAACTATTTTGCCCGTGTATACCCGTGTGTGCCCGTGTGTGTCCCTACGCGTTTCTAAAATTCGAAAAACCATGGAGGTCATGGAGATCAGCATGGAGGACATGGAGGGACTAGCAGTTCACAAAGTAGCTCTTATTAACGCCTTCGCAAACCGGGCGTTTTGCATGGCGTCGTTATTTTTCAAGTCCGAAGAGAGTGTTAAGAAATTGGTGGTGGTGACGAAATGACCATTATCCCCCATGAGCTCGCACATTTTCCGGCGGCCCAAAATGCCAGCAAAATGTGTAGCCCCGGACGAAGTCCGGGGTAAAGGTAAAAATACGTCCTGAGCGCTGTATAGAGTGACAGGAAAACTCAGTATGTTCATTTTTTGGAGCCCGAAGGGCTCCGATGTTACAGCCCAGGGCAACGCCCTTGGTCAGCGTGAAGAACAATTTGCACCCTGAAGGGGTGCAATATAATTAGGGATTGCAATGTCCTAAAACTAGGAATAAACTCCTCCTCAAACTGTTGTGGGAGCTCTTGTTCAGATATTGTGTCCGCTTCGGTCGCACCCCTTCAGGGTGCAACTATACGACACCCCTCTTCCCAGGGCTGTGCCCTGGGCTATAATATCTAAGCCCGTTGGGCTCTTCGAATGAATAGCACGCTGAGGTTTCCAGACACTCTCGTAAGCTCGACATCTGATTCGAACAAAAATCACAGAGGAGGAAGACCAGTCTCACTTCATCTTCTCTGCGCGCTCTATGATCTTTGCGGTAATGTTCCTCACCACTTTGCGCGAAGGCGCAGGTCCTCTAAGGCTTCCTGCATTTTCAGTGCACTGCGTCCCTGCTCACCTGCACTGAAGTTAAAGCCCTCTCCTACCAACCACGCCACGCTGACAGTGATTCCTAGTACCACCGATATGGTGAGCCAAGTCTCCGAACTCATGATAGCACCGATAAGGCCAAATATTGCAGCTACAAAGAGCCCTACCTTCACTGCGATGCCGTATTCGGCGTTGCGTTTAATTTTATGAAAGACCTTCTGCTCGAGCCCCAAGACCTTTTGGATCATCTTCATGTCTCTATTCTGATGTGCATGCTGCCAATACGTGGGCAAAGTCACCGTCCGCTGCTGCTGCACACGCAGCTCTTCGGACTTGGACTCGGCACGCGCAACCCAATGTCGTCCTATAAAATATGAGGCCGCTAAGCCTCCAATAAATGAAACGACACCCGAAATTAGGCGTATTTCACGCTCCTGTCCTACCCGTCCTGCAAGGCAGATCACAGCAGCGCGGGTAAAATCCCAAAACAACTCTTCGTAGCGGCGCATGCTATAGCTTTGCGGCGACGCATACTTACCGAGGCCCTGGTGATCATACTCGTCACCTAGCACGCGCCTGCTTGTGGCCTCAGCAGCGCGCAACATTGCGGCAATTTCTTTATTTAGGGAACGTCTCCCGGGCCAAAAGAAAGACCAGGGCGTATAATAGATTGAGTTGCCAAAGAAAGGCGTAGACACGGACATCAAGTCACCTACACTGTCACCCTACACCCACAAGTGAAGGCGCCTGGGAAGTAAAGGTACTATGAAGTCTACACTAGGAATATTTTCTCGCCAATGGAATCACTCATGCCCGGCTGGATAATACTCGCTAGAACCTCCAGTCAACCAGTGCACGCCCAGCAGGTAGTCTACGTAGCGTCGCATTTCTTTGGCTTCTTTTCTGACGTGGTAATACGACGAGTCGAATCCGGCCTTCACTAGCACCACTGATGTTGAAACGAAGAGCCCGACTGTTCCTGCAACGATAAAATGGCTACTCCCTGTTACCGCTCCCATCAATGCCACACCAGCGGAGAGAAGAAGAAAGATGCGCAGCGCTAGCACAATTTCCGCATTGCGTTTAAGGATAGAAAAAACCTTCTGTTCATGCATCAACAGTTCTGTGACGACCTTTGCGACAGTATCCCTGCGTTGCACCTGACGGTACTTTTGGATGGATTCGAGCTCGGATGAAATGCGGTTAAGTTCGCTAACGGCGACGCGACGAATAGACAGGTCTTCTCCGGACATCGGCGCCGTTACGTTGCCGAGGAGGACCGAAGCCACACCAACAATCCACCGCGCGGCAAACCCCACACCGGCAGTATCCATGTCGCTATCGCGGCCGAATTGCAAGAACAGGACTTTGTGGGCCTTGAACTTAATTTTGCGCCCTGGCCCTTTGGCGCGGTATAGGAAGGTTTGTTTCTCGTAGTCGTCTCGAGGGCCCAAAACATTTACCGCGACGCTGCGGGCTCCCCGCAAAATATCGGTGATCTCTTCGTTAAATGGAGAACCCCAAAACAGTGTGGGAATCATTTTGTATATTGAAGGTCTCAGACCTACGCTAGGAGCAGCCATCTCCCTTCACCAACATCACACTTTCACAAAATTCTTAGAAGGTAACACCGACAGCATTAAGATTGCATAAAGGATGTAGATGAATCCAAACTTCCTCAATCGATCGACAGTCCATGCTGTCTGTGGTCTAACTTGATAGGAACGAGCTTAGAAACGATAGCGTGAACTCCAAAAGCACCCTTTCTAGGGGCAAAGCCCCTGAAAATAGGTCCACTTTTTCCTTGTAAATTCGAATAGGGAGAGTAGATTTGCCTACCCCGTGAATATGCACGATACCGAAACTATGAGCTGCCTCAACATTCACACGTCCTAAATAATTGATTTAAGAACCGTTAACAATGCTCCGGTATTATGGACAGTCAAATTGACCGCCATACTAGAGGTAAAGCAATGGGCAATTTATCAAGGAATGCGAGTAAAGCTGCACAGTGGACAAGAACAATACCGACACTGTGGATACTCACATGCCTGCTGCTGATGTCCTTTGTAAACACCACACATGGCGAATGCCTTCGGAGCATACACAACGGTCTGTTTGATACCTTGTGCCCC
>JAJFMA010000173.1 GCA_021772415.1 Chlamydiota bacterium
GATTCGCCTACCTGGGGCTACGCCCCAGGCTATACAGGTTACAGCCCTTCGGGCTTCAAAAAAGGAACGTTTGGGGATTTCTTTAGACTCTCCTCGGGCTTCATGAAAATGCACATGTATTTGTAGCGCCTACGAGGTTCCCTGATGCTCGGTCTGTGGGCATTGCTCGGATAAGGTAGCTCTCCATAGAAAGCAGCCAACTCTAACCATAACGTCCGATAATCAGCACTTGCTGGAAAATAAATTACTTTAGTTATATAATTAACTAGTAAAGTGTTATTTATCGACTATTGGTTTATTTATGGATTTATATAGTTCAATTACAGATCCGCATACAGTGATAGAACTCTGGAGCCAGGAGCTCGAACAGGGTGTGGCCGGAGGCGTGGTAGAGTCGTCTCTTCACGGAAGGAAATTCCAGCTTTCAAAAACGAGAGATGTAAAAAGACTTCAACAACTCACCCAAGCCATGCTTCGCTCAGAGGGATTGAATTCAGAAGACGTCCACAAATTGCGGGAAGCGCATCAGAAACTACTTGATAAAGACACACAAGTCCTAAGCACAAAAAAACGTAGATTTTCTGGAGTAGGTAAGTGGGCCAAGCGGCATAGCCTCCTTGCCGCAGTGGCTATGGTGGCAAGCTGTGGGATATTCGTTCCTGTTCTGCTTAAGGGTATCGTCGACATGATTGACGACGAAGTAGACGAGAGTAAAATTGCTATGGAGGACGCCTTTGTGCGAGATCTCTTCTTCAAGGAAATTGATACCGAGAAGCTTGAACGTACTGCTAGGCAGACGCAAGCTAAGGCTAAGCCGTACATTCAGAGGATTGACGCTAGAGACCACGACGGCGTGACACACCAGGACCGTGTTGCCCTACTTAAGGATATTGAAGTCTTTCTCCAAGACAATGCTCCGTACGGTGGAGGAATCCCTGAAAGCCTTGAGGTTTGGCGCGGCGAAATTCAAGACGGGCTTGGAGGGATTTCAGAGCTGAGTAGCACGGAGCAAGATCAGCTACTTGAACTTGCTCAAAGTCCTCTGTTTGAAGCCGAGAAGGCCTTTGTAGACGCTAGGGTCGACGCCGCGCACGGGGTGGACATGCAGCGTCTTACTGTAAAGCTCAAAAGTCGAGGATCCCTAGATCAAGACGGCCTAGAGACCCTGGCGAGGGAAACGTGGAGCTACACCAAATTTTCGGAGGACGTCACTAACGAGGTGAATGCCTGGCGCGCTGAACTAAGCAGTAAGCTGGAAACGATCGGTAGTCTCAGTGACGAAGACGATCAAGATGCACTTTTAAAGCTAAGCAACAGCCCTCTTTTTACCAGTAACGAAGATTTTAAAGATGAAAGATTCAACGTCAAAACCGCCGTCATCATGTCGAGAAATTTGGCTGAGATTAAGAGATTGCGAGACGATCTCGACATCGACGACGCCGTCTACTTGTTAGACAGCGACAAAATCAATGAAGACTACCCATTGTCAGCCGATGTATCCGAGGCCCTGATATCTTGGAAGAGCACTCTTGAAGAACAGCTTCGCGGCATCATGGACATGCAGCCTGACGATCAAGACAAGCTCCTTGAACTTGCCAATAACATCTACATGAACCGAGACGATGACTTCAATGCACTTAGATTAGCAGCAGCACGTAAGGTTGCGATGCCTCGCATTACCTCGGGCCTTGAGGAGTGTGTTACAGCAGGCAAGACTGGCGACAAAACAGTCATTGGAGAACAAGCGACAGAACTACTCGAGATGATTAAAGAGTACCAGCCTCTAAATGAAACCCAAGATAGACTACTGTCGGAATGGTCGGCAGCACTACAGGCGCTACTTCCACAGATTCTGGACAAAAGTCCGAGCGAGCAAAGAGCGCTTATGGGAGTGTGTAATCACAGCGTCTTCAAGTCTAACGCGTCTTTCGTTGCTGCGCGTACAAAAGCTTCTCGCGCATTGACAATGCATGGTTTGCTCGAAGAGCTCAAGGAAAGGAAAGACCTTGAGCTGTACGAACAGTTTGACCTGTTAAACGACCTCAAAGAGGCCCTCCCTCTTAGTCCGGATGTGAAGGCAATGGTGAGTAGTTGGAAAGACGAACTGGAACTACAGCTTGCTGCGATACCGAAAGAGATGCCGGAGAACGTCGATGCTTTATACGCGCTATGCCAGCATCCTGTATTCCACATAGACAACGTCAACACGCACATTGAAGAAGCTAAGGCACGTCTGCGTGAGGCGCCGTTAACAAAAGCTTTGGCAACGTGGAAGGATTTAAGTGCTGATAAACAACTTGCACTGCTGCGTCAGATTGAAGTCGTAGTAAAGCAAAACCCTTCCGGAGAGCCTGGTGAAGCACTCGCTACTATCCTTTCTACCATAGCAAATCATGTCGTTAACTCTGATGTGTGGCAGAGCAACGTGCAGTCTATGAGTAGTGAAGATCGCCAATACCTCATTGCCCTCTCCCAATCCCCTGTTCTCGGACTGAAATCAGACGACCCCGAACGTGCTAGGGAGCTCGTCCTTACAGAGGCGAGGCATCTCGCCGAGGAGATGGCGCAACATACCCAAGGCAGGGGCTTTTCCTCGGAGTCAATGGAAGAACAAAAAAAGCTCCTTGCGCGCTATCAGAAGCTTAGCTCGCTTCCAGAGTACGGGGGAAGCAAGCGCCTCGCAAGCCTACGTGGTAGGAGCCGCGCAGAAAGACTAGATGCTACCTATCAGAAACTACAAAAAAAGGCGCTGTCACAGCTTAACAGGATAGATAGCTTGCCATTCGAGGAGCAAACTCAACTATTCGAACTAGCGAACGACCCTAATCTGGGGCTACATCACCTAAGCAGGGCAAACATACAACCTATCGTTCGCGGGGCACAGAAGCTCTATAAAGCTAAGGTCGACAAGCTCATGGATGCGATCAATGACCCCGACCCCAAACGACGGGACGAACGTATCGCCGCTATTGAGGAGCTGATCGAGATTTCCGAAAGTTTCGGTTTTCACAACAATATTGCTACGCGCCTAGGGGAAAAGGGATACAGTGTCCCCACACCCAAGATCCCCCTAGCGCTGAAGACAACCGTACAACAGGTAATACAAAGAGAACTTGATCATGCCGGTACACCAGCCACATCGCATCGAGTCCGGCACGATTCAGCTGCCGACGCAGAGGTGGTCGTCACAGAACTTGAGACCAGCCCCGCAGGCATGAACATCGACACCCGTGCACGCCTGATGAGGGTTTTGAAGCATCCGTTAGCCCACGACTTGATTCCCGGTCAAATTCTACGAGGCTTCGAAGAGGCCCGATTGGTTATAAGCGCCCCTGAACTTTCAATGAAAGTCGCTGATAGAGGCAGTCTAAGCTTGGACGACCAAATCCAACTCCTCGACAGCATTCAAGCAGAAGAAGCAGCGGCCAAAACCCTGACTCAGCGATCGGGAGTGCCACGTGATCTAGGGGAGGACTTCGACTCTAAGATGGAGGATTGGCATAAAGAGGTCACTCAGCAGCTACGAGATTTCAAATCGTTGAATCTCGAGCAGCAGAAGGAGCTTGTACGTCTAGCGCAACACCCCGTCATGTGTCAGAGGACGAGTCTACAGCTTGAAGTCTACAAACTAGAAATAGCCCTTAAAGAGGAGCTGATGGATCCCTCCTTGAGCTTGGAAAGGCGCGAAGAAATCCAAACTCTACTCGAGCACGCCGGTTGGAACAGTGCGGACGATTTAGACCCATCGCTCTCAGCCATATACGCCGGAGATATAGCTGTCCTCCAATGGCAGATACGCGGCCTGGGTGAAAGAACACCCTTAGATACTCTCAGTCTAACAGGACTATCTACAACCTCGTTCGCTGTCGATCATGCCGACAAGGCTCCCAACGTCCGTGCCATCCCAGATGCAGACGCTAGCATAGATCTGAACAAGTTGTATGGCTACCTCGAACGTATTGAAGATGATCTGCCCTCAGAAATAATAAACGACAGTAGTACTGTAGGTCGAGACCGCGGCATCCGCGTCGTAAGAAATCTCATAAAACGCACCGTAAATCGATCGCAAGAAGGAAAAATCCACCCACAACAACGCGTTCCCATTAACGTGCTGCGTCACTTTATCGCCCACGTTGAAAAACAAGAGGCGGCCATTAGCGCTGAATCCACCCCCACACGAAAGGCCCAATTGCAGCAAGATCTTGACGAGGAGATACTACAGGTTTTCCGCGACCACCTCATCCCTGCCGCCTGCCATTGTATCGATAGGTATAACCTGGAAATGGAAGCAGTCTACTTTGAAAGATTGAATCCCGAGACATCCAGCGACCTATCCTTCGATGACAATATCCACGGATTCTTGGCGACCAAACGTGTCGATATCCTTGATGGCGCCATTAACAGCGTATGGCGACGGAATCAAAATAGCATCGCCGCAGGAGGCGATATGGCCTCGTTTAGACGCGCAGCTGCGGAGATGCTAGGCCCCCAACTCGGTGTCCAAAAAACGGGCAATGCCCGAGCCGCCTATAGGCACCTGTTCGGTCGTGACGTGATGCGTCTGAAGGGCTCCATCATACGTAATTTCCATAGGAACTACACAGTAAAAAAGATGGCCGACGAGCTAGCAGCAAAAGTGACTCTTAATGAATTCTATCCCTGGATGGAAGCACACTTCGAGAACGTACGCACCCCGGGCCCCGACGGGCTGACACCGATCAGTAAATTCCTTAGTGATGACGGCACGCACATTAATCGTGCCGGGGCCCTTCTCATCTTACGTGAGTTGGGAATCGTTCCCCTCGTAGAATAAGCTTGTGGGAATTGTAAAAAAATCCCCAAACGTTCCCTTTTTGAAGCCTGAAGGGCTGGCAAGATGTATAACCCCGGGTAAAACCCGGGGTAGGCATAAATAGGATTTTGAGCCCTACAGAGGGTGTAAAGAAATAGCACAAGGATATAAATCACGATAAATTGTTCATAAGGCCCGAAGGGTCGACTCATTGTAGCCCCACCCGGGAGGGTGGGGTAAGATTCAAAAGAAATCTGAGGCCTGTAAGGCCGACTCGTGGCTCCATAAGCGGTTCATGAGTATCTGTGAGTCATGAGTCGGCCCTACAGGCCTCCGGAATTTTCTATGCTTCACCCCACCCTCCCGGGTGGGGCTACAA
>JAJFMA010000174.1 GCA_021772415.1 Chlamydiota bacterium
CGGAAAGCGAATCATGTAGTGTGGGGGGATATCGACTTTTAAGGCTTCGAAAATCCGGTTGCACATAAATTCTGTGGCAGGAAGCTCGGGAAAATCTGATTGCTGAACTTTCAGAATGTATCCAGCTGTTCCTAAGCGTGCTGAGTACTTTCGAAACTTGCCATGGAAGAAACTGGAGTAAAAACGTCTTGTTTCCGTCGGAGATAGAGAAGAAGATCTAATAGCGATGTCTCTGAATTCTTGAGAGGTATGCTGCCCAAAATTTTTTTCAAAGCAATCTGGGTGGAGTCCATATGTGCTTAGTTTTTTGGAGAGTGGTTTGCCGCATCTAAGGCATGGGTTAGGCATGTCTAGCCTCTTTTGGTTTATTTCATTTTAGCATTGACGTGATTTTATGTCAAAAAAAATATGACATAATATTACGTCAATATATATATGACATAAACTTATGTCATTTACAGCTAGCGGAGTTTACAGGTGTATTGGCGATAAATTTTGACGTGTGTCGGCTAAGTCTTAAGCCTACAGACTACACGGTGCGGTGGACAAGGCGCTCGGCAAGATCCGCCAGAATAGCAGTGTTTCCTGGCAGCTTTGCGATTTTAGCAAGGCTTTCCTGGAGAAGCTTTTCCGCTGCTGTCCACGACTCGTCGCGGCCAAGTAACGCTACGTAATTGACGCCTCCATTATCAGGCTGCGCGTCTTGCTCGTCATCAAGGACGTCGTCGACAATTTGGAAGGCATGACCCAGCAGCAAGCCTATGGCGTGAAGCTCTTGTCTTACTTCGCTTGATGCTCCTGCGCAGATGCCGCCGAGTTCCATCGCCGCAGCAATAAGGCATGCGGTCTTGTGCAAATGTATCGCGTCGAGCTGCGCAACACTAAGGTCTTGCCCCTCGGCTTCGAGATCCATCGCTTGGCCGGCGATCATTCCGACGCCCCCACTACCTTGCGCTAAGCACCGCGATGCGTCAACTTTCTGCTGCGCACTTAGCGTCGCACTTTGTGCAATGACTTCGAAGGCATACGTAAGCAAGTAATCTCCCGTCAACACCGCTACGGACTCGCTGTATTGTTTATGCAGCGAGGGGCGCCCACGCCGGAAGTCGTCGTCATCCATGCAGGGGAGGTCATCGTGGATCAAAGAGTAGTTGTGGATATACTCCATCGCACAGGCAGCGTCTAGAGCCGTTTCGTCTTGCCCTCCGAGAGCTTCGTTGACAACTAAGGTAAGTACGGGGCGCAGGCGCTTGCCTCCGCCATCAAGAGCATAACGTGCTGCCTCCCTAAGAGGGGCGTAGCCCGCGGTGTCCATCGAGAGCAGACTCTGTAGGCGCTTTTCCACGGTGTCGATTTTAGTTTGGAGTGCAGGCTCGAGAGTTGTCATACGCGTCTACGTTTTAGGGAGCGTTTTAGAGCTAGTTGCATCAATTTGAATGTCTGGCATGGGAGACTCCCCTGTAACAGCGTCCGCCGCAAGAACAGGAGCAATTCCTATTCCAAAATAGTCGAACCCGTGGCGGGCCATCTCGTCGGGGGCATACTGGTTGCGGCCATCGAAGAACCCTTGGCCTTCCATGACACCTTTGATAGTGTCAAAATTCAGGAAACGAAATTGTCTCCATTCCGTCACCAACGCAATAGCATCAGCACCGGTAGCAGCATCTAATTCGTCTTTAGCCCAATGCACTGCCGATGTACTAGGGAAGCTCTTTTGCGCATTCTTCATGGCTACAGGATCAAACAGCCGGACATGTGCACCCGCTTTAAGAAGCTGGTCCACGAGAACACGTGCAGGAGCCTCGCGAATGTCGTCGGTGTTCGGCTTGAAGGCAAGACCCCATATGGCGATGCTTTTGCCTTCAAGGCCTCCATGAGAGCTAAAGTAGGCGATGATCTTATTTCCCAAGGTCTGCTTCTGCCGGATGTTAACGGTCTCCACAGCTCCTAGCAAAGGCGTGGTGTAGTTGACGTCGCTCGCCTGAGCCTGCAGTGCACGGATGTCTTTAGGGAAGCATGCTCCTCCAAAGCCAACGCCAGCATAGAGGAATTTGTAGCCGATGCGTCGGTCAGCTCCCATCCCTTGGCGTACCTGGGTGACATCGGCACCAACGAGCTCACAGAGCCCTGACAGCTCATTCATAAAGGAAATACGTGCTGCAAGCATAGCATTACACGCGTATTTAGTGAGCTCCGCAGACGCAACATCCATGGTGATGATGCGGTCGTGGTTGATGGTAAACGACGAGTAAATTTCTTTGACCAAGCGCTCCGCACGGGCGTTGTCGGCGCCAATAATGACGCGATCAGGCTTCATGCAGTCGTTGATAGCGTCTCCCTCTTTCAAGAACTCCGGATTGGAAACGACGTCGAAGCCTGTCGAAAGGCCTCTTTTCTTCAATGACTCTTGGATGATTGTGCGTACTTCTGCCGCCGTTCCTACCGGTACCGTCGATTTGTTGACGATTAAGCGGTAGCCGTCCATGTGCTCGCCAATACTAGCGGCCACCTGGCGGACACGCGAGAGATCGGCCTCGCCATTGGGGCTTTGCGGCGTGTCTACAGCAATGAAGCAGATGTCGCTACTTCTTACCGCTTCAGCGTAGTCCGTAGTAAAATGCAGACGCCCCGCCTGTACATTGCGTGCCACCATTTCGGCCAGTCCAGGCTCGTAGATAGGCAGCTCCCCTCGCTGGAGCATCGCAATTTTTTCTGAGTTGATGTCTAAGCCAATGACTTCGTGACCCATTTCCGCAAAACAGGTGCCTGTCACTAATCCCACATAGCCGGTGCCGATGACGAGTAGCTTCATTAAGAGGTCCTCTCCTTACCATTCAAACACTAGGAGAATCGCACAAAATAACGTTCCGGACAACCCAGACTTCACTCAAGTAAACTGTATGATGGGCAACAACAAGGGCGACAACTCGGCAGCTTCTGCCCTATCTTGATGTGTACCGCCATGCGATGATCGCTCTCTCGATATTGATACGATAGCTTTAGGTGCCACGAAGAGCGCAACGTCTTGCACAGATCGAACTGATACTCATTGTAGTCCGGCTGCGTATGCCTCTTCCATCCATGGCGATAGCGTAGCTCAACAGCAAGATCATACGTCATACGATAATAGGCGTGGACGAGTGCTGTGGATCGTTTATCGGACATTGCGGACGCTCGCAATGCCGTCTCAGTACGGAAGCTGTCGACGACAAAATTGCACGGATCGACTTTTCTCCATCTGTAGTCACTACGGTAGCGGTATTCCGCGTCGATGGCTAGCGACTCACTGGCGGTCCATTGGGTGCGTATGTTGTATTCGTCGAGGATTTGCCGCTCTTGGTTCCAGACGAGAAGCGTACTGTAGCGCAGACTGGGAGAGGCGTTAAGGCCAACTTCGGTATATAGACGTGGGGCGGTACTCGCGATCGTAGGGGTGTCAAGGAATAGGTAAGTATAGATGTCGGCATCCATACGATAAGCGACGGTACCGCAATCTAGTTTCTGATAGAGAAGCCCACGTGTACCTAAGCGTAAGGTGTTTAAGTTGTCCCATCCGTCCCGTAGGTCAAAGATAAAATGCTCGTCAGGACCCGTATTGGGCTTAGTAAAATGTTTGTAGTGTGCGTAGGGTGTAATGACGTGTTTATAGCACCCATAGTAGCGGTGGAAGGTGCTGGAAGCAAGCGCTCCGAAACGCCCCAATGTGACCCACTTTGAGGACTGGTCCCTGCTGTTACCATAGTAGATAGCAACGGCACCGGCTTCCGGAGTGATAGTCCCCCACTGCCAGCTGAACGGACGGTAGAGTGTGTGGCAAAATTCGACACGCGTGGAGTTGTAGTCGCGGGCTGTAGGGAGTTCATCCGAAAATCTGAAATCGTGGTAGCCAAAGTGGAAACGGTTTTCCGAGATGACTCCTGAGCTTCCTAACGTAAAGGGACGTAGCGCTATGCCGACTGCAGGGAGGTCTTCTTTGACCGTTTCAAAGCTGTTTGCACGGATGCGGGCCGTGAGATCAGTGATGCCATAGCAGCTTTGAGAGCGCAGGTATAGCTGAGTTTTTCCAGCAGTTTTGAGTTCTAAATCTTTGTCGCTGTAGTCATTAGGCATGTCCTCGTCGCTGATTTTGTCGTAGCTACCACACAGCGTGAGGAGCTCGTCGCGAAAACTTTTTTGGTAGATCCCCTGCAGGCGGTAGCGAAAGCGCATGTTCGGATCGCGGGTGCTTGAATCTCTAGCAGCATAGTTGCGAGAGCAAAAACTCTCCGTGCCATCAGGTGAGCAATACTGTGTTTCGATCGCCACACCAGGGCCTCTTGAAAAGCGGTAGTCCAGGCGAAGGAAAGCCTTGAACCACTTCCAGTCCAGAGCTTTGTACATTATTCCAACACGCAGGCCCTGGCGACCTCCCCAGCGGACACGGTAGCGCACCGGAGAGTCCGCCAACCAATTAAGGTTGGTCTTGAGGAGTGGCGTCCAAAACAACGGTAGATTCATCAGACGGAATTGCACATTCTTCGCAGTGAGCATCCGGTGCCTATTGATGTAGGCGCGCGACACACACAGGCGCCAATCGGGCTGCCAGCTGTTTGAAGTACTAAGAAAACCATTGTGCAGGACGTATTCGCCTCCAGGAAGCAGCTCCACATACTGGGCTCCAGTATACCAAGGATAAAGCATGCCGCGACCATTGTAGATGATCCCGCGCTTATGCTCGAAATCATACTCCATCATACATCCCGAGAAGATGTGGTCGCAGTACTCTAATAGCAAATCTCCTTCGGCCTTTACCTTGATGGCACCAGGAGATTCCCCTTTGTTGTAGCACGTTTCCAAGCATTGAGCTTGAATGCGTAGTCCCGGAGCCGTCAGCACCCCTCCCGACTCTGTCGTGAGAACACCGTCGCTGAGCACAGGATCACGTAGGCAGACAGAAACTTCGTCGGAAAGCTGCACGGTATCAGAAAGCGCCGCCTCTTCGCTGGCGAAGGGCGTCCAAGGGAGGGCGATGGCTGCGAGTAGTACCCAAGTTTTCAAGGACATATGGATCACAGGCGAGCTAAAGCACGCAACTATAGCTCTCCAGCAATTATTCCGAAAGTCAGCGGAGACAGTCAGCGCATCTTTCTTCCCCTACCCCTGTACGTACCCGTCCATGTTCTACATGGTTATCCGAAATACAGGCGGCGAAGGTCTCGCGATCTGAGAATCGCACGAATCGCAGGGTCCGGCCCCTTTTTCGGGGTCCTTTTTGTGGAGGTTTCGGAAAATGAGGTTAGATGCTAACGTTACTGACTATTAAGGATCTTGACCTAAGAGGACAGGCCGATGACAGGTAACGCCAGTGTAGCAGCGGGAGTGCTCGTCAAACTTTTTATTGGAGCGGCGCTGACTCCAGATGTTCGGATGCAGCTTAACCAGACGTCGGGATGGAAGGAGCTACAGGCAGGGATTGGAGGAAGTGAGCACGCTTTAGCTGTTGAGCGCTTCCAAGATAAAGAGTATTTGGGTCAGATCCTAGAGACAGCGATAGTCGATTTGGAGACTTTAGCGGATGCAGAGCTCCAAGTGCGACAGACCATCCAAGAGATGTGCCCTGCTCTCAATATCGATGCCCTACAGGTTACTGTATTCTCTCTCGTGTACATGCAATAAAGTAGTGAACTTATGACAGACTTGATTCTTGGAACCGCATCGCCGCGGCGACGTGAAATTTTTGGGACTTTTGCCGTGCCACACAGGGCTGTTTCACCCAACTTCGACGAGCGCTCCATAGCATTTGAAGGAGATCCCGAAGCATACACTGTTGCCATCAGCGACGGGAAGGTCGACTCCTTATGCAGGGAGTACCCTGACGCTGCGGTGTTGACGTCAGACACCACAGTGTACTGTGAGGGACGCATCTTTGGGAAACCTCATGATGAAGGTGAGGCCTTAGAGTATCTTACTTTTCTTTCGGGGCGTTGGCAGAGCGTGTTCACGGCGTTAAGCCTCAGGAAAGGCGACGCACACTACAGCATCTGTGAGGAAACACGCGTGCTTCTTCATGAAACTAGCTCCGCTCAAAGACAAAGTTATGTGAAAGGCGTCGCTACGCACGATAAGGCCGGAGCCTACTCCATCGTAGGCTCTGGAGGACTCATCGTGAAGAAAATTGATGGCTGCTACTACAATGTGGCGGGTCTACCGCTAGCGGCTTTAACGACGATTTTGGGCAAGATAGGGATAAATCTGTGGGAGCATATCGGTTCGCCAAACTGTGCTGTGTAGTCTGCTGTAGCATGCTGGTATGTGCCAGTAGTGCTTTTGGGGATACCTGCCCAAAATACACTAAAGTGTCTAGCCAAGTGCTCTTCCTCGTTCGCCAGGGACGCATCGAAGCTGCCATCGATATGTACCATGACCATACGGCGAACCTAGGACAACCCGATTACGCCTTACTCCAGCAAATAGGGGTGGCAATTCTTGAGCATGGGTCCCAAAGTAAAGACCCCGAAGAGCAGCTGATGGCGGTGTTCGGCTCAGGAGTGGCTGCGGACGACCGTACTCTGCACCTGATGGAGAAAGCTGTCTCCAGCCCGCATCCTCAGCTGCGCCTTGTTGCTATACGTCTCATAGCACAGAGAGGAAGCCGCCGGGCTCAAGATATCTTAGTTAAAATGCTGTCGTCTCACGAGGTGTTATTGCGTCTTGAGGCGTTGCTCATGCTCTCTCAGATGCATCACCCATCGGCTCTTGGCCAAGCAGAAGCGCTCATGATCAAGCTCCCCGATGCTGCGAAGCCACTTTTCGCACAGATCTATGCGGCTATTGGAGATCCCCAATCTGTCAAGCAGCTGCGGCGCTTGATGATTCATGCGGACCCAGAAACACGTATCGCCTCAGTGATCGCTGCTGCGGAGCGTGGTCGTGATGACTTGCTTCCGCAAATTCGGCAAATGCTTACACATCTGGATCCTATGCAGCAGGAAGCTTGTGCTGCCGCCTTGGGGATGTTTGGAGATCATAGCGCCGTAGGGCGACTTGAGACTCTTACCAGATCCAAACACAAGCATGTGAGACTTGCAGCAGATATCGCCCTACACGAATTAGGACAGAGTGAACGCCGTCGCGATATTGAAGCCCTCGCCAAAGATGAGTACCTCCTGGCGGTGTATGCTTTGGGGGAAATCGAGGGTAGCGAAGATGTACTCGCCTCGCTATTGAATAGTCGCAACATCCATGTGCGTATCAATGCAGCCCTCGCTTTGCTAAGGCGTCATGACAGGCGCTGTATTCCTTTCCTTGCAGATATTTTAATCGAGGATTCCCGTGATTTGGCCTTCAGCAAAGTTACCTCACATGGGCACTCCTTGTTGGCATGGAAAGTTGTTCCCGGCGCCAGTGCACACCTGGATGGCGATCCCATCGCTTGGGAGCTGTCGACAGGACTACGTGAAGCAGCTCTAGAGCAAGCTCTACAGCTTCCCGAAAGTGATTTTCTTGATCTTGCGGAAATGGTGCTGAAGAGCCATCAAGCTGATATGGTGCCCATGGCAACGCTGCTGCTTGAAAATCTAGCATCAGACGAAGCCATCGCCATGCTAAAGCGCTATCGGCACAAGATTGGTGCCCCTCTAGTAAGAAACTACTGCAACTTAGCACTTTATCGCCTCGGGGAGCCTGGAACCTACTCAGAGCAGCTCTACCAGTGGGTGTATGAACAAAATCGTGTGGAACTTATTCGCTTCCGCCCAATGCTCCCTTGGGAACTACGTAACGCCTCTGATCCACATGTGCTGACGCCCCACGATACCTCTAAGCTCTATCTGGCTTCTGTTGAGGCACTGGCAACACGCCAAGACGATCAGGGAGCAAGTGTCATATTAGGTCTCATTCGTGATGGCAACCCCATCAATCGCTATGCCCTAGCCGGCCTACTCGTCCGTGTCGCCCAGTAACGCACTATGGTGCGAACAGCGTGTAAAGAAATTGGACCGCGTAAGAGGTCTGGAGCTTAATTAGCCTACCTGGGGCTAGGCCCTTGTCATTACCCAAGATTTGTACATAAATCTTCGAATTTAGGTTCTTTTCATATCCTCAATCAAACGCAGTGAGTTCCATCATGAGACCCGAAGGGGCGCCTCATTGTAGCCCCACCCGGGAGGGTGGGGTGAAGCATAGAAAATTCCGGAGCGCTGTAAGTGCGACTCATGACTCCAGAGGTATTTGTGAAGCATGAGTCGGCCTTACAGGCCTCGATAGATAACCCGATATTACCCCACCCTCACGGGTGGGGCTATCATGAGTCGCCCCTTCGAGAGTGTAAAGTAATTGGTGGCGGTGACGAAATGACTATTAGCCCACATGAGTTCGCACATTTTCCGGCGGCCTGAAAGGTCAGCAACCTGTATAGCCCCGGGCGTAGCCCGGGGAAGCTCCAAAATACACTCTGAGCGCTGTAAGTGCGACACATCCATGCGAAACATGTGTCGCACTTACAGCGCTCAAAAGCTTAATTAGCCTACCTGGGGCTACGCCCCAGGCTATGCAGGTTACAGCCCTTCGGGCCTAAAAAAGGT
>JAJFMA010000175.1 GCA_021772415.1 Chlamydiota bacterium
CGTATCGCTTTAGAACAAGGACTCCTACTATGATCATCACTATTGACGGGCCTGTCGCTACAGGAAAAAGCACCATCGCCAAACGGCTCGCCGAGTCTTTGGGGTTCATCTATTTCGATACCGGCGCGATGTATCGTGCTATTGCTTATGGCGTGCTCAAGAACGCTGTTGATCTTGATGATGACACCGCACTAAAAGCTTTCCTTGACGACTTTGTTTTCAACATCAAGGTACGGCACCGCAAGAAGATATACTGCGCTAATGGCGAAGATGTGACCGAGGAGATCCGCGCCCAAGCGGTCACGCATCTTGTCTCCCAAGTTGCTGCTAAGCCGTTGGTGCGCGATAAGCTTGTCGCGATTCAGCGCGAACTTGCTGTAGGTGTCAACGCTGTCTTTGAGGGACGTGACATGGGTACTGTCGTCTTCCCCGATGCTGATTTAAAGATTTTCCTTGAAGGGGGCATAGAAATTCGCGCCCAGCGACGCCTGGATCAGCTAATAAAGGAACGCCCCGAAGAGGCTAAAGACCTTACACTCGGTGATATGATGAAAGAGATTACTGAACGTGATGACTTCGATTCGTCACGAGAGATCTCTCCCCTTCGCAAGGCCGAAGATGCTTTTGGTGTCGACACATCAGACCTCTCCATCGATGAGGTCGTCTTTCAGATCTTCGAATGTAAAGATCAGGCTAAGACCAAACATACAAGTCCCGAGGAAGAGGCTGAGAATCGAAAGTGAGACAAGCCCTAACTCCTTGAGCTGAAAGCTGTTTCTGTGCTATCATACCTCCCCAATGCCCGCCAGATGGAGAGGTTTATCATCTGTTGACATTGCATTTATCGCCCCTTAACGAAATGCCGGTACCTTGGATGCCTAGAAAAGGAAAAGTCTAGGCAGAGCGAGGTCGACACCCAGTGTCGGCTACCGAATGGATTTAAGGGGTATAGAACGTTCCATTTAGCGGGACGCCTCTGAGCTGTAGCTCGTCTGCTCTGCCGGGGGGAGGGATCATTTGACGCCGGTTGTGAGGCTACTGTCGCCCACAGCTAATAATTAGGAGCAGCGATGACAGCATATCTGCGAGAAGATCTCTGGGCTAGACCATTTATTGAGCGCGCCGAAGCTTGCGCGAATGGAGACGAAATTGCTTCTCCCATTCGTCCTATGACACGTTGGAATTTTGCACAGGCGGCGGTCGTTGCTGCGGCGCAAACGGTTATTTTTGCTGTGCCGACGGCGTTTATGTTAGTGGCGCACGTTTTTGCTAGCGTCACGAACTATGTCGTGCCCAATGGCTTTAGTTTGCGCGTATCCGAAGTGTTCTACGACTGCGGCGGCAAATTTTGGGGTTCTTTTATCTCTGTCTTTGTGGCGACGTTGAGTGCGACGACATCGACGGAAATTTCAGGGCACGCCCGCGAGTGGCTTTTTGGTATGGCGGCGAATGACTGGAAGTCCTTCAAAGAGCATGAAATGTACAAACTCTTCCAGCGCGTGGATAAGGTACGTACGCAGCGCCTTGCAGCATGCAAACCAGAAGAACTGTGCCGTACCGGCTCGATGATCACGTGTACCAACGACAAAGGAAAAACGTTTAAGAGCGATTACTACTTCGACGCCCATGCCGAGCAGATGAAGAAGAAGGTGAGAGCACAGATACATATTCTCGACGACTTCATGGCCAAAGCTGGGCCGACCAAGGAAGAAAAATATCAGCGCTTCCAGGAAGCCGCGCGTCGTATCCATGCGTATGTCGAGAAGAAATCACGTACACTGCATCGACTGCCGATGACATATGCTGAAGTGGCAGATTGGGATGTTGAGCAAAGCCATAAGCTCAAAGGAAAGGCTGTCAAGATGGTGATGGAGCAAGCCTCCACCGTCGGCCGCCTGAAGAAGCGTGAGTACGGTGAAAAATTTGATCTGCCAGCCTTCAACCAGCGCGTACAAGGCTATGCCCAGGAAGTTATCGAAGACTTCGATGGGAAGATTGAATCTATGGCCAAGCGTCGCGGCGCTGTGAAAGACGAATGGGACAGAGAAGTCGTGCCGCTTAAGAGCGAGGAAAATAGCCTCATTAGCCAAATCCAAGGATATGTTCGTTGGCTCAACTGGTTCGGCTGGCTCATGAGTAAAGAGGACATACAGCAACAACAGATGGAAGCACAGCAGCTCGATCAGCAGCTACAGCAAGTTCGAGCGCGCAAGCGACTTGCTATCAATAGAATACGTACAGCCAGCTTCCGTAAGTTGCAAGGTGAAAAGCTAAGCTACCACAAACACTTTAATAGCTATGTGGAGCCGTGCAACGTGCCAGGTATTAATCCATGGCGTCTAGGGGTAAACCGCTCTATTACACGTCGGATTAATAAGCTCACCGAGCCAAATTGGACTCCGTGGATGTGGCGTGGAGTAGGTAGTACGCTATGCAGCTGGATGCCAGGCTTCATGTACAACGAAGTCGAAGATATCTTCGATCCCGATGTCAAAGGACCCAAGGGCATCCTGGGCAATTGGCTAGCGAATTAGTGGATAGCTAGAAGCGACGGGGAGACTCATATGAGTTTCTCCGTCGCTGCTTCGAGAGTGTAAAAAAATCCCGAGAGCGATTGTGAAATCGTTGATTTTCATGAGACCGGACGGGGCGGCTCATTTTCCACAGATACTCTGAACAGCTTATGGAGCCATGAGTCGACCTTACAGGCCTCTCAATTTTCTATGCTTCACCCCACCCTTCCGGGTGGGGCTACAATGAGGCGCCCCTTCGGGTCTCATGAAAAACTAATGAGTTAGCAAGCCCATTAGAGATTTCCTGGCACTCTCATTAGGTCTAAAATTTTTGCTAGCCCCACCTAGTGATCAAGCGCGGGTTTGATTTCCTAGGTCTTTATTCTCCCTTCATCAAGATCTGTCACTATGGCGCTATTTGACCTAGGATCACTGGGCGTCAACAAAATCACTACTAGGTGGTTCTTAGGTGCTTAACGTTGACGAAAAGCCCTGTAGATCCTACACTGTCCTCCACAATTCAGGGCGAATGTGCCTGGACTGTGATTCGACACCATGGAGAGTAGACAGCACCTCATTAGGTGATGTTTGGGAGTCAACAGCGATGCTGGTTTACCTACAGCCGTTTTTTACCAAGGACTTCATCGATGCCACATGTGCGCATCGTGATAGTCTTGAAGGGGATATTCCTTTTGCGCAAGAAGTCTACCTGCGTGGGCGGTTCTGTGTCGCTGTAGTGTCAGGCGCTGCACAGTCGGTGTACTACCTATGCCTTTGGGTATTTAGCTCGGTGGGTTCTTTTGCGAGCTTGGGCTTAAATAAGCCTATGGAGCGGTTCTCAGACCATGTTGGAGCTTTGGCGGCGGCGTCTTTAACGTCCATTGGAATCGCTGGGGCTGGTATCTTCCATCTTTCTGCTCCAGATATTCTTACGGCAAAAATCTCTGAGCGCGCAGACTGGCACTTTGAGTGTATGCTCCAGCAGCACGAAGAAAATCTTGCGGAAGAATCGCAAGCAATACGCCACCGGGCACGTACCCGAGCTGCAGGCAGGGGGGAGCCGGCTTTTCCTGAGCGCTATTTTGATCCCGCGGTCACTAAGATGACGAATGCGCGTAAAAAAACTATAGCGCGATGTCGCGAGGCATTTCCTGAGGACCCGAACACCAAATACATTGCCTACAGTGAAAGCTATAACAAATTACGCAATCAACGTGCACGCCATAGCCAGCGCCTTAAAGAGCTGCCTATATTGCGCCGAGAAATAGATAAATATCTCGTTCATCAAGTGTCTCTGACGGCGGAGAACGGCATTGCTGACCTCTACAAGCACTGTACCGATGTGTGGGCGGGAAGAATTCGCAGCTGGGGCCATAAGTTTGACCGAGAAGCTTACAGCCGCCACTGCCTGAAGTTGTTTCAGAAAAAGAAAGTCACCAAACACGTGGAACGCTACGTACGTGATGTCAGAGAAGCCGAGAACAAAGACAAAGCGTATAACGAGACATACTCCGAACTGACGGCTTTCTTTAGTGAAATGAAGGGACATGTGTCCGCTCTCGATCGCCCCTGGCTTTGGGTGCGGGCGTGGCGCGCTGTCTACCCATTGGTGAGTTCGTGGAAGGTTCTACAGGCGGTCGATGCTTATTTCGACCCTGGTATCCACGGCTCCCTAGGAGAAGAGTACTAGTAACAAGGCCATAGCCGGCGCGCCGCAGTAAAAAATGCGCCGGAATTAGTGTCCGCAGGGGAGGGTTTATGCCTGTCGGATACTTTAGAAAGTAGCAGATAGCAGGAGGGTATGATGGCTGGAGATACAGTTAAGAGAGTTGAAGTTGAGCGCAGTGGATTGGATGACCTGATCGATGGCGTCCAAGAGCGCGTAGAGCATACGTGGGAAGTGTCACAAATTTTGACTGTACGCGTGTACAACCTTGTCATGGCAACGGCATTCTATACCGCCTCTGCAGTGACCCTGGGAAACTACCCCGAACTTACGGAACGCAATCAAGAGTACTGGTACCAGGCAGGCAACTACGTCGGCTCAGACCCAGACTGGAGCCTTCAGGCTCATGCCTGGGGTGTCATCAGCCCTCACAAGGCACAGAACATCCACGATGGCATCGAGGAAGTCGTAGCGCCTAAGAAAGCTAAAGCAAAAGAAAGCGAACCTGAAACTACCGAAGCGAAAGACGAAAAGAAGGCTGAAGAGAAAGAAAAGGCTGAAGAAAAGAAAAAAGTTGATAAGAGCGACTCAAAAAAAGTTGACATTGCGGACTACAAAGATGACCCAAAGACCGACCAGGGTTGGGTTGGAGGTATGTTCGATAGCTTAAGCAACTCTATTAGCTATAATTCTAACAGGGGGCGCATCTTCAATGATGCTGTAAGGACTGTTGAAGAGGCCAAGGCCGCTATCATCGACGACCTCTATTTACTCAATATTCCGGGCTTTAATCCTGCTCAAAAGCGCTTCGAGAGTGTTCTCTCAGATAAGGTTGAAGA
>JAJFMA010000176.1 GCA_021772415.1 Chlamydiota bacterium
TAATGTGTCGCCCTTACGAGAGTGTAAAGAAATAGAGGAGTAAACTCGAAATGCTTCTTAATTCGCTAATGCTTAACTACGTAGGTTCCCTATAGCGCGAGCGCAGCCAGCGTAGCTAAGCGAGGGCCATGGAGTGCGGCGCTCCGCGCCGCCGGTTTTGCGTCTACAGGTACCTCACAGACCTATGTTAGTGTTCGTGACTCCTTATTTGGAGATGCGAACGATTCCAAAGGGCTTTCTGCCGTGCCACGTCACCAAAGCAATCATCTACAGATGCTTCTCAAAGGCATTTTTCATGTCTACGAACTTCAAAAAGGCGGCGCGGAGCGCACGCACTCCATGGCACTCGAGGACTCGCGCTATCGGTGTATATCATTGGTTGCTTGAAGCTTATGACTTAAACACAAGGTCGCGACGATTTCTTTACACTCTCTGTAGGACGGGCAGCGTTCTTTAAAACCCTCAGCGGACAGAAATCTGTTGGATTCCTATTTGTGTTCTTCGTCCTTGGGCTTTTCCGACGGGAGTTCCTCGCTGTCGTCCTCGTCTAATTCGGTGTCGTCTTCGTCTAACTCACTGTCGTCCTCGTCTAACTCGCTGTCGTCTTCGTCTAATTCGGTGTCGTCCTCGTCTAACTCGCTGTCGTCCTGCTCGAACTCACTGTCGTCCTCGTCTAATTCGGTGTCGTCTTCATCGACGTCAAGTTCTGTAGTAAGAGTTTCTTCATCTTCAGTGGGACGCACTGGCTGTTCTTCTGATGCGGCAGATTCATAAGCATCTTCAGAGGCTGGTGTAGGAAGAGTGACTTCAGCGTCTTCAGTCACTGTTGAGGACTGGAACTGTTCTTCTGGTTGTGAAGGAGCCTCCAACACATCTTGGGATAGCTCAGGGGCTTCTGCTGCCGTAATCTCTAAGGGGTGCTCTTCGCTTACGCCTTCCATGATGCTATCGTCGGAGATTTCATCTCTTGGCAACGGCTGCGCAATTTCTTCGGGGGCGCTTGAAGGATCCTCAGGGGTAGTATCGAGTTCTGCATCCACAGAAACATCGGCCTCTACTTGCTCCGCGATTTCTGCAATTTCTTGGGTTTCTACAGCACTAATAGAGGCTTCGTCGATCACGCTCTCTTCAGTTTGTGAAGGCTCCGGCTCTAGGGTGACGTCTTCGGCGACGGTGGATTCAATCGCTTTTATAAGTTGAGGGAGGATATCTGAATGCGTTGTTGCCGCGTCGACATAGTAGCCGTTACAGCTCTTGTAGGTAGCGGTAATGAGCTCTTCACAATTGTGCATGGAGTAAGGAAGGCTTAGCAGCACGGAAATATTAGAGGCTTGCTCGTCTCCAAAACACGCTTGTAGTGCCTGCTGGAGAGTCTCTACGGATGCTGTCAGCGTGGCAGCGAGTGTTGAATTACCATGAAGGGTGGGCCACGCCCCTTGATATACCACAGTGAGATCTTGGAATTCGTTAGGTTCTAAGTCCCCATAGGCAGATTGAATTTGTTGTTGAAGGACCTCGGCTGTGCTGCCTGCCTGCGCGTCTTCTTCGGTTTCCCCAACACAAAGGATTGGGTTCACTCCCGCAGAAAGGGCAGCACGGACTTTTGCTCCAATGTGGGCGTCGCTTTCATCAAAATATTTGCGCCGGTCGGGAGCGCCAAGCAAAACAAAAGCGGCTTCGCTGTCTGCAACCCATTGACCTGCAGCTTCTCCGAGGAAGGAGCCTTCTGCGGCATCCGGCATATTATCGGCACCAACAACGCCTTGCTCCGGAACGGATAGATTCGATTTCTCTCCTAATAGCGAATAGGGGAGCGCACAGTACAGATACGGCGAATCGGGACCTAGCTGTTCAAATAGATTTTGTACAGTTTCTGAAATCTGTCCAGATTTGTGATACGGCTTCCATCTCGATAATAGGATGGGCTTATCCATGCGCTGTTTCCTCCGTTGCCTTAGGCTTTCAATGGTAGTGCATAGGAGCAATTCTCTCCTAGAAACAGTGATTTGTTGAGTAAGGTTTCGACGGCATGGCCATTAGAGTTATTGCTGAACCGTTGATGTTGCCCTAGTCTTGGGCTTTACTTCGGTCGTGCCAGTAGCTGTCACCGTAGTTGAAGGTGAGGTGGCTGCCTTTGCAAATAGGTGCTCTCGCTGTGAAGAAGAAGTGTAGAAGCCTATTGGCATAAAGGCAATTGAGGTCGAGATTTGGGGCGTCGCTATGGTTAAGGAAGCGTGTCTCGTTGCCTGCGGCTTGGGCGTCGACGATGAGCTTTCTTCCCATCGACCAAAACGACGTAGGGTAGTGCAGGCAATAGCTATTGTGGTCGGGCCAGCGCTGTGACAGCGGGCGTAGGATACCTGTGTAGGTGCCGATGAAGCTGCCGGTGTCGAAGTTTCGGTTCGCGTACACTCCATAGCCCCAGACGTCGTCGATCCATTTGATGCTTACATCGGCAACGTATCCACGGGCAATCTGATCGCGATAGTGGTCATAGAGTGGATGCCACTCCATGCCCCAAAAGCCAAAACGGAAGCTCCAGGGGCAGCGGCGGCGTGCTTTCCTTTTGAGTTCCATAGAATGGAAGCTGTTATGGCTTAGGTACTTGACTTGTGTGGCGTCCTCGAATTCCTCAGGACTATACCGCCTCACTCGCTGTGAGTCCTTGGGGACCATCTTAATTTGATGATCTGCCAGCGTTACGTTCCCCGTGTCTTCGCCGGAGAAGCGACGTTGAAGGAATCTGATGATGGACACAGGGCAAATCCTAAAGTTTTCTAATGATTAAAGTAAAAAAACCACTATAGTGCACGTTCAGTGTGATCTCAACAAAATGAGGCGAGTTTTTGCATTACAGGTCGTTCTATTCCAGCAGGGTATCAAAGAACTGGATATTCGGGTGGGTCTTGATACTAAGTTTGTTATGCTGCTGTGGGGCGTGGGCGGATCTTGTGCCGCGTGTATTTATAGCCCTCTACCATAAAGGTATCGACAAAGACGTCCGTAGCACACGCTGCCATCAGTATGCAGAAATGCCCATGAACCATTTGGGTTACATTTTAGAGTACCACGATGTAGAGCAGCCCCTGCCAAATATCGTCGACCGCTCCGATGTAGCCGGAGTCATCACTTGCTTTAACTCGGTAGCACGACCCAGCGACCCACAGGAGTACTTGGATTGGGCTCTCCGCGCCCAAGAGGCTGGAAAGAAGTTCGTAGTTCTTGGCGCCTCGGGGTTTGAAGGCACCAAAAAGAAGGAAGGGCCGTCTGAAAAAAATGTTAATCGTTTTTGGAACAATTTGGGGCTCGAGTCTACAAACACGTGGACGACAAAGACCTATGCCAGCGTGATTGCGTACTCCGATCCGATGATGATGGATTTCGAGCGCTCCCACGCTATCATTGAAGACCCCTATCCCGATATGCGGATTATTTCTCCCGAAGCCACAACCCACCTTA
>JAJFMA010000177.1 GCA_021772415.1 Chlamydiota bacterium
ATAGCCTGGGGCGTAGCCCCAGGTAGGCTAATTAAGCTTTTGAGCGCTGTAAGTGCGACACATGTTTCGCATGGATGTGTCGCACTTACAGCGCTCAGAGTGTATTTTGAACCTTCCCCGGGCTACACCCGGGGCTATACAGGTTGCTGGCCTTTCAGGCCGCCGGAAAATGCGCGAGATCATATGGGATGATGGTTTTTCATCACCACCACCAATTTCTTTACACTCTCTACAGGGCTCAAAATCCTCTTCTACGCCTACCCCGGGCTACGCCCGGGGCTATACATCTTGCTGGCCTTTCAGGCCGCCGAATGGATTTGTCTGTACCACGAATGGATCACTGTAAAACTGCCTTGGTGGTCTACTTTTTTCTAGAGGCCCAGCGGAGATGAGAAGTGTTAGGCGTTGAGCCACGCTTGGATGCGCTCAACGTCACGAGCCATCTGCAGTTCTAGGGCTTGCTCCAGCGCGAGCAGTGCTGTTTGCACACTCTGTGGGGTTTTGCCTTGGGCTTGGAGAAGCTGTGCCTTGAGATAGAGGAAATGGACCTGTGTGCGCCCTCGCGTGATGAGAGGTTCTGTTTCAGCGATCAGCTGTGCGGCGTCGTCGAGATGTTGATCGATGATAAGGAGTTTTCCTAGGCGAATGGCAGTACGTGCTAGATCGTCTCGTTGACCTAGTTGGTGGTGTAGGGCGATAGCTTTGGCGTAGAAGTCTGCAGCTAGGACGTGGTCTCCTCCTGGGGCGTCGCCATGTGCGGCGCCGGCATTGAAATACGCTTTAGCAAGGAGGCAGGGGTCACCGATTTCATCGGAAAGGGTGATTGCTTGATGGGCTAGCTCTTTCGCTTCTTCAAAATACTGTGCCTTGAAGTCCGGATCAGTAGCGCGGTCACCTAGGGCGCGGCTTTGTGCTGACAGGAGATATAGGCCGCGGGCCACGAGGCGAGGTTCATTGGATGCTGCGGCTTTGTCGCTGCAGTTGCGAGCGTGCTGTCCGGCTGCGGAGTAGTCTCCAAGATAGAAGTATGTGCTGGCGAGCTGCGCGTCGATATGTGCTTCATCCTGGGGGAGAAGGCTTTGGGCATCGAGAGTCTCTTCGCCGATCTGGGCGATCTCATGCCACTCTTCGTTGCTTTTGAGTGTTTCGAATTCCGAGAAATATTTTGCTGTGGGGTTGCTTGGCCTGATGGCAAACCATGTTGCTACGGTGGCGGTCGCAAGAACAAGTGTGATCAGATGTCGTCGTCTCATAGTGAAATAAAAACTGTATTTGGTTTAGAGTCGGTTTTTCTTATGGGATAGCATGGGCTTACCGCCCTTTAATGACAACGGTGACTTTGAATGTGTGTGATCGTACGACATAGTGTTTTGCTCTTGCTGTTTTGTTTTTTCGGTGTGTGGAGCCCGCGGCTGGTAGGTGAGACCGTTAAAATCGCTATGGTGACTGACGGACCAGACCGTCACGAAGCTTATTATCTTACTACGATCCGCACTGAGGTGGTGGAGCTGCTCACTCCTGAGTTTGATGTAGAGTTCAGCTATTTCGAGGGTAACTGGTCGACGCAGGGTGTTGAACTAGCTCTGGAGGATGCCTACGATGATCCCGATGTCACGGTCGTTGTTACTGGAGGCTTGCTTGCAAGTCGGGTAGCCTTGGACCGTGCTACCTTCCCAAAACCTACTGTTGTGCCGATTGTCTTGGATCCTAAAAGGCGGAGGTGGTCTCCAAGCACAGGTGGCAGCGGCATCGAGAATCTGACGTATGTCCGCGAAACCAAAACCCTTCAAGCTGATGTCGAAGCGCTTAATTCCTTGCGTCCCATAGATAAGCTTGCTGTCATTGGAGATGCATCCATGATAGAGCTGCAAGGCGCCCGCGAGATGAAAGAGGTCGAAGCGGCGGCTGCTCATTTCAAGGCCCGCGCCCAAGCCATTCCAGTTAAAGATAATGCTGTTGCAGCGATAGAAGCCCTAAAGAATAGCGGAGCCGATGCGGTGCTCCTGCTGCCTACTCCTCGTTTGGGACTGGAGGTGTGGAAGCATCTCGTTCAGGAGATTACCGCTATGGGGATGACCAGTCTCTCTGTTATGGGCGAATACGAAGTCGAAATGGGCGTGTTAGCGACCACGACGCCTTATAGCTACATTAAGCGCATGGCTAGGAGAATAGCTCTTAATATCCAAGAGATTGTCCTTGAGGGTAGTACTAAAGACATCGAAGTCAACTTCCCTTCAGACTATGAGCTCGTCATCAATCAAGAGGTTGCCGAAGCCCTTAATTTGGCACTGTCTTGGGATATCGTCAGCACGGCAAGATTCATTATGGAGCCGAAAGCTACTGAAGGCGAGTTTTTGACTTTGCGAGAGGCGTTTTTCATTGCATGGAAGGCAAACCTGGACTTGGATGCTCAGCGCGATGTGGTACGTGGAGGGTGTCAGGATGTCATACGAGCACGCTCGTCTCTACTGCCACAAGTCGATGGCCTTGTTGAAGCTACCAAGATTGACTCTGACCGCGCACGCGCTGCTGGCGGGGCAAATCCAGAGACGACAGCGATAGCTTCTGTGCGCTTGCGCCAGCAGCTGTACAATGAGGAATCGTGGCGTGACTACGACGTGGAACGCTGGTTACAGGCGTCACGAACGTTTGATTTGGAAGCTACTAAGCTCGATGTGTTCTTTGATACGGCTGTTTCGTATCTTGATGTGTTGCGGCTTCGCGCTACTGAACGCGTGCAGCGTGACAACTATAAAGTAAGCTTAGCAAACCTCAAGCGCGCGCGCGACCGAGTGGAGTCTGGCGAGGCGCGTCTCTCCGAAGTGTATCGTTGGGAGAGTGAAATTGCCAGTAACAGGAGAACACTCCTCGATGTGCAGTCACGTCTTGCCGCTGCTGAGAAGCAGTTCAATCGCGTGTTAAATCGCTGCTTAGACGAGCCCGTGAAAATTAAAGATATCACCTTCGATAACCCTGATTACCTCCTCGTCGACCAAGTTGTTAATGACTTCGTAACGTTGCCAGACGTCTTTTCAGCGTATAAAGCCTTCGTCGTCTACTTGGCTCGGGAGCGGTCACCGGAACTTTTGGCGTTACGCCGTCAGATCGGAGCCCGGCTGCGTGTTCTAAAAGCCGCTGAGCGTTCGTACTATATCCCCAGTGTTGGTGCCACAGCGGAGATGGGGCATCGCTTTCACCGTGGAGGCGCAGGCAAAAAGTTTCCTGCGGGAGTCTCTGTTGATGACGTGGAGAGCGCTATTACGTTGGATCTCACCTATCCACTGTGGACAAGTCATGACAGAAGTAGTCAAGTATGCAAGGCGCGTTCGGAGCTTCGCCGCCTGCAGACTACTTTTTGGGCCACACAAGAGCGCATCGATCAGCGCGTCATGGATTCTATCGATGATATGAGAGCAAGCTATTTGAGTATAGATCTTGCGCGCTCGGGTGCTGAGTCAGCGCGTAAAAACCTTGATATCGTCAGTGATTCTTACGCTCGGGGAATCATTTCTATTGTTGACTTAATCGACGCTCAGAACGCCGCATTGGCGTCGGATCAAGATAGCTACAACGCCGTCTATGACTTCTTCACGGACCTGATGGCAATGCAGCGCGCTTCAGGGAGTTTTGACTACCTGGAGGCGGAAACTCATCAGGAAAATTATATGCAACGTCTTAAGCAATTTGTCGAGAGTCGTACTGGAAACAGGGAGAGCCGAACATGCGCATGTGCGGGATAGCAAAAAACATCTGTGGGGCAACAGTGGTGGCTTTGGCGCTAGTTGGCTGTAAGGCTGAGGAGCAGCCCGAGAAAATACGCCCGGTCGTGACGCGAGTGGTGGAGTGGTCCGAACGCAACACCACTCTGATATTTCCTGGAGTAGCGAAATCCACCTTGGAAAGTGACGTCAGCTTCCGTGTTCCTGGCCTCATTGACGAATTTCCTATTAAGGTGGGTGACGAGTTACGTGATAGGGACTTGTTAGCAGCGCTACAAGACAACGACTATCAGTTGGAACTCGATCGCGCGAGATCTGGACTTGAAGAGGCTGAGGCCGAAGCGCGCAACGCCGTCGCTCAATATCGACGTATTAAAGCTCTTTATGAAAGTGAAAGTGCGTCACGCAACGAATTGGATTCCGCGCGAGCTGCCTTTGAAGCTACACGCGCTGCTGTAGCGGGAGCTACAAGCGCCGTGGAGCTTGCTGTGCAGCAGCTTAGCTATACGCGCTTGTATGCTAAAGATGCCGATTGTTTCGTTTCGGCTGTGTACACCGAAGTGGCGGAGAACGTGGCAGCCGGACAGGCCATAGCTACGTTGACATGTGGATCCAGCCTGGAAGTTGAAGTGCCCATGCCAGAAGTCTACATTGCTCAAATTCGGCAAGGGCAGACGGGAACCATCTATTTTAATGCACTACCCGATGAAGCCTATGCCGGTACCGTCACCAAAGTCGGCGTGGCGTCATTGGGGGGAACAACGTTCCCAGTGACGGTAGAGCTGGACAAGCGAGCTGACAACCTACGAGCAGGCATGGCCGCAACGGTGTATTTTGATGATGGTTCTAAGCAAAAGATTCCTATGCTCGTTGTACCGCTAACAGCTGTGGGTAATGACCTCGAAGGAACATTCATCTACGTTTTTGAAGCTGGTGAAGATGACACCGGAGTGGCTCGCCGACATAAAGTTGAAGTGGGGCATCTCTACCCTGAGGGCTTAGAAGTACGTTCCGGTATCGAACCTGGTGATAGGATCATTATTGCAGGAGTCCGGTTCCTAAGTGATGGACGTGTTGTCAAATTGAAAGCGGACTAGACAGGGAACAGCATGGACTTAACGGCATTTGCATTTAAAAAACGTCAGTTCACTCTGATGGTGATCGCTCTTCTTGTTTTCTCCGGAGCTGTCTCGTATCTATACATGCCACGCTCTGAAGATCCAGGATATATCGTTCGCGGCGCGCAGGTGATCACTAAGATGCCAGGTGCGAGTCCTGAGCGCATGGAAATGTTGGTCACAGATAAACTTGAGAAGGCTATCCAAGAGATGCCTGAACTCGATTATATGAAGTCGGAGTCCAAGACAGGCATCTCTGTGATTACTGTTAACATCCTGGAAAGCTACACCAATATGCGCCCAATTTGGGACAAGCTACGGCGTAAGGTGGAAGACGCTGAAGGAGAGCTTCCTGAAACTGCGGAAAAGCCAGTGGTTGAAGATGAATATGGCGACACCTTTGGAATTGTCCTAGCTATCAACTGGGATGGTTTCTCTTATGCTGATATCAAGGAGATTGCCGACGATATTCGTGACGAGTTGCTGCTCCTGTCCTTGGTGGCCAAAGTAGATTTATACGGTGTTCAAGCTGAACGCGTCTTTATCGACTACAGCAACTCCAAGCTCGCGGAGGTAGGGCTTTCTCCGGATCAGCTGGCACAGATCTTAACGAAGCGTAACATTATTAATTCTGGTGGCATCGTAGATACCCCACACGAGCGCCTCGCTATTGAGCCGACGGGTAATTTTGAGTCTGTGGAGATCATCCAACGTACGTTAATTCAAGTCCCCGACACCAAGCAGATTGTGGCTTTGGGAGATATCACAGATGTTTATCGAGGGTACATAGATCCTCCGACGAGTAAGATGCGTATTAATGGCCTCCCGGCTATAGGCATGGCGGTCTCTATGCGTGATGCCGGTAATATCGTTAAACTGGGTGAGGAAGTACGAGGGCTTCTAGATCGATTGCTGGAGCATTATCCGATAGGAATCGAGTTTGAGATTTTGGCCTTTCAACCCGATAGGGTGACGACGAAGATCAGCCAATTTATGAGCAATTTGCTTCAAGCGATTGTCATCGTGACGGCGGTGATGCTTATTTTCTTAGGCTTACGCACGGGACTAGTCGTCGCTAGCTTGATTCCCGTCACCATGGCGATCACAATCTTGATCATGCAACTGATGGGAATAGGTTTGGACCAGGTTTCCTTGGCTGCCCTTATGATTGCTTTGGGTATGCTTGTGGACAACGCTATTGTAATGACAGAGAGCGTCCTAGTTGAGTTGAAAGCCGGGTCTAAGCCCATTGACGCGGCATTGAATTCGGCTCGTGAACTTAAGACCTCGCTTCTGATTTCATCGCTAACGACGGCTGCAGCCTTTTTGCCTATTTACCTTGCCGAATCGCAAACGGGTGAATATACCGCAGCTCTCTTCAAAGTGGTGACTGCGACGCTGCTGGTGTCATGGACAATAGCTTTAACTCTCATTCCTATTTTGTGTGTCAAATACTTGCGGGTGGAACCCAATGAGGGCAATGAGGATGATGATTTAGACAGCCCTATCTATAAGAAATTCCGTACGTTGCTAGTCGGAGTGCTGCGACGCCCTGTTTTGACAATGTCTATGATGGGTCTGGCTTTTGTGCTTGCCATCTTTGGGCTTGGCTATGTTCCGAGCATTTTCTTTCCACCTAGTGACGATCCCATGTTCAGTGGTGAGTATGACCTACCCACTAGCGCACCCATTGAGTGGAGCGAGTCTGTCATAGAGCAAATTGACGCTTTTGTTGAAGAGGAGCTGTTGGTAGGTCCGGAAAGGCCCCGAGGGATTACATCTTGGGGAGAATACATCGGTAACGGAGGTCCACGTTACAAGCTGCAACATGACCCAGAACCTCCAAACCCGTACTACACCTTTGCACTCTATAACGCGACGGACTTCGAGTCGGTAGAATGGGCGGTAGAAAAGCTCAATAATTTTGTGTTCGAGAGATTTCCTGACCTTAGAGCTTTTATTAGACCTATGCAAAACGGGACCTCAGTGAAGTATCCGATAGAGGTACGTATAAGTGGCAGCGACACTAAAAAGCTCTTCGATATTGCTGCTGATGTCAAGGCGCGCTTAGAAGAGATACCTGGCACTCGTACCGTCGTTGAGGACTGGGGAGTGCAGACAAAAAAAGTTGTCGTCAATATCGATGAGGCGAGGGCGCAGCGCGCCAATGTGACTAATGAAGATGTCGCCGTTTCTTTGGAGGCCGCTATCAGTGGCGTTCCTTTGACTCAATATCGTGAGGATGACAAGCTCATTCCAGTGATGATGCGTTCTTTTGCCTCTCGTAATCAGGAAAGGATTGGGAGCGAGACCTTTAACGTTTACTCTCAGAAAACTGGACTTTCAGTGCCTATGGAGCAGGTTGCCGACGTCAGTGTCGTGTTTGAGCCGTCGCAGGTGTTGAGGCGGGATCGCAAGCGTACTATAACTGTGCAGGCAATGCTGGCACCTGGAGTAACAGCCACTGAAGTGAATGCGCAGATTGCTCCGTGGATTGAGGAAGCAAGTCGTGGTTGGCCTTTTGGCTTCCGATGGGAACTAGGAGGGGAAGCGTTTAGTTCGGGACGTGCTAGCGACTCGATCGTTGCTAAGCTGCCCTTGGCAGGTCTTTGTATCATCATGCTGTTGATGGCGCAGTTTAATTCGATCAAAAAGACTTTGATTATTCTGATCACGATTCCCTTGTCTATTATCGGTGTGACAATAGGTCTCCTTGTCACTGACAACTTCTTTGGTTTTATGACTTTTTTGGGCGTGATCTCCCTTGCGGGTATCGTCATTAACAATGCGATTGTGTTGATCGATCGCATCCAGATAGAAATCGACGAAAATGGATGCAGTCCCTCTCACGCAGTTGTGATGGCGGCGCAGAGGCGTATGCGGCCGATTCTTCTAACCACTATCACAACGATCATGGGAATGATTCCGTTGTGGATGGGTGGTGGATCCATGTGGGAGACGATGGCTATTGCGATCATCTTTGGTTTGATGGTCTCGACGATACTTACCTTAGGGGTTGTGCCTGTTCTCTATTCTTTAATGTATCGGGTGCGTTTCGACGATTATGACTATAGCAAAGCTGTTAAGGAGTTCGCATGAAGGGTATCGACCTTACGCATGAACCTCCTAAATATAGCTTTCTTGTCCTATTTGCTTGTTTAGTCACCACGTTGCTGGCTGGGGCTGTAATGTTTCAGTCAACGTGGGGTGGGCTGCTCGTCGAGATTCTAATGAGCTGTACCCTAGCCGCATCGGTGTTTGCATTGAGTGGACGTCGACGCCCACTGTATCTGAGTGCTGCCGTGGCCGTGATTGTCTTGGCTTTAAATTGGATTACAGTGTTCCAGTACTCGTGCACGGTACGGGTAATAGATGAAGTTTTGAGTCTTTGTTTTTACGGACTTGTCATCTACATCATGGCCCTTCGCGTATTCTCTACACACAAAGTGGATTTGAATGTCATCGTAGGAGCCATCTGCATCTATTTAATTGGTGCTATCATGTTCTCGGCTGTATTTAGCTTGATTGAAGTTGTGACACCCGGCTCTTTTGATGCTGATTTTACGTTGCCTAATCCAAGCTGTGAGTATGAATACCAAAAGATTCTCGCAGGCAATTTGCTGTATTTTAGCTTGGTAACGTTAAGCACTCTAGGATACGGTGATATCACCCCGCTAGCGCCAATAGCTAAAGCTATTGCTTCGATGGAGGCAGTGACAGGGCAGTTTTATATCGCGATTCTTGTTGCCCGTCTCGTCGGTCTATATATTCGCCAGGAAGAAGACGAGCACGTAGAAGCTTGAGCCCTACAATCACAAGAATCGGCCCCAGGCACTAATCACGAATAAATTTGTTCTGAGGACCGAAGAGAGTGTAAAGTATTCATCGCGACCTCACGTTTAAGTTATAAGCTTTAAGTAACCAATGACATACACTGATAGCGCGAGTCCTCGAGTGCCGTGGAGTGCGGCGCTCCGCGCCGCCTTTGTAAAGTTCGTAGACATG
>JAJFMA010000178.1 GCA_021772415.1 Chlamydiota bacterium
GCTTTTCTAGTAGATTTTCACTTAAATAACTACTATTCAACATCTTAAACTCAAATTAATACATTTACTTTATTATTTGTCAATAAAAACTTTATTTGCTACTATTAATTAGAAGGTTAGTTTTCTACATAATAATTTTAATACAGCTAACTTTCTGGAGAGTGTTATGTTTAATAATAGAATTAAAACCTTTGTGTTCGCATTTTTTGCCCTAGCGATCCCTTCGCTCGCTATGGCTATCGACCCTGGCACCTATAAGCTAGGGAACCACCCTGACGGAAACGCCGCACCCCCATTCTACGGGCTGCGCTTAGATAAGCTATACGATGTTGCTGGTGACTCTAATGATCTGTTCACCTTCGACTTCGACAATGCTCAATCCACGATGTTCTTGGATTATGACGGCACCGACATCCGTATCCACGGCGTCGCCTTTGGTGGCTTGGATACAGGCAGTGTGCATGATCCAGATAACTCAGGACTCTGGGATATCGACTTCACCTATAAAGATGTATCAGGAGCTCCCGGCGACGATGATTTGATCGCAGGCGGTGGTCCACATACTGGTACCATCACGGCGCTCTTCAACTCTGTGGGAGGTCCCATTTCGAGTGGAGACGAATTCGACCTAACAGAAAAAACCAACGGTGCAGGACTTGCATTCCGTTTTGGGGATGAAGACGACGACAATGGCCACCGCGGCTTTGACGGCCTGTCTGGCTGGGGCTGGTTGAAGGTCGACGGAGACCACACACCATCTCAAGACTGGCTCTTCACTGCTACTAAGCTGCCAGTACCGGAGCCTGGAACTTACTTGATGCTGGGAACCATGCTTATGCTTGGAGCCTACGCAGGACGACGTCGCCGTTGTCAGGATAACGCTTAAACGCACACTCGTACCTCCGGCGCTACTAAGCGCTGGAGGTATTTGTTTCGGGTGAGGCCAGATGTCTCCAAACATGTCTTACGGGAGCTAAGCAACCACGAGTGATGCGTTTTATCCAATGGAGTGGTTCCAGGGCTACATTTGCGACCTTCTCGCTATTCGTTGCTGGGCACTCTTGAAAAGCCTTGATTGCCTCAGCTTCGGGGCTCCATACCCAGCGCACATGCTTCCACACTTCTGTGAGCTCTACGGACGCTGCCTGGAAGGCTTCTCGGGCGCCTCCAAGGACACCAGCGATCGTGATCACTGCCACGGTACCAATAATGAATTTGCGGGGATCACTAACTAGGCCCTTAATCATGGCTTCAAACAGCCCAGGAGATACTGCCCAATTGCCTGCTATGCACTGGAAAAGATCTACAATCAACATGCCACTGGGAATCGTCAAAATCCCCGTCTGCACGCCATCAAAGAAGGCAAGTACAACCTCTTTGATAGCTTTCGCAACTCGATATATAGCTAAATTTAAATGTTCATAGCGAAGTCTCGAGAGCTCTGCAGCAGTAATCGTACGGTCTTCACAACTATGCGCTAAGGCACGTGTAGACCAGAAGGTCATCTTCGTCGGCAGCATTCTCCCTCCTGGTGACGAATAAACGGAGAGCATATAAGAGAAACGTAAACATCTTGTAAAGAAGACATTAAGCTAGCGTTAGGAAAGCCCGTGAGAGCCGGCAACGCAGATAGGAGTAAGTAAAAAATTACCACAGAGGCACAGAGTCGACTTTCGGCATTTTGTTCGTAAGATGATGTAAATTAGCGTATTAAATCTTGCGGACCACTAAGACCTTGTAGTTAAGCGCTTGGAGTCTGTAAAGAAATGGCCAAAGGCTCCTCTTAAAAGCCCGAAGGGCTAACAAGATGTATAGCCTCGGGCGTAGCCCGGGGAGGGCGCGAAAAGGATTTTAAGCCCTACAGAGAGTGTAAAGAAATGCAACGTTACCTTTTTTAGGCCCGAAGGGCTGTAACCTGTATAGCCTGGGGCTACGCCCCAGGTAGGCTAATTAAGCTTTTGAGCGCTGTAAGTGCGACACATGTTTCGCATGGATGTGTCGCACTTACAGCGCTCAGAGTGTATTTTGGACTTTCCCAGGGCGCTACCCTGGGCTATACAGGTTGCTGGCCTTTCAGGCCGCCGGAAAATGTGCGAGCTCATGTGGGCTAATGCTTATTTCATCACCACCACCAATTTTTTTACACTCTCACAGGCGGCAGATGAACGCATACATATGTCGCCCCTGTAGGGCTCAGAACGTATTCTTAACCTTTACCCCGGGCTACGCCCTGGGCTATACATCTTGCTGGCCTTTCAGGCCGCCGGAAAATGTGCGAGCTCATGTGGGATGATGGTCATTTCATCATCATCGCTATTTCTTTACACTTTCTTCGGACCTGAAAAAGAGTCGCAAACAAAAATGAAACATTAAAATGTCGAAAGTCGAGTCTGTGTCTCGATGGTATTTCCTGCTTAGTACATACCGCTAGGCCAGCTTACTTTAGCAGCCCTCTTCCTCAGCAAGCACTGTCACAAGACGCTGCACAACACCATCCCAATCACCCGAACGGCGCTGTCGAAGCAACGACGCGTGTTCACTCCAAAAATTAACGCTGCTGTCACCGGCCCAGCGCAAATCTGGGTCGCGTGGAAGCATAACAACGGTTTTGCAGCCAAGGCCTCCTGCCAGATGCGCGCACGCTGTATCGACAGTAACAATCAAATCCATTTGGCACATGAGCGATGCTGTATCATCGAAGCTACCGCAGTGAGCACCAAGATCTACAGGAAGTAGCTCCCAGCCGTTAGCCGAATCGACAAGCTGCTCAGCTCCGTGACCGACCTGAAGGGAGTAGTATGAAATCCCCTCTAAATCTTGCAAAGGCGCTAATGCAGCAAGCGACACCGAGCGATCTTTGTCGTGGATATGTGAAGGATCACCTTGCCACACGAGTCCTACCTTAAAGCTGGCGCCATCGGCAGCAATCGTATCCCACGCTTCCGCCATCGTCACACGAGATTCATCGCTTGGAAACAGATAGGAGTCCCGCTTGGGAATTTCTTCGGCCTTAACACCAAGGTAGTGAGGCAAGCCTAAAAGATGGATATGCTTGTCGTAATCAAGGCTACTCACATCGACATCCGCGGACAAAACCTGTAAGCGATCGTCAATGTGCGCAAAAGAGCTGCTCATCAAACTCTCGAGCGCCTTCTGAGGAATGAAGAGCACCTGAGCTAGATCCTGTTCCTCAAGCAGCTGCCATAAAAAACGAGAGAATTGGAGAGTATCCCCATGCCCCTTCTTGTAATACACCAGCAGCGTCTTCCCCGAGAGGCTCTCCCCAACACGTAAGCTTCTGCTCACGGGAAGCAATTGATCGCCAACTTTCATGACGTCCTGAGAGGTCCAGCGTCCAATGTCTTTGCCAAATTGGACATCGATTATGTCAGGATTGACATACAACCCAGCAAAGTAGGCTTCCAGCGCCGCTGCAGAGTCCCCAAGATCCCACAAAGCGTGTGCTTTGGCGACATGGGCCCCTAGATCCGCTGGATCTCGCGCCATTCGCTGCTCAGCGACCCTAAGACGTTCTACAGCGAGCTGTTTACGCGCATTGCCTCCATCGTCCGAGCCCTCAGCCATGCTTGGAGACTGCAACAGAAGAACAAAAATCCCTGCCAACGCAACTAACGTCAAGCACCAAAAACGTATCGACAGAATCTCCATGACGGCTCTCCCTAAAATTATGACTACGGTGTAGACGGTAGTATAGAACCAACACGCCTTTGGGGCCAGGGTAGACTGCATCGTCGGTGCATCGCGGGCCTTGGCAAATTAAGGTCACCTGCAGTACAACTCCTAGTAAACACCTTAACGAGGAATGGTAGATGTTGACAGCAAGAGAAACCAACCAGCTTACAATCAATGAAGTAGAAGAGATTTTGGGCAACGAAGCCGAGTCCCTTCTGGGTCACACCTGTACGGCCGTCCCAAAAAACACCCTTACACTGCCGGGCCACGACTGGCTCGACCAGGTCCATCAAGCCAGCGATCGACCCATTCCTGTGCTACGTAGCTTGAACAATCTCTTCAACCACGGGCGCCTTGCAGGCACGGGATATTTGAGTATCCTCCCCGTGGACCAGGGCATCGAACACTCTGCTGGCGCATCATTTGCACCAAACCCTATCTATTTTGATCCCGAGAACATCGTCAAGCTCGCCATTGAAGCAGGCTGTAACGGCGTGGCATCGACACTAGGGGTGCTGGGGCAGGTCGCACGCAAATACGCCCACAAGATTCCGTTTATTTTAAAACTCAACCACAACGAGCTGCTTTCATATCCCAACACCTACGACCAAGTGCTGTTCTCTAACGTGCGCCAAGCCTACGAAATGGGCGCCGTCGCCGTGGGTGCTACCATCTACTTTGGCTCTGCCGAAAGCAACAGACAGATCCAAGAAATCAGCGAAGCCTTCCATGAAGCTCATGAACTGGGACTCGGAACAATTCTGTGGTGCTACCTGCGCAACCCGGAATTTAAGGTCGAGGGCGTCGACTACCACGCCAGCGCCGACCTCACTGGGCAGGCCAATTACCTCGGCTCCACCATCCAGGCTGACATTGTTAAGCAGAAACTACCCACTAACAATGCAGGATACGAGGCCATCAACCAAGTCCACAAAGGCTTTGGCAAGTACAGCAGCAAAATGTACTCCGACCTCGCCTCCACACACCCCATCGACTTGTGCCGCTACCAAGTCCTCAACAACTTTGCCGGCCGAGTGGGACTGATTAACTCCGGAGGCTCCTCAGGCCAAAATGACAAGGCTCAAGCCGTTAAAACCGCCGTCATCAACAAGCGCGCCGGCGGCATGGGACTCATCAGTGGACGCAAAACGTTCCAAAAGCCGATGAAAGAAGGCATCGAACTCTTCCACGCCATCCAAGACGTCTACCTCAACGAGCAAATCACGATCGCCTAAGACCCGGATTGCCCCCAAACCTTAGCCCAGACTTAGCGAAGGTGACCAGATACGAGTGTAGCGGCGACGGCTAGGGTAATCCCTTGCCGAGCCGATTACGCGAAGTAGATGGGCTCCTGCAGCAAGTTTGGGCTAAGCACCTCTAGCGTAATCAGTGTCTTGTCAAAAGACTAAGCTACAAAACCGGAACACTGCCATCCATGCAGTAGCCGGTATTTGCCCACTTCGTCGGTTCAAGAGTGCTTTAAAAACTTCGTCACAGACAACATAGGTAATGATCACGTGTATTTTTTTCATGGGTCATCTTAGGCGGAAGGATTCAATCTAAGCGAGTCTAATGGATATCACTACTACAAGCCTTCTTTGAATCATCGGGCTATGCTCTGTCCCTTGACAAGGGATTACCCTAGCCTACGGGACAAAACTACACCCGCTAATCCAAAGAAGACTTATAATAGTGAGTTTGGGTAGCAATCCGGGTCTAAGCACTCGGTGTTGTTCCTCGCTATATGGCCGCCAAACGACTGTTTGGCGGCTTTTTTATGGACAGGATGGACGGGACGGCAGCGCTAGCGACCACACCGAAGCTCGTAACTATAAATAATTCAATTATATTAATATTGAATAAATTATATAGTAATGCGATAATTATAATATGATTTTACTAACATCACTTTTCATATCCGTAATACTATCTTACTCTCCTGGGGTATACAGCGCAGCTGTAGCCAACGAACCTCCACCCGCTAACCCGCTGGGTAAGAACAGGATTGAAGAGTGGCAAGAAATTACATCAATAGAGATTGCTGACGAAACCATTCCCGTCTCGGAAGCATTCCGAGATAAGCTTAATGCCCTGAAAAACAATGAGATAGAGGTAAAAACCCTTGATAGAGGCATCTCTGCCAATCTCGTCTTACGAGAGTCCAACGGAGCCCGCATCGGGGTCTTCCGCACCGTAGATCAAGGCGGAGTGGTAGACGCCTATGTTCAAACCCTAGACCCTGGTGGATTTTTCGATCTACCGCCTGTTCACAAAGTCATCCTCGACCACGGCGAAGGACCTGTCGAAGGGTGGGTGCAGCAGTGGCTGGAACCAAACTTACGCCCCCCTGACGACAGACAATCTCTGACCGATGAAATTCAGAAACTCGCAGTATTGGATGTTTTGCTCGCCAATCCCGACCGCCACCTCCAAAACCTCATCATCCGCGAAGGAAAATGGGTGCCGATCGATCACAACTTAACCGTGCTATCCAACGAAATTGCACCAATGGGGTCAGGTCGAGGAATTTTTACGTTTGAACGTTTCCTCCTAGACGGCCCCCTTCGAAACCCGATGTTTCCTAGTTTGCGCGAGCCCTTTTGGTTAGAAGAAGGGTGGTTTCCAGATCTTGTAAAGCACCCCTTGAGTCACGAAGCCAAAGCCTTCGTCGATGCGCTAAACATCGAAACTTTAACCCAAACACTCCAAGATAAGCTGAACCTACCTCGAGGACGCTCCTTAATCGTACGTAGTTTGGCGCTGTGGCTTAAGATGGCCTCAGCAGCTAACCTTCCCCTACATGAAATAGGACAAGCTGTCTATTTAGACTGCCGACTTTTTGGTTTTTGGCGCTGCGAGGATAAGCTCTCTGCCGATCTGATGGCCGGTGTTGAATATGACATTCAAATAGCTTTAGCCGAAGCCTACGATGAATTAGAGGCAGCGGAAGATCTCGACCTTATCAAGATTACCGAAGCCGTCGATCCACACCTCATCCCGCTCTTTCAGCAGCGCATCGCCCGCCTCCAAGGAAAGGCGCCGCCATCTCTCCAAATCATCGTCGATCTTATCAGCACGGACCCAACATACCCGCAACCAGCCATGGATCCTTACGGCTACTGTAGATTATATGACGATGAGTGCGTACGGCCCGCGGGCCTTACACGAGCCGAATCTTCAGCGATCACAGGTATCTTAGAACAGCGCCTCCAAAACGAATATGGATCTGTATTTCCACTTTCAAAGGATGCTCAAGAAACAGTCATCGCTATGGTTAGAGTGTTTCAGTATTCGGAAGATCGAGAGAACATAATCGCATTTTTCAACTGGCAACTAGATCACCTAGACGAGGTCTTACTACCAGGATTTCAGTGGCCCGTCGGAGCGGTACAGAAACTAGCCAATCTGCCCAGGGAAACGGCCAAGCAACTTCAGATGTCTGCAATCCAGCAAGCACAGCTTTACGTCAAAGGGTATAGGGAAGAGGTTCCCAAAAGGTGGATGGAGTTTTTGGCTATCATGATTCTAGACGAACTGCTTGAAGACAATGCGAGCACAAGCGAGCCATTAACACCTCCGCAGTAACTGCAAAGACACCCACACATGCAACTAACACCCGACAGATTCGTTCCGATAACAGCCCAGCGCGCTGGTGGCTTTTAATTGCCGCAAGCACAGCCTTTCTAGGAACGAGGCACCGAGGGCTTTGCATCCTAGCGCTCACGCGCTAGGCTGTAACCCCTGAAGATGCATCCATCATTTCTTTGTATATTTATATAAGGACTACATTTTATCTAATTCAAAAAAATAAACCAAAGTATTAATAGACTATTAAATTTTTATTGATTTAATTTACATGATTAATTATATTCCACTGTAACCAACAACCAAAACAGGATTCTATAGTGGATCATATTACCAACCTTACTAGTCAACTATGCACATTCATTCCCCTTGATACGTTTGTTAACGGCACAAGCCAAATCACAGACGAAATCAACGAACTCGTTTACGATCTTTTTGGCGACAGCACTCCTTACGTAATGGCTGGAGCATTCTCTGCTATAGCCTTCACCGTAGGTGTCGGCGTCTTCTACAAGATGTGGCCAGCACCCGCGACCGTGGATAGCAACCTAACACCCCCACCATCACCGATTGCAGACCCACCAGAACTGCCAGAGAACATAAAACCGGGGCGCTCCAGAACTGCCTCAGCGGCTAGTGCATCGTCTGCTATGTTAAGCGGTTTCACACTACCGCCAGCCCCTGGCTGTGGTTATCGCCGAGCCCGCTCTGACGACCCGTCACTTCTAGCGACTACATCCCCACTTTCAGGCGGGAGTTTTGCTCCAAGTCAAACAATGCATCGCCGCACCCAGTCCGACGACTTGACGATGATAGGCACAAGATCCCCGGATGCTTGCGAAACTGCTGCGCTAAGTACATATGACGGATTCACTCTGGGATGGTCTCCAGACAGAGCTGACGATGTCGACGCAGTCGATCTCATTGTGCTGCCAGGTACGGATGAAGACAAAAAGCTCAGAAAGGCGGTTCTCGAAGTTCACAACTCGATGGTAAAACCTGTAGGCGCCCAGTACGCCAGATTCGCGCGTCACCACCTGCTTTTCGAGCAAAACGGCTTCGTCAAACTATTTAACAAAGCTGAACGTGAGAAGATTCAAGAATTTGCTGAGGCACTGTCCAACATGGATACGCAAGAGCTTTGGCTCTGCACAAAGATCCGTGAACTACAGCTCCCGGAAAAAGGCAACGTGGAAGCAGAACGGCGCTACCTAGTACAAGCTGCGAGCATCTTTGCTCAGCCGACCTTTGGGGCCTATCTGGCCCGAGTCGAAAAAACCACTAAGTTTGTCGAAACAGTACGCGAAGCCATGATGCGTGTCGATAACGCAGGCAAACTCAGGCCATGGCTGGACAAACAGGAGGCTAACAACGCGCCTTGGTTTATTAAGGCGAAAGAAATTCATGCAGAGTTCCAGTCCAAGGAGTCGATTATTTCCAAGCTCGCCGGTGTCGAGGTGGCAGCGATTTTCGGTCAGCGCCTAACGCGCCTTATCATGTCTCTCAACGACGTCGCTGAGCACCTAGAAGGGCTGCCGCGTATGACAAACGCATGCCAAGCACTTAAGTTGACGAAAGCTAAGGTTGAACTCACAACCACGGCTATGGAAATGCACCAACAACTCAACATAATCGACCGAATTGGCTCCCAACGTGCCGGCATTCTTCTTACCTCTTTAGATACAGCAGTACTCGATGACGGGAAAGACATCGTCCGTAACGTCGCCCGCGACAGAGCATCTGGAGCAAAAGTTGGCACACTTAAGCGAAAAGTAGCTGAACGTACCCTAGCAGCACTACTTGCTCAAGGAGAGCTTCCCGAAGAGGAGCAACGACAAGCCCTCCAACACATGACTCTTACTCACGAACACCGTAAGCAAATCGTAGCTATGCTGGCCGAGCTTCCCACGGACGGCGGCGAAACCGAAGCCAGGTCACCTAGCGCAAACAGCAGGCGGAGCGGACTACTGGCCCAAATCACCTCTCCACGCAGCAGAAAGAAAAAGCGCACAGGCTCAGGTGAAGTGAGCTCTCCACGTAACGGAGGAGGACGCGGTCGCGGCTTGTTTAACCGAAAGAAAAGCAAAAAGGGCGACAGCGAGCGAGGTTAACCCAACCAAAGATAGTCACTACATATCATCCAACCAAAGGACACAAACCATGGATTTCTTAAAATCATTAGTAAATTTTGGAGACAACGACAGTGACTCCACAATCGATGTGACATTTACACCCACAGACATCGGTGAGATGTGCGGCCGCAGCTACTCGGACGGAGATCTTGAAGACGCCAGCACCCCCCCACGGCCCACCGCACCCTTTAATGTAGAAGAGATTGACGCTGACGCCAGCATAATTTTTTCTGCTACCTCGGACGTGGCCGCCACTAGCGACACTGGAGTCTCCACAGCCGCAGGAGACGTACTCCGTCGCTCCGTGTCTGACCCAACACTGGCTGCTACAGTAACAGAAGAAGCGCGACGAGACGTCGTTGCTCTAGCTAAGCTACGTGAACTTGCCATAGGCATGAAACTAACTGCCGGCACCCACTTTCAAATGTTCCGTCGCTACCGCTTAGCGTTTGCTGAAGCTAGCTTCCAGGCCCTTTTTCCCAACAAAGTCACAGGTGATGTTCTCAAGGTCGCTGGGGCTTTAAGCTCATTGGATGCCCATGAAATGAGATTCATGCTCGCAGTAAAGAATCTTAGCATTCCGGCAGAAGGCGATCTCGAGGAACAGCAAAAGCTCGCCGAAGCTGTCATCAATCTTTTTGCCAGCGAAATTTTCAGCAACTACTTGCAGGGCATCATCAATCTTCTTAAACATCAAGAGCCCGTCCGTGAAGCTATGATGCTAGAAACGGTCCAAACAGCTATCACTAGCTGGTGCGAAAAACAGACGTCCTTCCATAGTGAATGGCTTAAAGCTGTGGGAGAAAGCCAAGTAGACGAAAGCGAGGTCAACGTCAATATCAAACCTGACGAGTTTGGCGCGATGTACATGCAGCTGCTCACCAGGTTCGAGATGCGCCTAAAAGACGAAGTAGTAAAATACGCCAAAAGAGTGCCTGCCCTAGAAGGGAAAGTACCTTCAGCAGAAAAAGCGCTAAAGACCTGCCAGGCTGCAGCCAACTCCTTCAACATGCGTAAGCTTGCAGATGATGTAAGACAAGTGGCTGCTAAACCACACAAAAAACGTACCGAGCACGACATGCGCCTAATGGATCGAGCACTAGACGGCGTGCGTGAAATTGTAGAGGGCGATATTGCCAACGCAGGCACCACACCCGGACGATTCGCTCCCCACACCGCTGCTAGGGACATTCTACACGCTGTCGATCGAGCCGGTGTTCTCCACACAGAGGTTCGTCGGGACCTATATTTCGGTCGCGATGGCAAATCCGATCGCGCAGTAACAAAAAAGGTAGCCGGACTTGTGCAAGCAAATACCGACCGAGTAGGACAGGAAGACGCCGCCAAAAAGCGCAAAAAAAAGCGTTCGAAAAGCTCTAAAGGAGCGGTCTAGACGCTAGGGTTGACTGCGTCAATTCTGAGCTGCCAAAAGCCACCAGTGCCCAGCGCGCTGGTGGCTTTTTTATGGACGGGGTGGACGTAGTGGACGGGATGGACGTAGTGGACAAAGGACTCAAAGGACTCAAAGGACCTTTAAGGACAGAGTTAGGCCAAATAAGGCTCCACCGCCGATCTGATGATGTCAATAAGATCATCGTCCATGTAGCGGTAGTCGTCGGGAATATCCAGGCTGTCGATTTTTGGTAAGCAAAGCTTGTGACGGTATGCTTCGGTGATTTGTGCTTTGTGTTGGTTTTCCATTACCAAGACTAGATCTGCCCACTCCAGGTCACCAGCTGACAACTGGCGCTTACTTGAGCGACTAAGACCTGCCGACCTAACGTGCACGCGCGGATCATCTTGATATATGGCTTCGGCCGTTGGACTGCGCCAACGGTTCATCCCACAAACAAAAACAATGTTTAACATGGGTTCTCATCTAATAGCTAAAAACTCGGAAGAGGAGGGATTGACTCCGGCTTCGCCTACGCCCCTACGGGGTGGCTGCTAGCGCAGCCATCGTGCTCACTGCGTTCGCAGTACGAACCCTGGGTTCTCATCCCTGCCTCTTCAAAAAAAACGACCCCGGGGGGTCGTTTTATTTTGGAAGAGGAGGGATTCGAACCCCCGTCACCATTGCTGGTGAATCTGTTTTCGAGACAGACGCAATCGGCCACTCTGCCACTCTTCCATAGATTTGTACGAGTATTTTGCCATATCAGACACCGAATTTCAAGGAACTCAGTCGCTTTCGTCCATCTAGACAAAAATCGCCGCAGCTCCCATGATGGGGCCCCCTTCCAACACCTTCACGCCTACGATGGAGTAGCTGCTATGACCCTATGTGCCGACGAATGGATCATTGAAATGTCCGAGAAACATGGAATGATCGAGCCCTTTGAATCCGAGCAGGTACGCTTCGTTGGCGATCGCCCCGTAATTTCTTATGGTGTGTCGTCATACGGTTACGATATTCGTGTATCACGACAGTTTCGTATATTCACCAATGTCCACGGCGCCGTCGTCGACCCAAAAGCCTTCGACCCCAAGGGAATGGTGGAAATCGAAGCAGACACATGCCTCATCCCTCCCAACAGCTTCGCTCTAGCCCTTAGCATGGAGCGCTTTCGCATCCCCCGCGACGTCCTTACAATCTGTGTGGGCAAGTCCACCTACGCCCGCTGCGGCATCATCGTCAACGTCACACCGTTCGAACCAGGATGGGAAGGCCAAGCTGTACTTGAAATCTCCAACACCACTCCACTTCCAGCAAAAGTCTATGCCGGCGAAGGCCTTGCCCAGGTGATTTTCTTCCGTGGCGACAAGCCATGCCGCACGTCCTACGCGGATCGCGCAGGCAAGTACCAGAACCAGCAAGGAATGACACTACCAACACTATGACCCTTTATTGCCATTTACACTGTGCTTTCACTAGGGAAAGACGCTTATTCCCTAAGTAAAAATAAGCTAAGTAAATCAATAATTGGGTTTTCATTAAGTCACATCTTTGATATAATGTGATCGATCAAAGCATTGCGGCCTGTTGCCGCTAGACTATATGCTTTGGTATGGTAACCGCACTTCTTCTCTTCATTCTGTAGGCTCCTATGTGACCCAGGCTAATGAGGGTGGAAAGCGCATAAGGAGTTTAACATGAGATTATTCGTAGGAAACCTTTCGTACAACATTTCAGAAGCTGAGCTAAGCGAAGCTTTCGGTCAGTTTGGCGAGGTCTCCAGTGTGAAGATCATCGTCGATCGTGACACTGGACGTTCCCGTGGTTTCGGTTTCGTTGATATGCCTAATGCTGATGAAGCAACTAAGGGCATGAACGAGATCGACGGGTCCGAGCTAGGTGGCCGTACTGTTGCCGTTAAGGAAGCACACGAAAATACCCGCCGCTAATCCTCTGCGGCTTGGGGCTTCTCACTTTTTCCGTGGGAGGCCCTTCATTTTTTCCCTTTTGATTACTCCATCGCTGTTGACACCATCACCTAAGCACGCTACTGTGCAGACATAGACACATCTACACGCCGGGGGGAGTGCGATGGATCTTGTCGATAAGCCTATCAACGGTCTGACCTATCTGGAAGACCTCAATGTCCTATTTCATCCGAGTGTCCATCTAAACCGAGACGCTTTCAACGCCCGTGTTCTACGCCTAATCGACCGAATACGTGATGCCAATACATGTGCCTCCGGTGTCATCACCAATACCGAAGATCCTGGTGTCGAAATACAACGCCAGGAACTCATCAACGGTCTGTGGGCACTTCGTGAGCAAAATGACATCGCTGAGATGTTAGCGTCGCCGCTATTTACGGCGATGACGACACGCAAGCTCAAATATGGAGAGACCTCACTTAATGCACACTTTTTCGATAGCTATGCCACGCTCGTCACCGAGCCCATCCTCATGGTCAGCGGCCAACAGCAAATACTTATGCCATCGTGGGCTGATGCGTTAACGCGGATACGTGGACAAATCGCATGGATGTGTGAAGGCCCTGGAATGCTGGAGCAAACTCTTGAAGCTACAAATGCCCTTGGCCCCCTGTTTCCGGGGTTTGTGATGCCGAGTCTCCAAGAGAATTTCAGCGCGCTAGAGTCAGAGCTAAAGCTGAAAGCTATAGATATCCCGACAACCTTAGACGGCGTGCAGGCCACCATCGCATTTTTGGAAGGCTGGCCAGACATAGAGCGCCCACAAGATGAGCTTGGTGCAGCACTCTCGATCGCCTATGGACTCGTGATCTCCAACATGCCCACGAAAATCCGCGACCTTTACCAGACCGATCCTTTAATGGCGCAGTTCATGGAAGATCAGTCCATCGATGGCATTGCCACCTGGGCACGCATTACGATCATTGCCTCTCTCAAAGAGTGGCATGGCCTCCTTGCGGCACGGTTAAGTTTGCAAAACTAATCCAGTCCAAACCAAAAACCCACCACAGAGACCACAAAGTCGGAAAACTGTGGGATTCTCACACAATATTGACAGAGAATTCGCTACATCCCTAGGGTAATGCCTCACCATAACCCATCCACATCCAAGGGGGAGTACAGATGGAAGCACGTGTAGAAAAGCCGCCAGAGGCAGCAAAATCCAAGGGACCTCTTTACATAGAGGACCTTAACGTCCTACTCAATCCTAAAGAGTGCCCTGCGCAGGAAAGTTTCTTGCTACGCACCAAGCGTCTCATCGATGTCGTACGCAGCGGAGGCTCCTGCGGATCAGAAATCATCAACGAGGTCAAAGATCCCGCCGTGGTGCTAGAACGCCAAGGGCTAATCCGTGAGCTATGGCAGCAACGCGAAGCTAACGACATTGGCGGCATATTAGATTCACGTTTGTTCGCAGAGATGACCGTGCGCGTGCTTGATATCGAAGAGGCGCCAATACCGTGCGGATTCTTTAGCGAATTTGGCGAATTAATCGTCAAGCCAGCTCTAGCTAGCACGGGACAAAGTCACCTTCTGGAGCAGGAGTGGACACCACAACTTCTCGAGTTCCGTACTAAATTCTTGTGCATGGTACAGCCTATTAAGCGCCACATAGGATTGTTAGAGACTGTCCGCCCATTAGGTCCTGCATACGGAATTTACGTGTCGCCTGCTTTGGCTATCGTCTTCAATGCCGTTAAACCCATACTTACGAGTCTGTCCGACAAGGAGACGAAGCTGAGTGTCCTCGCTGAGGTAGAAGCGATGATTGAAAGTGAGGACGTAAGCAAGGGTTCAGACGAAGCCAAAAGCATCGCAGCACCATATCTCTCTCTGCTGTGGGACATGCCAACAAATCTCACTGACGCTGCTGAACATGACGATACTCTAAGAGAGTTCTTGCAAGGTGCCGACATGAAAGAGCTTGTCGCACATGCCAAAGCCTTTGTCCTTTCAGCGACTAAAGGCATTTCTGGAGCTGTTGCTGGCGGCAGGCTTTAACGCGTTCATACCAGGCAATCGTGGGGATCGTGACACACGTCACCCCCACGATTGCTATCATCAGCGGATAGATGCTTCTATCATAGCAAGCGCTCACAGCTCCTACAACAGCCGCAGCAACAAACAGACGCACGCTCGTAAGTAGACTTGCAGTGATGCCTTTGATGTTGGGCAGCTGATCCATCGCTTCAGGGAAGTAAAGCCCCTGCAGCCAGTTGACCCCAAAAGTGAAGACAACCATAGGAGCGGTAAGAAAGTAAGGGTTTTCGGGGGCAAGCCAAGCCGACAAGGCAAAGCCAATCCCTCCCACAGCCACTGCTGCGCTGCCCCATAGCTTCAAATACAATTTCCCCCAATACCTGAGTGCTGTGCCACAAGCTAGGCTGGCAACGAGCCACGCTCCTAACACCGAAGCTTGAAAAAGTGGAAAAGCTTGCTTGCTCACACCGAACTCCACAACAAACAAAACCGCCGAACACGACAGAAACGCGATATACCCCGCTAGCAAAAGGCTCACGACAAGAACGAGCTGCCAAAACGGTCGACAGATCGCCACACACTTGAAATCATGCAGCAGCTTCTTTGAAGAAAATGCCACGCGCTTGCTCGGCGCTAGCGTCTCATCTAAATAGAAAAACGTTACGGCAAAGCTCACAGCAACACAGAGGGCAATGGCGAGAAAATTCGCGCGAAACCCAAACAGTTGATTGAGGTAGCCTCCCAACAGTGGTGCGCCAGCCAGCAGAAAAGGTACAACGGAATTCAAGCGCGCTACTGCAACGACGGCCTTGTCCTCTTGAAAGGCGTCAAAAATGATGGCCGTGCCTAAAGTGAAGCAGCCTCCGCTCCCTAGACCTTGGAGCACACGGCCCCACAGCATAGCTTGAAATCCTTCGGCGAAAACCGTCAGTAAACTCCCCAATAGAAACAAGCCCAACGCAAGCAGCAGAGGCTTCTTTCTACCTACGGCATCAGAAACCGGTCCGTAGAGAGGTCCTGCAACGCAGATACCCAGAAAATTCCACGTTAGCAAGCTTTGGATAGCATCCTCCGACACAGCGAAGAAATCCATCATGTCAGCAAAAGCAGGCAGGTAGATGTCCGTCTCGATGCATGCTGCAAGAAAGATCATAAAAATTAGAAACAGGCATTTAAATTCTCGAAAGTTCATTTATTGCTCCTTAGCAGGTAAAGATTTGGGATAAGCAACACTTGGTTACGGGATAGAGTAGACGCAGAAGGCAGTAAAAAATGACCAGCAAGATGTATAGCCCGGGTGTAGCCCGGGGTAAAGGTAAAAACACGTCCTGAGCCCTGCAGGGGCACCATATGAACGCGCTTATCTGCCGCCCTTTCGAGAGTGTAAAGAAATGGGTGGCGGTGATGAAATGACTATTAGCCCACATGAGTTCGCACATTTTCCGGCGGCCTGAAAGGCCAGCAAGATGTATAGCCCCGGGCGTAGCCCGGGGAAGCTTCAAAATACACTCTGAGCGCTGTAAGTGCGACACATCCATGCGAAACATGTGTCGCACTTACAGCGCTCAAAAGCTTAATTAGCCTACCTGGGGCTATGCCCCAGGCTAT
>JAJFMA010000179.1 GCA_021772415.1 Chlamydiota bacterium
ATAGCCTGGGGCATAGCCCCAGGTAGGCTAATTAAGCTTTTGAGCGCTGTAAGTGCGACACATGTTTCGCATGGATGTGTCGCACTTACAGCGCTCAGAGTGTATTTTGAAGCTTCCCCGGGCTACGCCCGGGGCTATACAGGTTGCTGGCCTTTCAGGCCGCCGGAAAACTGTGGGAACTCATGTCGGCTAATAGTCATTTCGTCACCGCCATCAATTTCTTTACACTCTCAAAGGAGCGACAGAAATAACATGAATTTTCTGTCGCTCCTTCACAGCTCGATGAACTATTTACGGCCTCGACCTAGGGCTTACGCCCCAGGCTGTAAAGCTATCGGGGCTTTGCCCCTGAGAACTAGTCTTTCACACCACACCTTGCGTACCATGTTGTAACAGCTCTTCGGGCTTCAAAAGGCGCAAAGACCCCAAGAATTTCCTTCGCGCCTTTGCGTTTCTTCTGTCGTGCTGCGAACACAAGCCCTGTTAATGAGAGCCGCAACAGGAAGCCCGGCGTGCACGTGATGCACACCCGGCCCCTTCTACCCGCATTATGGTGATGTGCGATGTGCCACTAGGATCTCGTGACTTCAACGTTTGTATTATTAAGTCGCGCGTTGCAGGCCTTAATGATGTTCCCCGCGAGTGTTCGTTGGCCTTGAGACGCCCCGTTGTTATTGTTGTTATACACGCCCTCTGCAAGTGACTTAGCAGAGCCGACATCAACTTGGCATCCGATGCCCGCCAATTGCATTTGAGCAAGCTTCAGCTGAGCCTCTACGTCACCTCCATTCGCTTGGCGCTTAACTGCTATATAAGCCGCGCTATGCGCGATAGACGCATTTTGGACGCCACCAAATTTTTTCATGGCATCCTTGTTCAAATAGTGCCAAACAGTCGGCAAGCAAACGCTGATAGCAGAATTACTGCTGCTACCTCCAGATCCACCTAGCACCACAGCGTCGCTATTGGACATGTTGGGCTGCTGATACTGCTGTTGCGTTTGCACTTGCAGCTGCTGCGAATGCAGGGTAGGCACACATTGCGACGGATTCAGGTATGACCCATTATGCGGTTGATTTAGGTATGACATATATTGCGGTTGATTTAGGTATGCCGCATATTGCAGTTGCTGTTGCTGCTCTTCCAACTGCTGCTGTTGCCTCAGCTTTTGTTGTCTCTGCTGCTCTTGCAACTGCTGCTGCTTCAGCTTTTGTTGCCTCTGCTGCTCTTCCAACTGCTGTTGTTGCCTTAGCTTTTGTTGCCTCTGCTTTTGTTCCACTTTCAGCTTCTTCTGCTGTTCCGCTTGCAGCTTCTTTCGCTGCTCCGCTTGCAGCTTCTTCTGCTGTTCCACTTGCAGCTTCTTCTGCTGTTCCACTTGCAGCTTCTTCTGCTGTTCCGCTTGCAGCTTCTTCTGCTGTTCCGCTTGCAGCTTCTTCTGCTGTTCCGCCTGCAGCTTCTTCTGCTGTTCCGCCTGCAGCTTCTTCTGCTGTTCCGCTTGCAGCTTCTTCTGCTGTTCCGCTTGCAGCTTCTTCTGCTGTTCCGCTTGCAGCTTCTTCTGCTGTTCCGCTTGCAGCTTCTGTTGCTTCAGCTGCTTTTGCAGCATCTGCTGTTGTTCCAACTTTTTCTTCTTCTTCTTATCCACCTCCAACTTCTTCCTGTTCTCCACTGCCAGCTTTTTCTTGTCTGTCGACAAACAACCTCCACAAACACATGACATGAACAAGAATGTGAGGCAAACAAGTACGGTTGTGACGACGACAACAGGCACTACCTTGTCCTCAGAATCTCTGTCATCGGACACTCCCATCTCATTTAAAACACGCTGTACAAAATCTGTCAGCGGTTCAGCGGCAGCGACGGGAATCAGACTGCAAAAAGAAGCAGCTCCCCATAACGCACGATTACCAAAACACGGACTGGACTCAAACATTTTCGATAGCATAATTCCTCTATTGGGTATCAATAAAATAAAAATAATCAACTGCACGCTAAACAAGAATCTTATTCACAACAAAACACACAAGTTGTTAATAATAACAAAAAACAATAATGCAACACCTAGTTACTTATTATCAACAGTATTCTTATTTACTAAGTAATAAAAAACATTTCGTTTTATAACAACACTACAAGATTCGTTGACAAAGCTGGGGAATCAGCCGCAGCCATGATGAACTAATGAAAGGGGGACCGGTGTCGAATCCGTGACGACTATCTACAACTACTACAAAAAATTCGGCTATACCACACAGGTGATGGGCGCAAGCTTCCGTAATAGCGAGCAGATACTGCATCTTGCCGGCTGTGACCTGCTGACTATCTCCCCTGGACTACTCGAAGAGCTACACTCCGCTACAGGTATGGTGCTAAGACGCTAAGTCACTGGCTATGTATTGCAGTAGTCAAATTTGGACACAAAAACCGGAGGAAAGCACTACAATAGAATATGTAACAAGTGACGCTACGACAAAAGACCGATACCTCTTTCACGTTGGAGAAACATAAAAGGGAAATTCTCGGAATCTCTGGCTCGACTTTCGGCGTTTTGATCATAAGAAAAAGTAGGTTAACACCATAGGTCACCCAATCAATACGTGATTATCTAGGATGCGACGATTTCCCTCATGAGGCCCGAAGGGTCATTTTATGTTAGCCCCACCCGTGAGGGTGGGGTCCGGTATATGATGAATCTGAGCCCCTCTCGGGGCGGCTTGTGGCCCCGACTCATGGATCCAAAGCAGAAGACGTTTTCTTTCTTCCATCGCTTTGTGTCGCCTTAATCCTATGGGGCCACAAGCCGCCCCGAGGAGAGTGTAAAGAAATGCAACGTTACTTTTTTCTAGGCCCGAAGGGCTGTAACCTGTATAGCCTGGGGCATAGCCCCAGGTAGGCTAATTAAGCTTTTGAGCGCTGTAAGTGC
>JAJFMA010000180.1 GCA_021772415.1 Chlamydiota bacterium
TTCGCAACTTCATCGACATATTCCAGTTCGAGGTCTTCTTTAACCCCCTCGATGATGGTGTCGATATTGTTGTATGGCTCTAGATCATTGATAATGGGGCACTCTTCGAAACGCCCTTCATCTACTTCGACATCTATTACGCCTTCTCCAAGTAAAAAAAGTAGACGTAGATCATCCCGAAACTGTGCCGATTCCGGATTAGCAAGGACTGCTGACCAGCCTTCCACCATTGCGTTATCCACCTCGCCTATTACCTCAGCGGAGACTTCGAGATATACTTGGTTCATCGTTGCCAGAAAACGTAAGAAAAAGTCTGGAGCATACTTAGGCGCATCCGACAACAGCTCTCCTAGATCATCGATACGCTCTTTAAAAAGCTCAAGGCTGTCAGGAGATGCGCTTTCCATGAAGGGGCGAAAGAACAGATTCTGTGGCTCAAGGGCGTTAAGTAGGTCATGTACGATGTCGACGGTACGGTCGCCAAGTTCCGTTTGCAAAATATAGAAGGGTAGAATTATGGCAGCTCCCCTCTGTTGAAACTCCTCGCGCAGAGTTTCGATGAGTTCTTTCTGCAAGGCCAGTCGTCTTTCTTGGCTCCCTTCGCCGTGGCAAGGGACAGTCGCATAGTTGGTTAGGAAGCGACTGATGATGGTGACGCCACGATTTGGGTTTTGGCTTGCGAATTTGCATATCTGTTGCAAGTAAGCTGCCACAACTTTGATGTGGGTGTCCTCTTCGGTCATCACTTTCGGTAGCTCGTCTCCAAACACCTCGTTTAAAAGCTCCATGTCCTGATTTTGAACCGTGTGATTTCCACTGACAAACGCCTGCATGTGTCTTTTACAGAGATTTTGCAACTGTACGATTGATTGCTGCGTACGTGCTTGCAAAAACTGAGCGGTTCCTCCTGAGCTACCCGAAAGGCGCAGCTCCACATTCTCTCTCGACCGTGTGTAGAGTGAAGGCCTTACACGTAGAGACGAACATCGATCCGCTTGATGCCCAGAGGCCCTGCGGGTATATTTTACGACGCCTTCGACGATCAACGCGGAGTCGATCGATAGTGATGGATCGAAATCGCTCAAGCCAGCAGTGATCCCTTGAGCTAATAGCCGCTCTAGACTTCCTTCGGATTGCAGAGCATTGCCGCCACCCAATATTGTGTGTACGATTTCTTTGATGACAGCATTAGCGTTAGCCAGCTGCTCGTTACCCAGATCTGGTTCGATATGTTGATCGATAAGAAATTCCACCGCCCGGCGATCGCCGCGGCTATAACACGCTCGTTTTTCCATAATAAACCGATTTATCTAATGTTTTAATACAACTTATTGATTACGATAATTGTTTAAATCGCGTTAGATTATACATAACCTGCATATTTTGACGAGCTTTATGATTGTTTTGTCGATTGACTCTCGATGGTTCATGTTCACGGGTGGCATCGATTTGCTACTTATTTATGTGCTTATTTGGTGACTATTAGTCACATAAAACATTCTATGCGAGCCAGTGTCTTTGATGGATTGCGGAAAATGATCTGGGTCAAGAGAGAGTCGTACCTTTCCCACGCTTCCAAGCCAAGTCATCGGCCAGGAAGCGTAGGAAAAAGTAGGAAGAGGAAGAAGGGTTGGTCTCTAGAACTGTACAGTCCAGTGGTAGCCGCCATAGGGTTCCACTGAATGGGCGATGCCCTCTTCGATTAAGACTTGAATAATGTGCTCAATTCTACTCACGACCACATGATGGCGAAGCCGCGTGTCTTCTGAAAAATTGGATTTGACACGCTGGGTCACGTCCCTGACTTCAAAGCCGACCTTACGGGTTAGTAAGGGCAGTCCAGCGTAACGATGTTCTGCTAGCTTTTTGTTGATGTGGGCAAAGAACTCCTCAAGTAGCTCAGGATCGTCGAACTCATCCATGCGGTGGGCAAGGACATCAATGCTAATCTGCTCAGGGCCCGTAAGCTCGTTCTCCCGATAATAGGCGCGTGCTTTAGAGCGTACGTCGAGTTCATTCTGCCTGCTTTCGAAGAGAGGGATCAAGCCTTCCAGTACAACATCACCCATGTCAATGCCCTCGAAAATATCAGGTACGAGGCCTGGAGAGCTGTTCATTTGTGTCCAACGCCATATCCCTCTGAGAGGATCGTCGTCGCAGGAGTCGAGGTCGACAAGAGTTATACCACGCCCTTGGAGGTCCAATGGGGTGTTGTTGTATTTGACGTCTGACAGGCCGGTTTCGCGGATGAAGATGAAGAGCTGCTGGAACATGATTTTAAAATATTCACGAAGAGCGGGATGCGTTGGGAAGCTATCGTAGCTACCTTCGTAGTGCTCTTGCTGGATCGAGTGGTCACCGATATCCATTTTTTCTTCGGCGTAGAAAAGCATGTCGTCAACTTCAAAGAGGCATCCTTTGGGAATAAGGATGTAGTTGAGTCCAAAGTCGTGGACTATTTGCTGGGCCTTAAGGCTGTTGGTGAGGCGTTTGCGAGTTTCTCCGTCGCCACCCACCACCGCAGGGCGGGATTTAAAGATGATGCCCGGAACGCTGCGTAGTTCAAAGACCTTGGCATTGCCGCCGTGATGAGAGATCACCTCATCGTTGTCGTACGCTGATATCCATGCAGAGTCGTTATCACGGATAAGTTGTTTAACATATTCGAGATCGTCGATGACGAGTTCTTGAGGCTTCAAGGCTAGTGATAAGGATGGAGAGTCATCATACAGACCTGTTCCATGATGAGGTATCTGAAAGGGAGAGAGCTCTGATTCAATGGCGAGCTTTAGCTCTGGCGCTATAGGTGTTTGCGGCATCGTTTCAAGGAAATACTCCTCGGCACGAGCAATGTAGTCGTCGATGATGGAACTGTTAGCATTCGCGAAGTTCAAAATTGATGAACAGATAATTAGCATGTGAAATACTGTTTTTGAATACATATAGCGTCCTATTGTGTTGTTTTAAAAATAAAACGAAATAATGCAATTATCTTATGTTTAAATCAACTATTTTTTTATAAGATATAGAAATAGTCGGTGGGATGGAAGAAGCATCGAGGATGCGGAGTTAATGGACAGTGCTGGCGAGTTCTCGTTCTGGAAGGGTAAAGCGCAATCTGCTAGGCTAGTCGGCATCGCCGCTACTTTTTGAGGTGATACGGATAGGATGGAGAGGACATGAAGCTTTACGACGATCAGCTGATCGTAATCACTGGGGCAGCGGGTTTTATAGGCTCTGCGCTCGTGCGTCACATGAATGACTTGGGGTACAAAAACCTTGTTATTGTCGATGACTTAGGGACCGACGGGAAGTGGCAAAACCTTGTTACTAAGCAGTTTCTGGACATTATTCCATCGGCGCAGTTGTTCAATTGGTTGGAAGGGCGCGAGTCTGCCATCGAAGCCTTTGTCCACCTGGGCGCGTGCAGTAGCACCGTGGAGCAGGACGCTAGCTACCTATTAGAGAACAATTACCGCTACACCGTGCGCCTTGCTGAGTATGCTCTGCGTAATGACAAGCGCTTTGTCTATGCCTCGTCGGCGGCGACGTACGGCGATGGATCGCTAGGCTTTAGCGATGACCACGATGGATTAGAGGCGTTACGACCGTTAAACATGTACGGCTACTCCAAACACCTCTTTGACCTTTGGGCTAAGAACGAAGGCGTTCTCGATAAGATCGTAGGTCTAAAATATTTCAATGTCTTTGGTCCTAACGAATACCACAAGGGGCGGATGGCTTCGGTCATCACGAAGATGGTCCCTGACGTGCAGCGCGAAGGAACAATACGCCTGTTCAAGTCGTCTGATCCCGAGAACTACGCCGATGGTGGGCAGATGCGTGATTTCATCTACGTTAAAGACGCCGTCCGTATGACGTGTGCGTTTTTGTCTAATGACGCCGGTGGCATCTTCAATATTGGGCGTGGCATACCAGAGACATGGAATACTCTCGCTGAGGGGGTCTTCGCAGGGCTTGGTGTGGATGCCAACATCCAATATATCGACATGCCAGAAGATCTGTTAGGTAAGTACCAGAACTACACCTGCGCTACGATGGACAAAACACGCGCTGCTCTTGGCGATGACGCCAACTACGCGCCCATTGCAGATAGCGTTATCGAATATGTACGTGACTATATCGTTCCGGAGAAGACATGGTAAGACTTGAAGGTTCATTCGGAAGGCTCAAACCCAGCCGTATTCTAGTTGTCGGAGACCTTGTTCTCGATACCTACACCATAGGTAAAGCGCAGCGGATTTCTCCCGAAGCTCCTGTTGCCGTTGTTAAGGTGACTTACGAAGAACACCGCCCAGGGATGGCTGGAAACGTTGTTTTGAATCTACTCGCCCTTAGCGCAGAGGTTTCGTTGCTTGGCCGCGTAGGTAACGATGACGAAGGGAAGCTTCTTTGTGCGACGCTTCACAAGGACGGCGCCGACGTCAGCGGTATCGTTGTAGAAGAGGGCTATCCCACTCCCGTTAAGAACAGGGTAATCTCTGACCACCAACAGATTGTACGTGTCGACCGAGAAACCACACCTTCATTATCCCCAGCGCTCCAAGATACGCTCATTGCACAGGTGCCTGAATTATTAAAAGATGTCGACCTCATCGCGATCTCCGATTATGGCAAAGGCTTTCTTACCGAAGAACTTCTCCAGGCTCTGATCACCGAGGCCAACACTCGCAAAATTCCGACTGTGATCGATCCTAAGGGCGTCGACTTCCGCAAGTACCGAGGTGCTACTGTCATCAAACCCAACTTCGGAGAAGCTCTCGTAGCGGCGAACTTGACTCCTGAGAGCAGTCTGGAGGAGGTGGCTAAGGAGATTCTTAACATCACCGAAGCGCAAACGCTTATGATTACGCGCTCACAGGACGGAATCTCTCTGTTTTCTCAGGGGAAACAAACGCTCAATTATCCCGTTAAAGTACGCCAGGTTAAAGATGTCACCGGCGCCGGAGACACAGTCCTCGCAATGGTCAGCTGCGCTCTAGCGTCAGGACTCGATATCGCCGAAGCAGCACAGCTCGCCAACGTCGCTGCGGGTATTGCTATCGAGCGTCTAGGTTGTGCGCATGTGTCGTTATCAGACCTTGCGCGCCGCTTGCTGAAGAGCAATAGTGGCAACAAAGTCTTCGATGAGGAGCATCTATTCGCCCTTCAAAAGGCTCTTGCTGGGCACAAAATTGCTGTTGTAGGCTTAAGTGGTGAAGAAGGTTTGTCGACCGAGACCTTTGCACTCCTACACGAACTACACAAGCGCGATAACTGGTCTATCGTCGTCTACGTGCGTGACGAAGAACCCGATCCACATTTTGTTGAGCTGCTGGTGTCACTGCGCGAGGTGGATTTCATCACACTTAAAAGCGATAATCTCCGCCACTTCTGTAAGAGCATCAGCCCCGACGAAGTCCTTGTCGTCGAAGAGGGGCAAGTCAAAGAGCTGGCTCATAGCGGCGAGCTCGTCCTCGTATAGCTAGAGCTGCGTGTTGCCGTCCATTCTTCCCCTGGCCCGTGTCCTCGGGCGCTTCTAAAACTCGAAAAACCATGGAGGACATGGAGACTAGCATGGAGGACATGGAGGGACTAGCAGTGCACAAAGCAACTCTTACTAAACCCCTTCGCAAATAAAGGCCTGTCATCAGCCTTTTTTTTGTCTTCTTCATAGGCTTTTGATACTGTAGGGGAAATCAATATACCCTGAGATGGAGGTTCCCCATGACCCAACATGTTGTGACGGAGTGGCAGTGTCACCCAAAGGCAGAACGCCTGCTTCTTGACATGCTGGACAAGGCCTGTGCTGCGAATCCTACCATCGAAAAGCTCCGTCAGGACCTGCATAAGCTAACCAGCACCCGCCTCTTTGATTGGGTGGACCACATCACCGTTGGCGCTAGCGAGGCCAGTGAAGAGGCGCTAGCATCCGTAGGTTTTGAGATAGAGCAAGCTGGCGCTACCTATCGTGTATTCAGACACTTTGGAGCCCAACTCCCGTCTGTTGTCATGGACGACGCCCCTGCTGACGTCACAGGTGTCGCTGTGAAAGCCGAGAGCATTTCCGACTTCCTCATGGTACGGGGGCAGTACGCAAAAATTCACGGTACGCCTTTGAGTGGGTACCGTCGCTGTTGCGTAGGAACTGAAGAAGCTGTGAGCTTGTGGGTTGTTGAGCGGCGCGGCTCCCGCACGATGGAACCGTCCACACGTTCAGCTCAACATGAGCATCGCTACCTTCATCGCAAGGAACAGTGGCAAACACGTCCGCGTGATATCGAAGACGAAGACGCTGCCGTTTCTGCCATGCTAGAGCTTGCCCAAGCGATTGTGGATGATTTGGGTAAGGATATGGCAGCGTGGTTGGTTCTTGAAGTAGAACGCGAACTGTGGCAGGCACGTAACCGTGCTGGGCATATTCAAAAAGGACGCCAAGACCGCGTTGGCTTGGGATGGGCTAACCACGACCACCACACATTTAGGTCGTCACGTCGCCACTTCGCCTCGCTTATCCGTCTCTTTGAGATGCTAGGGTTCCACTGCCGCGAGCGCTACTACGCTGGGGACGAAGCGGGTTGGGGTGCGCAGGTAATGGAGAATAGCGAGGCAGGTCTCGTGTGCTTCATGGACACAGATCTAGCCCCTGAAGAAGTCGAGATTGATTTCGCGCACCAGGCGATTCCAGAACTCGAAGAACTAGGGACTGTAGGACTATGGTGTGAGCTGCATGGTGATTCCATCCTTGCTGCGGGGATGCACCATTTAGAGTCGCAGTTCGAGTTTGATGCCCTTAAAGAAGACCTGCAGGCCTACGATGTCGGGATGATGGACCCGTTTAGCTCGTTCACCTACCTGAAGCAGGCATTCACTCATGGAGAAGTATGGCCAATCAATCCTAGGCGACTGCATAAGCTGCGCGATAGCGGGCAGATTACTGAAGAGCAATCTGGTGCATTTGCACGCGAGGGTGCGATTGGCAGTCACATGGAGAACTTGCAGCGCCGCGACGGCTACAAAGGCTTTAACCAAAAAAATGTCAGCTACATCATTAAGAAAACCGATCCACGTGCACAGGGTGTCGGTGCAAAGTAGAAAGCACAAAAAAGCCCACACGATGGTGTGGGCTTTATAGCGTGTAAACTTGTGAACCTCGCGTCGAATTAGGCCGCAGGAGCCGCAGCAGCTTTGGAATTGAGAGCAAGGTAGTGGTTGCCGTTGTGAAGCAAGTAGCCTAAGGCTGATCCTTTAGCTCCGCCAAAATACATGTGCTCTTTGTCGTGAACAAGTTTGCCATCTTTCAATCCAGTCTTGGCAGGATCGACGACTTGGAAGTTCACCCCTGTAGCTCTAGGCAGGAACATCAGCTCCTGATGCCCAAACCATGTACCATTGCGTGCCATGTTCTCACAGTAGGCGTCCACGGTTTCCTTTGCTTTTGCAGGCGTACTGATGTCACCCACAAGTGAGGAAACGAGTAGTGCTTTACCGGAACAGACGATATCCCACTGTTCGTCAATTTCCTTGTACATCTCCGACTTCATAAGAGCGACGGTGTCGCCACGTACCTGATGAAGTACGGCGGGCGTGACAGGAATACCAGCAACTTCTAAAGCCGCACGAATGCAGCAGTTGCCGTCTTTTTCAACGTCGGTGACGTGGAATTCATTGCTAATCGCTTCTGCGACAGTAGTAGGTTTTCTCGTTGTCGTCATGGTCGTCATGGTCGTCGGTGCTGGAGGAGTGGTCGGTTTTTGTACAGGTGCTGGCATGTCGTCTAGTGCGATTAGGCAAGCTGCCATATAGTTGTGGGCTTCACGTAGCTCTACGGAAGAGTCCCGTGTTTCTATTGGCAGTTTTTGAAGCAGATCTTCCAGACGTGTGCAACCACGCAGAATGTCGCCTTGCACTCGGCCGCATTGCGTGGGGTCTTGACCCCATAGCTTCTGGAGTTCGATGACTTCAGCTTCGATCTTGCGTTGAAGCTCGGCGCTTTCTGGAGCCGACGTCTTCACTGGAGCGTCGAAGCTCGCGGGATCAAAAGAATCAATATCAAAGTCTTCAAAGTTGGCGCTAGTGTCTACTGTAACGGACATAAGTGACGCCTCCTGATTGTGAGTAATTGCAATAGTTTTTCGTTCTAAGTGCACCCATTGTATCATAC
>JAJFMA010000019.1 GCA_021772415.1 Chlamydiota bacterium
AACTGTCGCTTGGCCGTTAGTCTTACCGAATCTTGGTACTGAACCAGGTTTTTCCTGTCTTCCTTTACGTCTTTGAACCTTTGCGCTTTTGCGTTTCAATCGCGTATGTAGCAAGCCGTTGTGCATGTGGTTTGCTTAGGATGCACGAAAAGAAACGCAAAGACCCAGAGAAAAAAAGGCGCAAAGGGTACATGCTTATGGGGTACCACCTAGCGCTCACGCGCTGGGCTATAAACCTGATTTTCAGAGTGTTGAGGAAAACTAGCTGGCGGGTTCCGAAGCTGGGCGTGCCATGAGATAGAGCTCCACCAAGGCAAAGACTCCTAGAACAAGGAAGCAACTGTAGATTTGTGTAGCTACCGTATAGTGAAACGTCAAAGCCATAAGTACCAGAAACTGTAGGGCCGTCGTTAGCTTGCCACACCAGATGGCACGAAAGCGATATTTTCCCCATTCCCCTGTAAGGTGAAGGTAGATACCAAAGAGTACCACGGCAAAATCTCGGCAAACTAGAGCTGCCATCTGCCAGGGATTTATCTGCCCCTCCGTAAGAAATACCAGGAGGGCCACGGTCACAAAAAACTTATCCATCAAAGGATCGAGGACGGCGCCGATCTGAGTAGAGCGACGATTGCGGCGGGCTATGTAGCCGTCTAAGCCATCAGTCACCATAGCACCGATAATGGCGGCAGCACGCAAGGTATGGCTCTGGGTCAGAAAGGCCAGAGCCAAGGGTCCTCGAAGCAAAGATAGAATGTTACTTAAGCTCCACATACGCAGTGCTAGTTACTCCACATTGTGGTCTGTCACCGAGGCGGCCGTCGCACATCGTCTATACCAAAAGACTGCGGCTACGCCAAGTGCCAAAACCACTAATAGCGATAAAGTCATTGTTTCATATTGGTGGAAGTAGTCCACCAACATGCGATAATTGCTCCCGAAGGCGTGCCCGATTCGGAAAAGCACGTAAACCGACAAAGCGGCTCCGACGGCATCGCGCCAGATAAAACGCAAAAAAGGCATGCGCCAGAGACCACACGTCATAAAAAAACAGTTCCGCACACCGAGGGGGATAAAACGTACTATCACAAACGAGGCCACCCCATAGCGCTCCAGCATGCTCCCAATCCTATCCACACGTTCAGGGGTAACGACATGCTTAAAGAAGGCCATCCGATAGAGGCGTGGGCCAAAGTGGTGTCCCAGCCAGTAGGCCTCGTATGCTGATAGTATGGCTCCAGCCCAAAGCCACCCGAGCATTAGGTAGTAATTTCCAGGGACGCAGGTAGCCGTCAGCATCCCGCCGATCATCACAAGGAGGTCCTCGCTCAGGGGGATATTGAGTCCAGCCAGCAGCAGCAGACCGAAGATCACTAGGTGCGCATGTATAGCGTTTTCACAAAGAAAACTAACAACAGTTTCCATCAATACATTAAAAAATTATTGTTTGGACTTTAAGGTTCGACGTGTTATCCGCCGACCAGGGCATATTGTAACTCGTTGCTTATGAAAAACACAAGGTAGGTTGACCCGATGCCATCGCCTTCGGTCTTGGATGCCACGTTTGGAGAGAGAGCGAATATTGAGCTCCCCCGAATCCTTCGCTGTTCAGCTGCTGGTACATATGAAAATTTTGAGGAATTTCTAGGACAAAGCGGCCTACTCGCCGTTGAAGTCGAGCCTTTTGTTGGAGATCTTCAGCTCACCTTTGGATTGGGAACATTAGCACGAAATCCTGGTGTAGCCCACCGTAGCCCCATGCGGGGACAGAGCTATAATGGGGTCCACTACGTCTCTGCTATGGACGAGATCCCCGGAGACACCTTTCTGTTGATAGCTCGCGACCAAGCTCATTACACGTGCTTGCTATGCCTATCGCACAGCGACATGACTGTTAGGATGACACCTGGGGATGCGCAAACCCTAAATCTCAATCTCCAAAGCGGCAGCTCACGTAAGGCTAACAGAAGTCGTTGTGCACTGCTATGTGCTAGAGGCCCGAAATTGAGTGCCGTTTTTCAGGGTATCTTCCAGCACGCTCTTAAACTCACGGGCGATTTAGGGAAGCCACGAACACAGAAGGGAAAGCTACCGATCTGGATTAATTCGTGGGGTTGGCAAAGTCCAACTCTTCCGACTGGGCAGCCGTCCCATCAAGGCATCATAGAAGCTGTAACTGAAATGGCACGCCATGGATGTACACCGGGATATGTTCTTCTCGGTGAAGGATGGCAAGACTTGGCTGCGATATCACCTCGTAGATCCGAGCACAAAGCTCTAGTGAGTTTTGGCGCTAACCCCGAGCTATTCCCTAAAGGCCTGCGGGGATTTATAGATGAGTTGCACGGGATCGGTGTCATTCAGGTTGGAGTGTGGCACGGCATCATGGGTTCGCGCGGTGGAATACACCCCTCCTTAGCTGCCGCCTACGATCTGCCTACGGATGAGCAAGGGCGCTACTTCTTGGGTCATGATCTTGGAGGCACTTTTCAATTCTTCCATGACTACTATGGACATCTACGCCAGGAAGGCGTCACCTTCAATGAGGTAGGGGACCAGCATTCAATTGCAACCTTTTGTAGAAAAGGCATGGACCTTACGCGTTTACACAGCAATCTACAGACAGCGATGCAGGGGGCGGCATCCACGCAGTTTAACAGTGCACAACTCAACCGGGAGTGCCTGGGAGCTGAGAACATCTTCTATTGGCCTACGTCCCAAATAGCGTGTTGCGATGAAGAGGAATTTGACGACAAAAACCCAGTAGGCATCCAACGTACAGTACGCAATAGACTACAAAACAGTCTGTGGCTGCAGCACCTCATGCTTCCCTGCACAGCACCATGGAGGCAGCCTTGTCCCTATGATGAGACGTTGGCAATTTATCAAGCGCTAAGTGGCTCCACGATGACGCTCTCTGGGCGCCCTGATTTCGAGCAGCAACGCCACATGGCCAAGCTTATGCTCCCCGACGGACGCCTTATCCGCCCGAATCGAGCGTTGACGGTCTGTGAAAGATGTGCTGTCGAAAATCCGCTAATATCTAAGAAGCCCTATCTGGCCTTCACCACCAAAAGTGACTGGGGCATAGTCGCGGCGTTTAATTTAGGGGCCGGCCACAAAACGTTACACGGTACGGTATCTCTGGAGGACCTAGAGAACTGGCCCGATGCTCCTTGTGCTGTTTTAAGCCACCACCATGGATTTGTCGGTGTCATCAAAGGCAATGAACACCTAAATATCACCCTTAAACCCGAGCAAGCGGATGTTTTTACCTTTGCGCCCATCCACGATGGCGTAGCAGTCTTGGGTTGCTATAGCTACTACTTAGCACCGGGTCCTGTTTCGGAAGTAAGTCTCACGGAAGATGACATTCACATCCATCTACTCGTTGCAGCCCCACTTGTGGTGTATTGTGAAAGAAAAATTCTTGATGTTCACTGCGATAATCACGCGGTACCCTGGGAGTACCAGGAGCATCGCCATGTTCTCAGCATCGAGGCACGTCAGCACGTTGTCAACAAGCCCTGCTGCTACTCCATTACGTTCGAATAGCCTATGTTCACAAGATAGTGCGAAAGGGGAAGCACCCCCACGAGGGATACATGCTCGGGGAGTAGGCAAATCGGTCACCGGAGCGCTGTAAGTGCGACACATGCTTCGTGTTAATGTGTCGCCCTTACAGGGCTCAGAAAACGTTTTTGCATTACCCCGGGCTACGCCCGGGGCTATACAGGTTATCAGCCCTTCGGGCCTCAGGACGGATTTCTTTCCAGGACAAATAGACGGCTGCGAAGTCGCGGCCATTTCTTTACACTCTCGGCTAAGGCAAAATCACAAAGGTTAGTAAAGCTAGCACGCGCGAAGGATCGCTTTTTAGCACTCTAAGGTGCATGCGTGTATTTACTGGATCTTTCTCTAGCGTTCCCGTTGTCACAATAGTCTCATGGTGATCGCGTCCTTCGTACAACGCAATCAATTCATCGGCGAATACTGGCAGTGCTTCTGGGATTAAAAACCTATCGACAGGCCCTATGAGTTTATCTCGACTCCTTTTATCCCCAAAGCGATTAGCACTTTCGATGTTAGCATCGAGAATCTGCACCTGCTTGGCGAGTCGTTGAATAAGTTCGGGATTTTGGTGCAGGTGAGCACTCAAATCCTTCACACCTTGCTTTGCAAGCTCTTTAAGAGAATGTATGGCCTCGGTGTAATCCTCTATCCAGAGGGAAATGGGAGCGTGTTCAAAGGCTTCCCGCCATACAGCGTTGCTCAGTTCAGCACTTGGTAGAGTTTGTGTGTGTGACATCGAAACCTCCTGGATTTACATATTCCATCGGAGGGTACAACGTGCAGAGGATGACGGCAAGGGCTAAGTTAAGCTCCGTCGCCATCTCCCGAAAGTAGCGCTGAGCAATCCCCGGCGTTCCAAGCATCCTGTAGGGCAGCTAGTTTCTTTTTACCAATACCTCCTACGCACTCAATTGCGTTAAGAAAACGTGCTCGTAAAAGGTATTTCCCTAGGATTTCTGCAGAATCAAACAGGGGTGGTCCGAAGCGCTTACCCATCACAGACCCGAACAACAGAGGCATCACATGCTTTTTATGATTCACTCCAAAGGCTTTAGCCACGTCGCGTGATGCTTGATTGATAGCTTCACTACTCCAATCCTCAGATGTCTCTAGGGCCCATATCATGCACTGAAGAACATAGGCCGTCTCACCAAGGTTGAGCTTCTTTATAGTGAAGAGCTCCTCGTTAAGGCGCAAGTCGGAGATAAAGAAGAAATCACAGAGGTCTATGAATTCTCCAAATGTCTTAATTCGCGTGTAGACCAGTCCCATGAGCTTTTCCATGCGCTCGTCGTTGAATGCCCACTCCTTGATGCGGCTCCAAAGCTGATCCTGAGGTATATTATTGATAATATACTGTTGATTGATCCAATCGAGCTTCTTTAAGTCGAAAACAGCTCCTGAGACCCCTATCCGCGAGGCATCGAACTCGGCAACGACATCATCTAAACCATAGATCTCTCTGTCGCCAGGCATGCTATAGCCCATCAGTGTAAGGAAATTCAGAAAAGCCTCCTGAAGATACCCACTATCGCGGTAGAAAAAAATCGAAGTGGGGTTCTTTCGCTTGGAAAGCTTCTTCCCATCAATACCCAGAAGCAGTGGCATATGCATGAAGGTTGGAGCCTCCCATCCGAATGCCTCGTAGAGATAGACGTGTTTAGGAGTAGAACTCATCCACTCATCGCCACGAATCACATGGGAGATTTTCATCAGGTGATCGTCGACAACATTCGCAAGATGGTATGTGGGGAAGCCATCGGATTTCATAAGCACCTGGTCGTCAACATCCGCCCAAGGCACCGTCACACGTCCTTTGATGGCATCGTGATAGACACATTCACCTTTAAGGGGGACTTTGAGACGTACAGTATACGACTGACCTGCATCTAAGCGCTCCCGCACTTCTTGCTCGCTAAGGTTGCGATAACGGCGATCATAGCCTCCTCGTTTACCTTGCGCTGCCATAACCTCACGCATTTCGCGTAGCTCATCGGCAGTGGCAAAACACTTGTATGCCTTGCCCTGATCGAGAAGTTTCTGGCAATACTCGCGATAGATTTCCGAGCGCTCCGACTGTCGATATGGACCGTAGTCACCTCCTACATCCGGCCCCTCGTCCCACTCTAGGCCGCACCAACGCAGGCTTTCGAATATGTTTGTCTCATATTCGGGGCGGCTACGTGAGCGGTCGGTATCTTCGATACGCAGGACGAACTTCCCACCGTGGTGTTTAGCAAAAATGTAGTTAAATAGAGCCATATAGGCCGTTCCCACATGTGGGTCACCAGTGGGAGAAGGCGCAATACGTACACGCACAGTCATAATTCAATAGTCCTAGGAAAGTTAGTTCATTAATACAATAAGGTCCTTGAGGACATTATAGGCTTCGGTCAACTGAAGGTCATTCTGTCCAAACTTCTCGTTGACGTCGCCGTCCTCGTCGTCTTCCTTATCAATTTCTTCTAGGAAGGCTTGGAAATTTTTGTTGTTTTCGATGCGCAGTTTAGAATTCTCCGAAAGACGCGCTAGGTGTCTTTTATAGGTATCTAAGCGCTGCTGTAAATCGAAACGATACAGTTGACTCACTCGCCCTCGCTGCATCAACGGAATATCTAACAGCTTGTCATCGAAGTTAGGGTCTATCGTATCTGGTTCCAAGGGGTACTTAAGATGCTGTTCACCCAAATCGAGTTTAGCAAGAGCACTTGGTATCACAATATCAGCGGCAACACCCACTTTTTGTGGGGTTTTACCCGATACAGTGTAGTAACGTCCGCGGGTGACCTTGTACTCGCCTTCAGGATTCACTGCGGCTTCCTGCGATCCATTTAATGTGAAGGTCTGAAAGGACCCCTTACCGTAGCTGTATTCGTCGCCAACAATGATGGCTCGCCCATAGTCCTGGAGAGCTTGAGCTACGATCTCGGAAGCTGATGCACTTGCGCGATTGACCATTACAACAAGAGGTCCATCCCAAGTCACTTTTCCGTCGATATCCCGCAGGTGCTGAACTTTATCCGTTTCGTCTTTAATCGATACTACCACGCCTTTGGTGATAAACAGTCCCGCAACCGCGACAGCCTGAGACAGCATGCCACCGGAGTTTGATCTAAGATCTAAAACCACACCTTTGACACGATACTCTTTTTTGAGTCTCTCCAACTCCTTGTGTAGATCGCTGGCCGAGGAATCTTCAGGGTCTTGGTAGAAGGTATGGAGTCTTAAATATGCGATGACTCCATCTGCGAAAGGCTCAACAGACGTCTCGTAGCGCGCTTCCTTAACAACGACTTCTCCGCGCTCGATGGTCACCTCTAGTTTTTTCTCGGGAGCACGCTCTTCCCCTTCTGTAGGGGTCTCGCCTTTACGGATGACGGTAAGGTTTACTATAGTGCCTTCTTTACCACGAATCATCTCGACAGCATCGGAAATATCCATCCCAACGATAGGCTCGCCGTCAACGGCGATGATACGGTCTTTGTTTTTGAGTTTGCCTCCACGCTCTGCGGGGCCACCCTCAACGATCTTCACTACCGTTAAGCCATTGATATCATCTCGCAGCTGGGCACCGATTCCAAAGAGTCGCTGTTGTACTCCAATGAGAAATTGCTTGGCTTCGTCCGGCGTAAAATAGCTAGTATGTGAATCAAAGGCTGAGGCGGTTGCCTTGAGAACGTTGGAGTAGATGTAACGGCGCTTCTCGTCAGGTTTGGAGTTGAGGACTTCCTCTTCATACTTTTTGCGGTACTTTGCAATCCTTTGAGCAGCCTTATCCCGCAGCTCTTCAGACAGCTTATCCGCAACTTCCTTTTGTAGTGCTTTAACCTTACGAATGCGGTCCTTTAGTGCTTCTTCGCTTTCCACCCACTCGAGGTCTTTAAATTCCTTACGGTCGACCTTAGTGGGGAGGTCTTCGTCTTTTATTGCAGCTTCGATATCTCTACGTCGCTGTATCGCCCGAACCATGGTATCGTGGATGGCGGCAAAAGCCTCGTAGTCTGCATGCTTATAGCCGGTAAGAACAGCTTCAAGAACTTCGTCGTTCGGTTCCGTCCAGTACTCAATATCGCTTTTGATGAAGTAAGTCTTTGAGGCATCAAGGAGTTCGACATAGTTATTGAGAGCTCGCTTAACAAGCTCTTGGTCATAGTTCTTATAGGAAGCATGCACCTCCATGATTTCATTGAGCTTTCGCTGCACACCTTTAGCATCGATGTCTGGCAGTCGAGCCTCGAGCCCCCACGCAGAAAGTGAGAACCCAATTACAAATATAAAGCGTTTTATCTGCATGCATACCTCAATGGAAGCGTGACATTTGGAACTTAATGCCTAGAGACAATTATAGTCCGCCACACCTTTTCGCGCTATATTAAGCATCTAAAGCTCAAACTCTTTCCCAAACACGCGGACGAGCGCTCAAATCTCTACCAAACGGCTCATTTCCATCCGATTTAGGGCGATTTTCCGGCTTTTCTCAATATTTTTTTGATTTTTTTGTCAAAAAGACTTGCTTTCAACAGAATAATATGTATAATTTATGTTTCGATATTTGATGAAACATTAATAAATAGGTTCTCATACTTAATAACGCAATTGATGTTAAGTAGGTGAAAGTGAGGAACACAATGACAAAGAAGACTAAAGACAAAACAAACGGCGAATCTGCAAACGAAACTACTTCTAAGTTTCTGTCGATTACAGAAGCCGCTCGATTAAACAATGTCACACGACAAGCTATCTATGTAGCTATCAAGCTGAACAAGCTAAAAGCCACTAAGCAAGAAGCGCGTTGGGCTATTCATGTTGACGATTTGGAAGAGTACCGCCAAAACAAGTACTCTCGAGCCAAATCAATGTATCAGGGAGAACTGCTGTTCGACAACCATCAGGGATATTTTTCCGTGAATCAAGTTGCTGAACTGTTGGGAGTCCCTCCACAGAAAATTTACTACGCCACCCGCGTGGGCAAACTTAAAGCACACCGTCGTGGAGCCGCTTGGGTTATCCACAAGGAAGACGTCGAGAGCTACACTACTAAATACCTTAGTAGCAAGAACAAGAAGCTCAAAGCAAGCTAGTACAGACTAGAATCATATTGTTTCTAGTTCGTCGAGAGATACGGCAGATGAAGGTGCGATTTGGTGAGTTCTAATCAGATAGAATTGGAATAAGCCAAAGACCACCTTCAGCTGGTGATCCTTTCAATAGTCCGACCTTTTACTGGCAGTGGAATCTGGTCTGCCCGATTTTCATTCATCCAAGATCTGAAAATCTCGAATAAGCAGCTGAATGCTGGCTTTATTCTGGAAAATGTTCACTTGTGGTGTAAAAGCCACCCTAAGGGTGAGGTGCTTTCGGCGCAGCACCCGCTGCATGGAGGCGCGTCCGAATGCGACACCTTCCAAAATTCGATCACCTTGTTGCAGATACATGCGAAGGTGAGTTTTACCGATAATCTTTGGCGGCCATGCTTGCTTTGCGTTGCAGTACAGAACCGGGGGTGGGTTTTCATTTCCGTATGGTTCTAGCAGCCGTATCGACTCCATGAAGTCGAAAGTAAGGTCATCAAAAGACGCCAGACCATCTAAGTACAGCTTATTCGCAATATCTTCCTCTCCGAGCTCTGCATCAACTGCAGCGACGAAGCGGCGTTGGAATTCAGGGATATTTTCCTTTTTGAGGCAAAAGCCCGCAGCATAGTCGTGACCACCAAAGTTCAGAAGGATATCCGAACAATTTTTCAGTGTGTTTAGCAGGGGGAATTCGCGGATAGAGCGCAGCGAAGCTTTTCCAACATCACCCTCGATTGCGATCATAGCTGTGGGGCGGTTGTACATTTTGCAAACGCGCGTACACACAATCGCAATAACACCGGGGTGCCACTGGTCGGAAGACATCACAATACCTTTGTGATTGTTGACCGTGGGGTCAGTAGCAAGGCGAGCTTCTACATCAGTAGACATAGAACGTTCGATGCGCTGGCGTTCGATATTATTTTCATCGAGCTCTTTAGCCAGTGTTTCTGCATTTGCTGAGTTGTGCAAGAGCAGAAGTTCCACCCCTTTTTGGGGATCGTCGATGCGGCCGAGGCTGTTCAGGCGAGGAGCTATTTTCGAAGCGATATCAAATGTTGTAAGTTCGCCCTGTTGTAGTTCGCAGACTTCCATGAGTTTTGTTAAACCCACACGGCGGCAATGGCGTAGCTGACGCAAACCGTAGCGTACCAGTACGCGATTCTCTCCGAGCAGGCTTCCCATATCCGAGACTGTCCCAAGTGCGACTAAATCGAGATAGCTCTTCAAGTCGACACGGTCAGGCGGGAGTTTCCCCGAGGAAGAAAGGTGGTTGGTGATAGCGTGAGCGAGTTTAAAAGCCACTCCAACGCCGGTGAGATCACGGTTAGGGTAGTTGTTCCCTACAAGTTTCGGGTTTAGCGTCGCGACGCAGTGTGGGATCTCGTCGGTGGGTTCGTGGTGGTCAGTGATGATAACATCAATTTCTTGCTCTACAACTTTGGCAATTTCGTTGGCTGCAGTGATTCCGCAGTCCACGGTAATCATCAGTTTACAGCCGTTTGCCTTCGCGTATTCAATCGCGTCAACGAAGAGGCTTTCACGAAAAATGGTACGCGTTGAAATGAAGAAATGGGTGTCAATGTCGATTTGCCGCAGAAAATCCACGAGCAATGCTGTAGATGTCATCCCATCGACGTCGTTATCACCGTAAATGAGGACGCTTTCGTTGTTTTCTTTAGCCTGACAGATACGCGCAATAGCCTGATTCATTCCAGAAAGGAGGAAGGGATCGAGCAGGTCAGGAAGTTTGGAATAGAGGTACGAATGAATGTTCTCTAAGGATTCAAAATCACGTGCGACGAGGATCTGCGCTGTAACAGGATGCAGGCGAAATTCTTTGATAATGGCATTTTGAAGCTCTTCGTCAGTTTTGGGATATACCCAAAGCGGAGCTTCTTGCACATTCCCATTCAGCAGCATGCACTATCCTTCATTTGGTGACTCTCGCTTCATGCATACTACCACGGCCTTACGTCACGTGTTGTTCAAAACAAGGTCTAGAGGAAAGGAATCGAAGCCCTAAAGAGGGTATTCGAGGGTACGTAGCCATAGGTGATGGCTGGTATCGAGTTCACAAATCCTGTTCAACCTACAACAAATACCTTACCTCCGGATGCGCAAGAAATATAAGAGACCTATTTTATGCGCTGGCTCATATATATAGGCTTTTTCGCTGCCTGTCAAGAGCCATAGACAGCGAAGCTCTGGTGCTCAGGGAGTAACGACAAACTAGCAGCGAGCTCAGAGCGTTGCAGCCAGCCTTGTACCAACTAGGCTAACTAAACTTGGCTAGCGATATTCGCCAAAAAGAAGGGACGAGGACCCCTGCAAGCAGTTGCTATGAACCTTGCTTTTATTCTTTTACGCCTTCTGTAGCCTGTTTTTTACAGGAAGAGAGGAAAGTGAGGAAAGCGCAGTCACTAAGTAAGGAACAGACCGCGAGAAGTTCCTTTCCAATTCCTCTCTTTCCTCACTTCGTGTTTTTCGGCTTTCATTAGCAACACGGTACTCGCACAAGTTTACCTGGGAGATGACGACTAGAAGGATATTTGACAAGAGGTTGACGAAAGCACGTATGACGATACGACCTAACTCTTGGGAGAGTTAGGTCGTATGTCTTAGATTTATGCTTTGCGCAGTTGGACCTTAGCTTCTTGTGTCTCTTCACGTTCGTGGAAGAAGAGCATTGCTGCTGGAGCAACGAACAAGGAGGAGATGGTACCCACCATTACGCCGATGGTCATGACTAGGGAGAAGCCGAAGATCGCGGGTCCACCTAGTAGGACAAGCGAGATCAGAACCAGGAGTGTTGTTCCCGAGGTCATGATAGTACGGCTTAGGGTCACGTTGATGGCGTGATTGATGATCTGTGGGAAGCTCATCTTACGCATCAAGCGAATATCTTCACGGATACGGTCGAAGACGATGATGGTGTCATTGAGCGAGTAGCCAATGATTGTCATGATCGCACCGATGACTTCGAGGTCTATTTGTACTGGAAAACCGAGCATGTGGAATAGGGCTAGAATTCCCAGGGTTATTGCCACGTCGTGTGCAAGGGCGATAACCGCCGCAATCGCGTATTTAAACTCGAAGCGGAAAGTGATGTAGAGCAGGATGGCTCCTAAAGCAAGGCCAAGCGCCCATATGGCGTTATTGCGCATCGCATCGGAGAACTGACCACTCATCACCGTCCAGTTACTTGGGAGGTTGTCGAGCTCGCTCTGTGGCAGGGTAAGGCCTGCGCTCGAGAGCTGCTCCACCACCCAATCAATGCGTGGGTTCATCTGGTAGGGGAATTCGAAGCGCCCTTCAGTGAGTTCTTGAGGCATATTGTGGAAGGGAAGACCTTCTTCTTCGATACCCATACCTAGCTGAATTCGCAGCTGATTAGGTCGGCTGAGCTGCTGTATCTGAACATCTTTAGTAGACACTCCGCCCTCTTCAATAGCCTGCTTGGCCAGAGAGCGGTAGTTGTCGATAGAGGCGTCCTCTTGGAGTTCCACGGTAAGCGAGTAACCACCAGTGAAGTCCATTCCGAAGATGGTGTTGCGCTCGTTGACTAGCAGGTAGCTGCCAACGGCAACGACAAGCACCGACACCATAATCACGGCCTTGCTGCGAGCAAGGAAGTCGTAGTTGGTGTTTCCGATCAGATGCGCCATCTTCAGTTCGCGGTTTTTGGGGTTTTGCACCCAACCCGCAAAGAAGTAACGCGTCATGAACAGAGCCGTAAACATCGACGACACAATACCGATGATCAGTGTGATAGCAAAACCCTTAATCGGTCCGGAATCAAACTGCGTCAAGATAATCGCAGCGATGATCGTTGTGACGTTGGAGTCAACAATCGCCGAAAATGCTTTGCGATAGCCTGTGTGTATCGCGGACGATATCCGTCCTGAGACAGAAAATTCTTCACGGATACGCTCAAAGACCAGAACGTTGGCATCCACCGCCATACCGATCGTCAAGACAATACCGGCAATACCAGGAAGTGTTAGCGCAGCACCGAGGTTTTGCAGCACACCCCACATGATAATCAGGTTAAGCAAGACCGCGCATGACGCCACGATACCGGCCAGGCGGTAGTAGGCCACCATTGCAACGACAACAGCCGTAAGTGCAATAAGGGACGCGACGATACCTTTGGAACGCTCCTCTTTACCGAGGTCTGGGCTAACATTTTGCTCCGAAAGAATACGCGGAGTGAAACTCAGCGATCCCGCTTTTAAGTCCGCAGCAAGCTGGTTGACTTCTCTTTGGGAGAAGCGGCCTGTAATACGTGCACGATCTTTAAGGGCAGCTTCCAATGACGGTGAGCTGATGACGTGATCGTTAAGGATCACTGCCATGCGCCAGCCACGCCCTTGTGAGTACTGTTCCTTCGGCGTACCAACGATTTGATCCTTGGAAAACTGTGAGGTCCAGGCGTAGAAATCATCGCGTGGGCTGCCACTACGCTCTTTGCCTTCGTATTTTCCGGCTACTTCAAAAGAGAGGAAGTTACCGTCGGTTGGGTCATAGCCTACCTGGACGTCGGCAAGGCTCGAGCCTTCTAATGCATAGTTTCTGAAGACGAACAGCAGTGGGTGGGTCTGATTGAACCACTCGGAGTAGTCATCACCGCGGTACATGGCAATAGCCGACACCGTGTCATCAAAGGCGCCGCCAATTTGTCTATCTGTAGGACTTGCTAAACGTAATCCCGCCTCGTAAAGACTCTTAGCATGAGCACTACGTGGGCGCAGCTCACCAGTAGCCACGTCGCCACCAAGGTGTTTCCACGCGATCAGATTGATGCTCTCAAGGTCCTTGCGGTTGGTGACGGATGCTTCGTTCCATACATCTTGCAGGAAGCGATTCGTCGCTTCGGCAAGGTCTCGATTTTCTGTGCTGAACTTCTCATTCACGATATGGAAGTGCATCGTCGATGCCTTCACAAGCTCGCTAGCAGAAAGTCCCTGAGCACCTGGGAAATCGAGAATGATGTGTGAACCTTCAATACGGATGGTTCTTTCGGCAACACCCATTTTATTAATACGGGTGTATAGCTCATTCACAGCTTGTTTAAGGTCTTCTTCCTTGGTGACAGGAAGGTTGTTTTGGTCTGTGAGACCAATACGTACTGTCTTACCTCCGGAAAGGTCTAAGCCCCAGCGCAGAATCTTGCTGTCGTCGCCGCGGAAATATTTGCGCCAGCTGAGCTTAAGATTTTCCCAGTATGCATTCTTTGTTGGCGCCGGAATGTAGAAGCGGTTCGCAGGATTTAGCTCCACTTGCCCAGCGGAGTACTCATCACGCCATTTCAGGAGGTCTTCGTGGATCTTATCCTCGATGCGGTTGCGCGTTAAAATACGCTGCTCCACGTCGGTGAAGTCTAACACCGCGTAGCGCTTGCTGCCTTTGACGTTGAAATCTTCACGACTCGCCTTCAGGAGATAGTCGTAGTAGTTCGGTAGACGGAAGATGTAGTCGTGAGCAAATGCCTTGTCAACACCCCAGGACTTACCTGGATAGTGAGTGAAACCGCGCTGCTCAAGCATTCCAACTAGGCCATTAAAGTCCTCAAGGAGCTGCTGGCTACTATCTTCAGCAGACACCTCGCGATATTTACTGACAATGTCGTCAAGGCCTCGAGCAATCACATAGATAGAGCTGGAGTCAAAGCCCTCTGGAGGATCTTCTACGTAGGTTGCCGGAGCGTATACGACAAGCCCAAGGCGCTGTTCTTGTGACTGAAGATTCTTGTGCTCGTCAAAGGTACGAATCGGGTAGACCTCGCGAGCGAGGTCTGGGTGCTGCGTAAACCACTCAAGCACCAGCTGCTCGTAAAGGCCTTCAGCCTCTTTCTTCGCTAGGAAGCCCAAATCCAGGGCGAGAAAGCTCTCGCTACTAGTCAAAGGACTTAGTGTCACGCCGTAATTCTCACCTTGAGGCAAAATTGTCTCATCGACCTGCTGAGAAACAGTCGCGATGGAATTCACCACAAGTTGGCCTACCTTGTCTTGAACGTAGGCAGCCTCTTCGCTTTGCGGCATCTGTGCTCGAATAGCTTCGACGTCATCTTGTAGCTCAACAACAACTTGCTCGTCACCCCAGTCGACTCGAAGAGCTTTAATGAAGGGGTTGTGATCGGCAAGAGGGATTCTTTGCTGACGTGAACCACGCTCAATTGGATAGTCTCCATTAGCTAGCGCCAAGCGCACGCCTTGAGTCGTTAGAGGTTCCACACCGGCGTCGATATCTTGCTTGTGCTGCTGCACGACGGCGATGGCACGCGTCAATGTCTCGAGTTGACGATCGAGCAAAGTGATGCGCTCACGCACTTCGGGATCTAAGCTACGGAAGTCTGCCTCTTTCTCATTACCAGCAGCAACCTGACGTTGCGCTCGAAGTTGTCCCTGCACCGCAGTCATACGTGCGATCAATGCTTGGGCAGCACCTTCCTGTGGAAGGTCGCTTCCTTGTGAGTAGCTTCCCAGGTAGCGGCGAAATAGGGGAGCGTTCTTAGCAGCAAGGGTCTTTTCAGCGTCGACGAGTTCTTGTGCAACAGAAACGGTAAGCTCCTGTACCGCAGCACCACTACCGCTGTGCAGGGCAATCACCTCGCGAGCACGTGGAGAGGTGCCTCCAAATCCTGCAGCGAGGTGGCTAACGCGGTCGTAGACAAGATCGCGGTGTAGCCGCGTTGGCTCGCCATTAGCCTCGAATTTCTCCGAGAACTGGAATAGGTTCGAAATCTCGTTGGGATCGAGATGGACACCGATCTGTCGCTCTACAGTGACGGTGTAGACGTTGTCAGTCACAGAGTCCGTGCCTGGCTGCAACTGCGCTGGCACAAAAGGAATCAGCGCCCCAGCCTTAGGAAGGAAGGCTTTGAAGCGGCTGGCATCGCCACTGCTCGTGAAGACCACGTCGACGAAACGTACGTCGTCATCGCGCAATTCAATTTTTTGCGGCTTCACATGAAGGAGCTTGCTGAAGGCATGAAGCCAACTCACCGCGTCTTCTTCTAATGCGTTCGTCCGGTTTACAATTCCTTCAGCTGCAACAAGCGCGCGCTCAGTGCCGATGGGCTCTTTAAGCGGGTTGCTGTAGTAAAAAATTGTAGGGAGGATGTTGTAAAAAGTTAACAACAAGACGGCCACAATAACAAATAGCTGCCAAGGCTTTCGCTTTTCCATTGTAATCTGCTTCCGGTATTGATCTAGGTTTAAACTCTAAGACCCCAGGGATCGTAAACAAAAAGACTAACATGGAATTGCCATTCTGTCCACTGAGAATATGCGC
>JAJFMA010000181.1 GCA_021772415.1 Chlamydiota bacterium
CGAGATCGATTGAGCAATCGTTGATTTTTCATGAGACCCGAAGGGGCGACTCATTGTAGCCCCACCCGGGAGGGTGGGGTGAAGTATAGAAAATTCCGGAGGCCTGTAAGGCCGACTCATGGCTCACAGATACTCATGAACCGCTTATGGAGTCAGGAGTCGGCCTTACAGGCCTCAGATTTCTTTTGAATCTTACCCCACCCTCTCGGGTGGGGCTACAATGAGTCGTCCCTTCGGGCCTTATGAATAATTTATCGTGATTTATATCCTTGTGCTATTTTTTTACACTCTCGTAGGGGCGACATATTAACACACGACATGTGTCGCACTTACAGCGCTCCGGTGATTGATTTGCCTACCTGGGGCTACACCCCAGGCTATGCAGGTTGCCAGCCCTTCGGGCCTCAGAACGGAATCTTTGCATGGACGAATAGATGCTGTCGGTCCCATGAAGCCTATTTTCTAAGCCTCACCGACAGACGCACCTGTAGACGCACTGGTTGAGTTGGTCAAAGACCTCGCCAGTTTTCACATCGACGGCGCTCACGCGTCTACCGCATGCGTCGACGTCGATAACAAGGAAATGCTGTGCGGCGCGTGTGTTTGCCAGATACCAACGTTCTGTCGGCGGGCGCGGATTACGCGGTGTCGTCCCCCAAGCACCATCGCCCATGTAGACGACGCCGTCGGGGTGGTACCAGTTTTCTTTGATAGGATGGCTGCGCTTGTAGGCGTGCTCGTGGTGTTCGAAGGCGATATTGAGGCCATATTTCTCAAAGCTAGGCACCCAGTGCCTACGCACGAGAGGGTTGTACTTTCCGGAAAAGCTACGTACGGAAGGGTATGCCGGTACGTGGTAGGCAGCAAATTTGTGGGGAACGTGTTCCCTGTCGCGTAGCGTTTCCATGACCCACTGCGCTTGATCCCCCTCGATAGGATGTGTGTGCTCAGTGTCGAGGAGCAGTACGCTCATGTAGTCGCCGCAGTCGAGGACGTTATATCCCTCGATTCCTGGCATAGCGAAGAGTGCATAGAAGTAGGCAGCATTGTCGGTGTGCTGCTTGTAGCGTCCTTTTACTTCGTGATTGCCGATGGCGGGTACGATGGGAATGAGGCATCCATCTGAGCGCACCATATCCTCGGACCACCGCACAAGAAACTCCATCCACCTGTCGTGGTCTTCAGGGAGTAGTGCGGAGCGTGGCGCGGCGTAGGCGATGTCGCCTCCCGCGACAACAAACATGGGATCGAAGCTTGCCGCGCGACAGTTTGCCTCCTGAAGGATTTCGGGCCCCTCGTGGTACATGTCGCCTCCCACAATAAAGCGTACGCTGCCATCGAGTTTCGCTGGAAGTGTGCGGAAGCGGTACTCTGCGCCATCTTCATTAGGCCTGAAGACGTGGATGGCATCTGGAGAAAGACCTGTGATCTCTACAGTGTGTACGCGTAGCTCATCATGTCCTTCAGGTAGTGGTCTCGAGTTTCCTGTCGCTTGGTGCCATGTGCTGTCGTTAAGCTCGCGGTAGTGGACGATGGAGTCGTGCTTTTCTGCTGGAGCGACCCAATGGACCGTCATCGTTGTGGACGGATCACGTTGCCATGTAAGGTAGACGCTTAAGGGTTTGAAAACCTCAGCACTTAGCGTCTGTACACTGCACAGTGATGTGATAAGTAGTAGTGCTCCAAGCACTACGTGAAGGGTGTTCCAAGATCTTTTCATGATGTTTCACTTCCTGTAGCCTTCGATGCCAGGGCGCTCAAAACACGCTGGCTGCGGGCGATAAAGGTGTTGAGTGCATTAGGATCGAGTTCTCGCTGAGACAACAGTGTGAGCTCACATATTTCGTGGGCAAGGTCCCCAGCGAGTTCTGGGTCTTGTGTGTCGAGTTTTTGTATTGCGTGCATCAGAGGGCTATTGGTGTTCACGACTAAAGTGTAGTGGTCCAGGTGCGCGTCCATAGCCATGGGTTGGTCGGGGTCCATAGCACGCATATAGTCGCGCAGGCGCCGGCGCTGCTCATGCATCGTGATGACGGCGGGTAGCTCGTCGCGGGCCAAGCTTTTGGCTTCGACTTCAATGTTGTCGGCGCTAAGCTTGCGACGGAAGAAGTCGGCTAGACGTCCCGCCTCAGTTTTACCGTCGGCATCGAGTACCGTCTTTTCGCGGCTACTGTCAACCAGTGCTTCGCTGATGTCGGCGTCGATGCGTTGGAAGATGGTGTCTGAGAGCTTTTTTTCGAGGAAATTAATGAGGTAGGTGTCGATCCCTGCGTCGGCGATAAGAACGTCGATGCCACGATCCTTATACGCCTCAAGTACATGTTCGGCATGCTTTTCATGTGTGGTGTAGTAGACCTTATCTGCCGTCGTTTCCTTATTTTTTTCGATGTAGTCTTCGACAGTAATCCACTCGCCGGTAGCGGTCTTCCATAAGAGAAGGCCTTTGACGCGCTCATAGAATTTTTCGTCTTCAACAGCGCCGAGCTTGATGATGACGCCGATATCTTTCCAGGCGTCGATGAAGCGCTCTCTGTCATCGCGGTGTAGCGCTGAAAGGCTGTCTGAGACCTTTTTCGAGATGTGTTTCGCCAGCTGGCGCACAGTGCGATCCATTTGGAGGTAGCTTCTCGAGACATTTAGAGGGATGTCTGGACTGTCTAAAGCCCCGCGGAGAATCGAAAGATACTCAGGAAGCAGGTCTTTACATGTGTCAGATACAAACACACGATTGCAAAAGAGCTTCACCCTATGGTCGCGCAAGTCTACCTGCTTCTCAACGCGTGGGAAATAGAGTATTCCCTGCAAACGGAAAGGGTAGTCTACATTGAGGTGCACCCAAAGCAATGGGTCTTGTGTATTGGGATAAAGGTGGCGATAGAACTCCAGATAGTCCTTGTCTGTGCAGTTGCTTGGCGTCTGCATCCACAAAGGCTCTTTGTGGTTGATATGGCGATCGTCGAGGTAAATGGGATACGGAAGGAAGGTGCAGTATTCTTTGAGAATACCAGCAAGGCGTTCAGCTTCCAAAAATTCGTCGCTGTCGTCGTCGAGATGCAGGATGATGTCGGTGCCACGCGTCGTGCGTGTGCCTTCCTCGATGTCGTAGTCAGAGCCTCCGTCACAGCTCCAGCGCACAGCTTTGGCGCCTTCTTTGTAGCTAAGGGTGTGGATCTCCACACTTTTGGCTACCATATATGCCGAGTAGAAGCCCAAGCCAAAGTGACCAATGATCTGGTCTTCTTTGTTGTCGGACTTGTACTTTTCCATAAACTCTTCAGCACCCGAAAAGGCAAGCTGGCAGATGTACTTCTCAACCTCTTCGGCGTCCATGCCTACGCCGTAGTCCGAGACCGTTAACGTGCGCGCCTCTTTGTCGATCTTAAGCTCTACGCGAAGCGTGTCGTCGGCGGCCTTGGTCTCGCCCCGCTCGCGTAGGACCTTGAGCTTGTGGCTAGCGTCGCAGGCATTAGATACCAGCTCCCGGACAAAGATGTCTTTGTCGGAATAAAGCCACTTTTTGATGATGGGAAGGATGTTTTCACTGTGAATTTGTAAAGAACCTGTAGTCATAGTCAATCGATCTTGTTGTTGGAGCTAAGGTATTTATGTTCGTAGTAACAGTGTAGAGATACAGCCGTTTTTCGTAAAGAAATGCAAAGATCTCTTTATTAACCTCAGCTCCGGGGTCAGGCCTCACCTAGTTGAGAAATGGTCAACAGACTGTATGCCCGGGGGCATCTATTTCTGCTAGTTGGCGCGGCACGGGGTGAGACGTTCCCAGGTTGCTTCCTGCATCATGCTAAGATTTACAAAAACGCGAAAATCGCAGGGCACGGCCCCTTCTTCCTTTGCGTCTTAGCGACTTTGCTTCTTTGCGTTTACCATTTCGAAAAGGGCGAAATTTCACCCAGATGGCAAGCACTGGCGGTTTATGCTGGATTCCACTTGCCCATTCTTATTTAAGAAAATCGGAATTTTTAACGCAAAGGAGCAAAGTCGCTAAGACGCAAAGAGAGGCACTCTGTTCTGGGTGTTTCTATAACAGCAATAATGCAACCAGAAATACTGGGGTTGTCATCGTCGACTTCCGAGGCCTAATGGAGGCAAGCACCCGTCGGCGCCTGTCGGTGTATGTCGGCGAGGTCGGCGTTTCATCCTGTTGCAAATTTCCCATGTCTTAGGAGCTAGTTTGCCTTCGTCAGCACGTGAGACTTGATGCGAAAGCATGTCAAATCTATAGTCAAATATAGAGGGGTAGAACCCCGTTAACTGTGAGTTGAGGTTTAGTGGGATGCAGTTAGTCTCTGCAGTGCCGATATTTCTGGCACAAGCGGATTTTCCGCTCGATATTCGTCTAATGGTCTACGCGGTGATAGCCTTCATCATCATTGGTGTGGGTTTGGCGTCGATGATTTTGTTCACCAAAGCCAAGCTGGTGAGTACTGAAGAGTGTAAAATCCTCATCAACGACGACCCATCACTCACTAAGGAGGTTCCCGGAGGGGACACTCTTCTTACAGCTCTGATGTCCAACGGCATACCTATTCCTTCTCCCTGCGGAGGTAAGGCTACCTGTAAGCAGTGCCGCGTACAGATCATTGACGGAGCAGACCCAGCGTTAGAGACCGATAAGGCAACCTTCACCACTCGAGAGATCAAAGAAGGGTGGCGCCTCTCCTGCCAATCCAAAGTTAAGCATGATCTCCATGTCCATGTCGATGAGCATGCCTTAAGCGTCACAGAGTTCGACTGTAAGGTCATCAGCAACAAAAACGTTGCGACCTTCATTAAAGAGCTCATCGTCGAGGCCCCCGAGGACATTCCGTACCGCTCCGGAGGCTACCTCCAATTCCATGTCCCTCCATTTAAGACGAATACGTCGGATTGGAAGGAGACTATGGAGGAGATGTACTTCTCCGATTGGGAGCGCTTTAACCTGTTCGATCGCGACCTCGATTTCACCCATATCCCCGATGTCATCCGTGCCTACTCGATGGCATCCTATCCTGAGGAAGGGCGTAAGCTGATGTTTAACATCCGTATTGCGACACCTCCGTTTATTAAAGGGAAAATGGCCGAGGATATTCCTTGGGGCATCTGCTCGTCGTATACCTTCTCGCTTAAACCTGGCGACACCGTCCGGCTTTCCGGGCCATATGGCGAGTCGTTTATGGTTGAAGACGATCGTGAACTTGTTTTTCTCATTGGGGGTGCGGGTTCGTCGTTTGGGCGTAGCCATATCTTGCACCTGTTCAACACAGAAAATACCAAGCGCAAGCTCACCATGTGGTATGGCGCCCGCTCGCTCAAAGAAAACATCTATCAGGAAGAATACGAAGAGCTCGATAAGAAGTTCGATAACTTTAGCTACAACCTCGTTCTTTCAGAGCCTGACCAAGAGGACTTTGAGGCGGGATGGCCCAAAGACGACCCCGTTAAGACGGCGTTCCTTTTCAAAGCCTTTGAAGAGGGACAGCTCAAAAAGATGGATGAACCCGAAGAGTGCCTCTACTACGTCTGCGGACCACCTCTGCATAACAGCAGCGTGATGAAGCTCCTCGATGACTACGGCGTCCCACGCGACAACATCATCCTCGACGACTTCGGCAGCTAGCGCTGTTACGCTGCTGCTGACATTGTAAGCTCCTGGACGATTCTGTCTTTATGTGCCATGTCAATGCCCTGGTTAGTAAGGTCGGCACCCACTGCGCGTTCGAGGTTACGCTTGTACTTTTCTTGGGCGTCGTTGATTGCTTTCTGCTTGTCTCGTTTTTGGAGTTCGAAATCGGCTTGTGTGGTACTTGCATGGGTAGTGATGAAGGTGACTAGCTCATTTTTCATCGATTTATCCAAACTCTCAGCAAGGAACTCACGTTTCAATCTCTGTGATAGCGAGACTGTTGCGGCGTCGACGAGTGCTTTCTTGTGGGTGCGAGTTACACTAAACTCTGGGTTGATCTTCTGCTCATCTATGATCGCTTGTTCTACCGCGGCTTTAACCAGTTCTCGTAGTGCCGGTGGGCGTGCAATTTCTGTGTAGACGTCGATGACATCTCGCGTCGCGAGATCACGGTTAAGACCTGTTTCCTTGGTGTCAAGGTCGTGACGTAGGCGGTCCAGTAGTGATTCACCCGCTTCATTAATTGGGTTGTTAGAATCTTGCAACCATATTTCTAGCTGCGGCGGGGGCTTGGTTGTGCGTGGAGCTATGATAAGCCCTTGAGTTTCGAGATTGGCGATGGTTTTGTCACGCTCAAGTTTCAGCTGGTTGTCATATCCATCGGCAAGGTTACGAGCACGCGCTCTTGCCGCCTTCTTGTTGGTAGTGCTGAAGGGCGGGATAAGATTCAGCAGACCCGTCACCATGAACGGTCCGGTGAAACCGGCGAATATAGCGACCACAGCGATTGCTGCGGCGATTCCCCATCCTATAGGACCTGTAGCAGCTAGAAAGATAGCGCCACCGGCGATGCCAGCACCCGCTAGTGGGGGCAGGACTATAGCACCGAATCGTACAATCTTTTCTGGCCAGCTTGCATGCTTAAATGCAGAGAATTGTTTACTAAATGCTTCTCGGATACCAGAGAATAGGCCTCTGGGCCCACTGCGTATTGCTTGTACGGCTTCGCTGCCTATTGTTACAGCAGTTAAGGCGGCCTGTTCCTTCACAACATCTCTTGGAGACTCACCTGTGAGAAGTGCAGTGACCGCTACGCTAGCTTGTAGATGCTCCGGCTGTATACTTCGGACTGCCTCTTGGATCGCGACGTTCATGGCGGCGTTTTTGTATGCCGAGGTTGTTCCTGCGACGACGGCTCCCACAATGCCTCCGGACTGCGCAGCTTTCAATGCGTCGGATACCCCGTCTGCGAGGCCTGCTAGTACAGGTCCCTTTTCCGCCAGTTGTCCTAGTGCTACCCATTTGGATACTTGCGCAAATAACTCTGGGGTCAGCTCAGGTTTCGGTTTTACGCTACGCATAAGCTGCCCAGTAACCGCTTGGGTGTAGGCTCTTGCACGGATACCAGCCTTGAATGTATCTAACGCGGGTTGTCCTCCAAGTCGGTAGAAGGTTACAGCTAGGTTAGCACTCATATCCTGTGCCAGATCTGGATAGGTGTCCATGAAGGTGAAAAAATCCTTCATTTGTGTTTCCATCCACGCTGCCTTTCCCCCTTCGAAATCAACAAATCCGGTCATCGCTTCGGACCAGGAATAGCCGTTGTTTGCTAGCCACAGCTGAAATTCTAACTGGCTTGGAGTTTGGTAGATGTTGCTGACGAAGCCAAGTGTGGCAATCTTGGTTAGCTCTTCGCCTGTCTTGCTGGCCAAATGCTCCATGAAGGCGCGTTCGGGCTGTTCGAGCGTTTCGTAAATCGCCATCTGTTCCCTGAAGCCTGCATTCAGCTGTGCAATTTCGCGACTGAGCCTACTGACTGCTCCCTGATGTTGTCGTTGCTGGCTTTCGAGCTCCTTAAGCTCGCTCTTCATACCGGCAAGAGCTCTCTTTCCGGAATCGGTGAGTGTTCCAACTAGCTGCTCTTTTTCTTCGATGGCACTTTCAAGACGCGCGATGTCTGCTTGTAGGCTGGTAACCTCCGCCTCTGCAGCTTTCTTTGCTCGAACTCTAGTGCCTGTGCTTTCGCTGATTTGCTTTAGAAATGCCGCCCGTAAGGTGATTTCGGAGTCTTGTCGTATGTTTTCTGCGGACTCAATCGCCTTGTCGAGTTGTGCGATTTGCGCCTTCCATTCGCGTTCGATAGCGGCGCCTTTGCCGCCGTACAGGTCTACGAATTTGTCATTATAGGCTCTACCGTCATCGATTCTTGTCTGCAGCTCCAGCCTATTTTCATGCATCATGCGAATCTTGGCGTCTAGACCAACCATATCCGTTTGCATGGCAGCGACGGTGTCGCGGAAGTTCTTGAGGGGATTGAGGCCACTTTCATCTGAGATTAGTTGGCCCCATTCGCTGTGTTCCCAGTCGTAGGTGTGTGATTTGTCACCGACTGCTGCACTCACGAGGTAGTTAGCTGCAGCACCAAAAATTTTTCCTGTCCAACCCTGGACGGAGCTCGCCTCTCCGGATAGGAGCCTATCGACATCCTTTTGTGCAACGAGGTTATCTTCCATGCGCTGGCCTTCGGCTTTGGCTTCGGCGATCTTCTCTTGCAGCTGGGCCTTCTGAGTTGTGAGCTCCTCGATCTCCTGTTTTATGGGTGCCATTTTAGCTTCTAGTTTATCAATAACCCGCTGTTGTTCGGCGGACACTGGGTCTACTTCTGGATCGATCATCCATTCGATGTTCAGCTTTTTCCACAGTTTGTCCTCAATCGGGTCTAGGTCTCTTTCTAGCTCTTCAAGTCTCGCTTCGACTTCGGCTACATCACCGGCAAGAATCTCAGCACGTGTTTCTTGATATTCCTGTGCTTCCTTGAACTGTTCTTCTTTGAGGGCTCTAATTTCGTCCTCATCTAGCACGAAACTTGTGCCGGGAAGGTGTCCATGTAGGGTGGCGTCTTTGAGTACTTTCACCTCTGCCTTGAGTTCACGTCGATGGTGTACCTCTGCATCGCGTCCTTCCAAGTCATCGACGAGGCTTCGGAGGCCTTGGAGGCCGAATTCTTTGACCAGACTCTCTCGTGCCTTATCCACAGATCTGGCGATGTCAGGATCGCGTTCTTCGATAATGCTGCCCATGCCCATTGGATCGTCGGGGTCAGCAATTTCATGGTCCTCTTTTGCCCATCGAGAGTCCTGGATTTCTTCGTAGACTTTGCGCAATCCCCAAAACTGCTCTTCATCACGGAGAACCATTTTCCCTTCATCGCTTAAATTGCTTTGAAGTTCCGTCACTTTTTCTCGTACCGCTTCGAATTTAGGTCTGTCGTCGCTGCCTTCTGGGTACATAAGGTCGTATTCCTCAAGAACGCCTTCAGAGATTGCGATCTTCACCTCGACCATTAACTCTCGAAGAGCAAGTAATTCTTGTTTGAAAGCGAGTTTAGCTTTGTCGTCGCTGGCACTTAACAGGCGACTTTCGATGTTGGCGGCGCGTTGCTCGAGTTTGATCAGTTTTCTTTCGAACCTTTCGACGTTTTCACGGTTTTTTCCGAGGGCCTGGGCGCGCTTTTCTTCAGGTGTAAGTTCGGCTTTACCAATTAGGGGAGAAAAAAAATTGCGAACGCCGCCAGAAGCATGGGCTTCCGCCTCTTCTTGCGCTTTAACTTGGACTGGATCGGCATCTTTACCCATGTCCTTGACCAAGCTGTGTAGACTCGTGTTGCCCTGGTAGAAGTGGTTCGCTATGCTTCCATGAAGTTCCATTTCTATTCCTTTGCTAATATACAAAACTCTATTATTTATTATAATAAATAATTAATATTTTAACTATTTATTAATTAATTGCGGTTTATAAGATTATTATTGAGTGGTATTGATGTGATTTGTGTCGCTTTTTCGAGAGTGTCAAGAAATGCAACGTTACCTTTTTTAGGCCTGAAGAGCTGTAACCTGTATAGCCTGGGCTGTAACCCCAGGAAGGCGAATTACTCTCTGGAGCGCTGTAAGTGCGACACATAGTTCGTGTAAATGTGTCGCACTTGCAACGCTCCGAGCACGTTTTTACATTTCCCAGTACTACGCCCTGGGCTGTACAGGTTACTGGCCTTTCAGGCCGCAGGAAAATCTGCGAGCGCATGTGGGATAATGATCATTTCGTCACCACCACCAATTTCTTTACACTCTCTTCGGAATAGACGTGGGATCTTATGGGTCCGTCTGCGGGTGTCTGCGCCTCGTCTGCGGTTTTATTCTGTAATGTGGTGGTCGATGTTACCCAACCTTTTGCTTGGACTTGGATGTATGTATGTCGGCGAGGACATCTAGGTAGTAGATGTTAAGGGATTTGATTTCGGTCATATGAATCTCAAGGGACCCCTTGCTATTCGCGCTCAGTTGGCAGTAGCGCGACAAGCGGCGTAAGATCTTGAGTTTTACCGCAGTAGAGAGTACTGCTGCAGCGAGTTCTTCTTCGAGGTTGGAGTGACGTGCTTCTTCTAGGACTTCTTCACTGAGGGACTCCTCGATCCAAGAGAGGCGCTCGAGGAGGTCTTCGATATCTTCGCGTAGGGCATCGACATCTTCGCGTTTGAAGCTTGGGTTCCCCGTGGATTGGCCAGTGATGGCGCGGGTGACGAAGGCGTTGCTAAGGTGTAGGGCGCTTTGGACGAAGCGGCGCGCGGCGATGAGGACACGTTCGGTCATGCCGACGGGAGGAAGGATAGGTTTGTTTCCGGCAGGTCGTTTATCGAGGACTTTGGACACGAGGGCGCAAAAATCCGCATCCGCTTTTTTTGGCAGCGGAAGTTCTATAGTATGTTGGTTATCAACGTCTTCCATAACTATATAATACCAAAACGAGATATGTTATGCAAAAATTTTAAAAATAAAAACCCTCGGAATAGTTTACTATTCCGAGGGTGGTGGTGAAAGAAAGGAACTGTTTACTTATGCGGCAGCAGCAGCATCTAATGGGCTTTCGCCTAGGGCGATTGCGCTTGCGCTGGCTGTGTCAACATCGAGTTTACCCGCGACTTTATCGAGGGCTTCTTCAAGCTCATCGATGCTGCGGTCTTGGAAGCTAGGTACATGCTCTTTTAGGAGTTCTAAGAACTCGCGCTTGGTGAGCTTGCGCCCCTCTTCGATTGCCTCTTCCATCGCTTCGAAGACTGCGAGCACTCCCTGGTCGCGCTGTGCTGGATCGGGGAATTTTAGGTAGTAGTCGTCGCGCCATGCGTTCAGGGTTGCGATCATTGCCGCTTTCTTCTGCTTTTCGCTGAGTTTTAACACTGCGATGATTGCACCCGCTGATAAGAAGCCTGTGATCGTCATCGTTGCGGAAACAGCAACAGTGGCAACAGTTCCAGCAGCGAGCAGGGGTAGCATCGCCCAAACGAGGAGTGTTGCCAGGAAAATAGCAGGGATGACGTAGGCGCTAACGCGTAGGGCAAGCTCTTCGTAGCGCTTTTCCTTTGCAGCTTCTTCGATCTTGGCGAAGGAGCTGCGTAGCTCTTTGGCGATAGCTCCCGGGATCTTGCGTGGGTTGCGAATCATCAGCGTCAAGCGAGCCGTCTTGGTGACTGTTGAAACTGTGGTCAGGGGCAAGTCAGCAATAAGCGTGATTCCTGCAGCAGCAGCAGCGCCGGCACCTAGTCCGAAGTGGGCAGCCCCGAATATAAGCATCGGCTTAGCCTCTTCAGGAACGAGGTGGTGAGCGAGCTCACTAGCGGCGAAGGTGCCAAGGGCACCTGCGCCTCCGGAAGCGAACACAACGCCTGCTTCGACAACACGTAGCATTTGGCTAAAACCTGTTTCGGGCATGTCAGCGCGGGGTGCTGGAAGGATTTGGCTTAAAAATCTGTCTGCAATTGTCTTGGCAAAGCCTGCGGTGAGCATCCCGTCGACGCCACCGGTCATACTTCCAACGAAGATAAAAGTCGCCAGGCTCAACACGCGGCGGATTTCGTCGGGGTGTTCGAGGACTGCGTCGGCAACGAGGCCTTTAAGGGCAATAAGAGCAGAGCTCATGGAGCCGTCGGCATCGCCTTTTTCTTCGATTGCTTTTTCCATGGCGCGGATCATCTGCTGGAGGTCGCCAGCTTTGAGGTTGGTGCCTACGGCTTTACCAAACATCCCGTTCAGGCCGCTTAGTGCGCGTTCAACAGCGTCGCCGTCGATGCTGTCCATGTTGAGGTGCTCCTTTAAGAAAGCAAGGGCGCCTTTACGCATCCAGGGGTGCTGGGCGAGCTCCATCTCACGCTCGATATCACCACGCTCACGGGGAATGATCTCGAAGGGTCCCTTGAACATCCAGCGCTGGACTTTATTATCTACCATTTCTTGGCGGATCTCTTCGAGGATATTGCTTAGGCTGTCAAAGTCTTTAAGAAGTTCAATGTGCTCAGCTTCGATCTCTTCGATGAGTTGGGCGTCGCCTTCGTTGACATCTCTTTCACCAAAGTAGCCGCGCATGCGGGCAAGGACATGGCACTTGCGGTCGATGATGTCGCGCTTTGTTTCGGTCAGCTGCTCTTTCTTTAAGAGTAGCTTCTTGGTGAGTGCAGCTTTGGCGCTGGGGTCTTCTTCACTGAGAAGTTGTGCTTTTAGCTGAGCGACTTCAACGGTTTCTGCGGCAAGCTTGTTGCGGAAGCCCACGAGGCTATAGCTCGATGTTAGGTCAGCGCGATGGATGGCGTCGCTGCACATCGCGCGGCCGGCATCTTCGGAGAACGGAGAGATGAAGGTGCCAAAAAAACCGCATACGAGTTCTTTAGTGATGGCAAGAGCGCCTTCGGCCTGGGAAGTCTGGCGGAAGGTGCCAACTAGGCGGTCTGTGGTGTCTATGTATCTTGGAGTAAGACTTAAATCCGAGTTCATTACTTATAACCTTTTGGTTTATTAGTTAATTAATTTCGACATAAGTATAAACTATTAAAGTTAAGCGTTTATTGTGTTTTTATTAAGATTCTTTAAAGAAGATTAGTATAGAGGGGTGTTTAGTTAAATATAGTGAATGCTGGGTGTGAGGTGCCTTGAGCTGAGTGGGGGATGCCAACAGAATTTAACGCCGACCGCGCCGACGAGGACCGGACAGCCGCCGACAGGTGATGTCATGCGTTGGCGCATCTTAAACACGGGTTTTTAGATGCCGACCGTGCAGACTGTTTGAATTATTGTTCCCGTTTTCAAGGGCTTATCCTATACGAGCTTAAGGTTTTATGAGTCTGTCGGCGGTGGTCGGCGGTGGTCGGCGCGGTCGGCGTTAAATTCTGTTGTCATCCCTCTGAGCTTTGCGCATAGATTCGTGGTCTGCGGTAAATTCTTTAGCGTGTCCTTCACTCACCTCATGCCAACACCCGCTGTCCCCTTTACCGAAAAGGACGCACGCGCCACAATATTGGCCACTTCAACCCTTGGACTGATACATGCGCATTGTTCTAGCACAGCTTAACCCTACCGTGGGGGATCTCGCGGGAAACAGCTCGAAAATCGTCGATGCTCTTGCTGGAGCCCGTAGCTTGGGTGCTGAGTTGGTGCTTTTCCCTGAGCTTGCGCTGTGTGGGTATCCCCCTGAGGATCTGCTTCTGCTCGATGGATTTGTGTCCGAGATCGAAGCTCGCCTCCAAGATGTCATCGACGCGTCGGGAGGTTTGGCTGTGGTGGTGGGCATGGCGCGCAGGGAAGGCGAGGCCCTGTACAACAGTGCCGCTGTCATTGAAGATGGCAAGCTGTTGGGTTACCAGGACAAGACATTGCTTCCCACCTACGACGTCTTCGATGAGCAGCGCTACTTTCGCTCTGCAGGGCAGCGGCGCCTGTGGGAGCTTGCTGGCAAACGTGTGGCGGTGACGGTATGCGAGGACATCTGGCAGCAAGCAGGTAAAGTCCCTGGGGGGCGGTATTTGATGGACCCCATCGAGGACTATGCCGCATTGAAGCCCGAGCTGCTCCTTAACCTGTCGGCATCGCCCTACAGTGTGGGGCAGCTGCGAGTTCGCGAGGAGATCTGCCGCCATACTGCGCGGGCCTTGGGGTGTCCCGTTGTCTTGTGTAATCAGGTAGGTGCTAACGACAGTTTGATCTTTGATGGCAGCAGCTTGTACGTGGATGCATCGGGAGAGCTAGATGTTCGTGGGCCTAGCTTCGAGGAAAAACTCATCTATGTCGACACCGACACCGAGCAAAATCCACAATATCCTAGTGTCGATGGCAACCGTGAAATCTACGACGCATTGGTGTTGGGGGTACGTGACTATTTTCGTAAGCAAGGCTTTGAGAAAGCGTGCCTAGGCTTAAGTGGAGGTATCGACTCCGCTGTTGTGGCGTGTATTGCCACCGAAGCCTTAGGTGCCGACAATGTCGTTGCTGTCGCTATGCCGTCGCGCTACTCGTCTCCCGAGAGTCTGGAGGACGCCGAGCAGCTAGCGCAAGCCTTGGGTATTGAGTTACGTGAGATTCCTATTGAAGGGCCCTTCCAAAGCTATCTTGATCTTCTAGAGCCGCAGTGGGTAGGGCGCGACGCCGACCTTACGGAAGAAAATCTGCAATCGCGTGTACGTGGCATGATCCTGATGGCGCTGTCGAATAAATTTGGGTGGCTAGTACTGACAACGGGGAATAAAAGCGAACTCGCTATGGGCTACGCCACGCTCTATGGGGATATGTGCGGGGCCCTGGGTGTCCTTGCTGATGTCGCCAAATACAACGTCTATGGGTTAGCACGTATTGCGAACACCCACAAAAAATGCGTGCCGGAGCGCATCTTCGATAAGCCCCCTTCCGCCGAACTGCGCTTCGATCAGCGCGATACTGACTCTCTGCCAGACTATGAGATTCTCGACACTGTGGTAGAGCAGTACCTCGAAGAAGGGCAGACTCCCGAAGCTATCGCCAACACGTACGGGTTTGATTTAATGCTCGTTCGAGACCTCGTCCGTAGGCTGCATCGCAGTGAATACAAGCGCCAGCAGTACCCTGCTGGCTTGCGTGTGACGTCTAAAGCGTTTACTAAAGGGTGGCGCTTTCCCATTGTCCAGTCTTGGTCAGAAGGATCTTCCTAGTCCTCTTCAAAGCGGCGGCGTGAACCGCGATAGACGCCTTTGACACTAGTGAAAAGGTGTTCACGCGTTGCTTTTGCGATAAGTACGCCTTTCTCAACATGATCGGCGGTGTATGTTTCAAAGATGTGTTCGGACTGCGACTTTGTTTTCACGCCGCCAACATCTAGAGGACGATCCGAAATGAGGAGTAAGGCCCCCACAGGGAGTTTGTGGTGGTAGCCTGCCATAAACAGCGTCGCACATTCCATCTCGATAGCTTGTGCGCGCGTTTCATTTAGGCGTGCTTTGAAATCCTCGTTGAATTCCCAAAAGCGCTTGTTTGTTGTATGTGTGATGCCGATATGGTAGGTGCACTCCTGTTCATCCAAAATATTTGTGACCATCTTCTGGACGACAAAGTTCGCTAGAGCCGGCACCTCTGGACTGAAGTAGAAGTCTGATGTGCCTTCGCCACGGATGCTTGCTACAGGAACGAAATAGTCACCGATCTGATAGTTGCGGCGTAAGGCCCCACACATACCGAGGACACATGTCGCTTTAATAGGAAGCTGCGCCAGCAGGTCGACAACAAGGGCTGCGGCGGGAGACCCAATTTTGAAATCCAAAATGCTGATGCGCTCGTCCGGGCTGTGGGCCACTTTGAACATCGCCCCTTCATGGATCGGAACGTTGCGCGATTCTGCAAAGTAGTGGACGTAGTGCGGGAAATTCGTTAGCAGCACATAGGGCTGATACTCAGTGTAGTGCGAGCCACTATAGCGCTCTAGGGTGTCGCGTCCAATTTTTTCCTGCTCGATAATACGCTGTTCGTCAATCTCTTCGGCTGTAGGCTCGTGATCAGGCACAGATTTCCTCACTAGTTAAAGATAGGCCCAAATTTCTGCTTGTGGTGCTTTGTCGTGCTGAAGGTAGCCCCGCAGCGCGTGCACTCTAAATCCTTCTGGTACTTGCCCATGCGATACTCGTAGTCGTCGCGAGACTCAAACACCGCCCCACACTCAGGGCAGCGGTGGTAGTGGACATGCATGTCCCAGCTGTGGCTGCCTTTACGCCGGATTTTCATCGCTCGTCCTGTCCTTCACTTCCAAACCAATAGTCGAGCATACGAGAAATCATCCCCTTACGGGGCTTACGGTAGCGGTGTTGCTCCTCACCCCAACCGTTGATTTCGTGCATCTCGCAGCCGGTGATCCCTTTGCCGGGCTCAACCTTCTCGTGGCGCAGCGGAGTATCGGGGGGATAGTCTTTAAAGGCTCTGAACCACATAAGCTACTCTCTCTTCTAACTCTATGCCTCACCATAACGCCGACAAGGAAAATTGTGAAATCTCTTTTTGCTTCAAGGCATGAGGCCCGCAGGGACCTCATCGAAATTTACCGTGGAGCGCGTGCCCACAATCGCTCTTGCGAGAGTGTAAAGAAATCGTCGCGACCTTATGTTTAAGTCATAAGTTTAAAGCAAGCAATGACATACACCGATAGCGCGAGTCCTCGAGTGCCATGGAGTGCGGCGCTCCGCGCCGCCTTTTAGTATCTACATGTACTTCACAGGCCTATTTTAGTGTTCGTGACTCCTTATTTGGAGATGCGAACGATTCCAAAGAGCTTTTTGCTTTGCAACGTCGTCAGAATAGTCACCGACAGATACTTCTGGAAGGCACTTTTCATGTCTACGAACTTCACAAAGGCGGCGCAAAGCGCACGCACTCCGTGGCCCTCGCTGCGCTCGCGCTATAGGGAATGTATGTAGTTAAACATTAGTGAATTAAGAAGTATTTTGAGTTTGCTTCTCTATTTCTTGACACTCTCTTAGGGGCGGCTTATGCGGCCTGTGTATCGGTGTCAGTAAAGCCGCGTTCATGCAGGCCTAGTACGGAATGTACTTTAGTGCGTGCATCCAGCATTCGGTCAGCGGGGGTAGGGACGGTCTCACCAAGGGCATTGACGTAAGTTGGATGGCCTAGGTCTCGCGCTTCCTGTACGGATGCAAGGTCCTCGCCGTAAACGCTGTAAAGGTATGTGTCCAATTCGTCCCTAGTTTGTTCCAGTTCTATACGGGTGCTAAGATCTAGGGACCACTGATTGGATTCGATGCCTGTAACAAACCATAATACGGATTCCATCAAGGTCTCTTGCTTGGTAATCGTCTCGTACATCCTCTGGAACTCTGTTTCAGCAATCTCAATATGTGACACCATTTCCATTCGCCTTTTCGATGTTGCCAAGGCGACGAAGGCGCTGTCGTCTTCGAGTTTTACTGTATCTCCATGAATGTCACGTACCTCACGTGAGCTTCCTCTAAGGTAGTCGCCGACGGCATCAACTGCGTTTTGCCCATAGGTGACGAGTAGGTACTTTGTAAGCACACCTTGAAGTAGTTCAACTTCCGCTAGCACCTCGTCTTGCTGCATCCAAGTCCAGTCATTGCCTTGTTCTCCCCCTTGAATCTTTTCTAGGCGTTTCTGCGCTTCCCTAGCTGCCGGAACGAGTTCGCTACTGGCATTTATTTTCTCTGCTGCCACAAGGGCACGGAATCCGGCGTTTTGATCCAGCAATGCTAAGGCACTGGGAGGGACCATGAGCTCGTGTCCTACCCATTCAAATGCGGCCGGGCCTCTAATGTTAGCTTGGATTAATCTATCTAAGTGTTCAACTTCGAAATGCTGTGTAAAATGCTGTGCAATCACGTTGGCATATTCTCTGAGATTCCGTCCCATCTCCTGATCAGGACCGAACATACGGTAGCGGTTGCCATTGTAGGTGCTATCAACTTCCTCTTGCGAAAGCCCGTCGGTAAGGTTCTGAGCATATTGGATGGCGGTATAAGCCTGCACTAGCGCTGTGCGCTGATCGGCTGGAGCTTTGTTGATCCATGCTATTCTGGCAGCGAGAGATTTTTTGAGATCCGACAGGGTGCTATCCAGAGCTGATTTGGCATCGAAGCTCATTTGAGGGGCCTGTTCGATCTGTTTTGCTACATTCTTCAACTCTGCTAGCGCCGATTCAGCGCCGTCAATATCGCCAAGTATGAGGCAGCTATCAACTCGTGACTCAATAGCGTTCATCTGGTCGCGAACGATGTCTTGCGCCTGCTTTGTTCTATGTTGACTCAGCTCACGGAGCAGGTGATCGAGTTTTTGATCGAGCTCACTGACTTGCTCCAACCTTTCGGGCTTCCACTGCTGCAGGGTTTTTGCGTTTGAAAGAGCCTCTTTATACTCGTTGACTGTCGCCTCAGCGTCGTCGAAATCCCCCGCGTCAATCTCCTCTTGAGCCTGATGCTCAAGGGTGATGACCAAGGTTACAGCATCGCGGAATTTAGCTTGCGTGCGCGCTTCATAGATTTCGGTCCTGAGAGCCTCCACAGCCTCTTCGACCTCCTCCAGATGCTGTTGAGCGGTTGGAGACACATGTGGGCGCATGCGTGCGATACCTCGTATTTGTTGCGCAAATCTCAATGATAGCGCGTCGGCTTGATCGATCCTGCCGTCGGTGATATCTGCGCGAACAGACGTCTGTATCTCCTCGATCTGCTCATGAAGCCCCTGAATGTCTTCCTCGATACGGGAAACAAACATATCTGTAGCTTGAGCGATGGTTTCTTCCACCATAGTTAGCGTCGCTAGAAGTTCTCTCTGGTCAACTTTCGCCATTTGAAGAGTAAGAAGGGAAGCCTGCTGTTCTCGTAGCCGGTCTAGTGTTTGTCCTGCTTGGTCGTAGTTACCTTCGACCAGCGCATCCGCTAACTGATCTGGGAGATTTCCAGCACTTCGTTGTGCGCCTTTGAGAATGGCGTGAGGTCTGCTTTGTCGCAAAACAGCTAGACCACCTCGCAGTTCAGAGGCTTGTTCAAGTACATCTTGAATATTGTTAATGACTTGCTGAATTTTTTCCGCATCCTTATCTGTTAAGTCCACTTTCATGACCGCTACAGATAGGTTTTCGAGGTCTGTTTTCCATGGGTGTGTAAATTCTTCGATATAGGTAATTTGCTCGTTGATCACATCTACATAGTCAGCATCGGTTCGACCGATTTCTTCGAGGCCGTTGTGGATTGCTGCTAGATTTTGTTCGGGACTTTGGTGGCGTTCAAGCATAGATTTTAGCTCTGCACTATCCACATAAAGCTGTTCCATGGCGTGCTGCTCAGCCTTGAGATTGTTGATCTGTCCACGGATGTCTGCAGCACGTTGATGCAGCTGACTTTCCATATCGTTGCCATCCCATGTGGAAGAAACACGGTCCAATAGCGCCTCTAGTGCTTGGAGTCTATGTTCTAGGTCGTAAATGACGGCCTCAATTTCCTCTTTAACGAATTCTACTTTGTCGTCTTTGACGCTTTTTTCAATGAATTTCTGTGTCTTTAGGGTGCTGCCAGCGATGCTGTCGAGTTCCTGCGAGACCTTTTTCGAGCCTTTAAGTTTCACATAATCTCCAACGGTACGACGGACACGCATTGGGCTAAGTCTGGAGTGTTTAAGGTTCTGTTTTTGGATCCTTTTGATGAGTTTTGCCGAGGGAGTGTTGAGTCTACGTCCTTCTCGCACCGTGCTTATATCAGATTCCAAAGAGCGAAAATCTCTCACAATATCTACTCTGAGCAGATCCACAGGAGACATCTCTCCCATAGCTTGATCGTCCCTTAGATTGCATTCGAGAGAACGGGCGATTTCTCAGATCTCCTCAAGAACCTTATCGGCCTCGGCTAACAGTTTCTGCTGCTCTTTTGACCCGATCGGCTTGTTTTGTGCCCTTTCCAATGTTGTGCGTAGCTCGTCTACTGTGTGGGAAAGGGTACGGTAGTCATCGCTTTGGAGTAGATCCCTATATGCTTCGTTGACTGTGGCATAGACGCGACGTTCTAGCGATTGAAAATCGTGACGAGCGCGTTCTTTGTGTTCCTGAGAGATACTGGGATCTGCCTCAATCCTCTCAAAGGCTCCCCACATTTTCCTTAAGCGATCGTTGCACAAGCCCTCAGGATCACCGCCCTCCCCTAAGCGTCTGTAATCTGCTACGTCAAACATGATGCCAGGTACCGTTCGGGTGCCCATCTGCGTCTTCTTTAAATTAGTCAGTAGCTTGTCGAAATTTTCCTTTTGCTTGTTGAATTCATTGATTTTAGGACTGCGCGTTGCAGCCAGCTCATCACGTCTTTGACATAGTTGTGCCACACGTAGCCCCAGCTTTCGCGCATCCGGACGAAGCTTGGGATTGTGACGCGCAAGTTCTTGTACATTTGCATAGCTCACTTCCAGCTTTGCAATTTCGGTGAAGGCATCCGCGTCAGGATCAGAGAAGCGCTTCAGCGCCACTGAGTAGCTACCCTCTCGTTGAAGGAGTCGAGATAAACGAGCGTCGCCTGCTGAAGACATTCCGCGATGTGTATGCGGCGACTCGTGCATAGGGCGGCTTTCAGCCTGCGCTATACGGTCGAGTAGCTTCAGACACATCTCGCTTTGTTTTTTGATCGCCTGCCGTTCCTTGCTGATCTGCTTGGAGCTCAATGGAGCCTGTTGTTTCGTACGGGCGCCTTCGAGGGACGAAGGCGTATATCCTTGGCTGTCACCGTACCTTTCTACAGACATTAATAAACCTTGTATAGATTCACTTAACTAATATTAGTTATTTTAACATATGTAATAATTATTCTATTTATAGTTAATATGATTTTTTGGTTGAGGCGACCACCTTTTAGCCCGAACCTCGGGCAGCAATGCGGGTCATTGTTTCTGTGCAGGGAAACCAAGACACTAGGATGAACCGGAGAAGACGGGAGTTTCCTTCTCGCGGTGTACTCTCTATCACTCGACTTTTGGTGAAAAGCATGCTATGCTGATTGTCTTTAGAATGAACAAGCTAAACGACATAGGTACAATCTGTTATGGCACAAGTAAGCACGAGTGATTTCAAACCCGGCATGAAAATTGAGATCGATGGCCAGCCGTATTCCATCATCGCTAACGAATTTGTGAAGCCAGGCAAAGGCCAAGCGTTTAACCGCGTGAAGCTTAAACATCTGATGAATGGACGCACCATCGAACGTACCTTCAAATCCGGTGACCGCGTCGACCAGGCTGATGTCCTTGAGACACAGCGTCGCATGCTCTACCGCGAGCCCGATGGCGTCGTCTTTATGGACGACAACACCTTTGAGCAGGCTAAAGTCCCTTCGGAAAATATCGGGGACTCCGACAAATGGCTTCTTGAAGACCAGGTCTATGGCATCGTGTTCTACAATGGTGATGCCATTGCTATCGAACCTCCGACGTTCATGGAACTCAAAATCACGCAATGTGATCCAGGTGTCCGCGGTGATACAGCGTCGGGTCGTGTGCTAAAACCTGCAGTCCTGGAAACAGGAGCTAAAGTGCAGGTACCGATCTTCGTCGATGAAGGTGAAGTGATTAAAGTCGACACACGCACAGGCGAGTATGCCTCGCGAGTCTCCGGATAATGGCTTTCTCTACAGCAGCGCTGCGCCAGCGTGCCAATATGTTGGCGACGGCGCGCACCTTCTTCTCAGCGAGGGGTGTCGTCGAAGTCGACACCCCCATGCTTACACGCTGCGCCCCCGTCGACGTTCATATAGACCTCGTTACAGCGACATACAACGGCAACGAGCGCTGCTACCTGCAAAGCTCCCCAGAATATGCCATGAAGCGCCTTCTCGTGGATGGCGCTGGGGATATCTACCAGCTCTCGCACGTCTTTCGTGACGGAGAGTCTGGCGCCCTCCATAACCCCGAATTCACTCTAGTCGAATGGTATCGTGTCGGCTGGTCGTTTCAGGACATGATCGACGAGACCGTTGATTTCGTGCGCCTCTTCGTTGGGGATTTTGGTGTCGAGCAGATTTCCTATCGCGACGCGCTCAAACGCTATGTGGGTCTTGATTATGTGCGTGCAAGCGACGAGCAATTGCGTAGCTGTGCGCGGGATTTAGGTGCCAGCGACGTGAGCGGTTCGCGCGATGACCTGCTTAATTACATTCTCGCCCTCGCTGTAGAACCAAAGCTTGGCCAGGAAAGCATCTGTGTTCTTTCACACTACCCCGCGACGCAGGCAGCACTAGCGCGCAAGACGCAGATCGACGACGAAGAGGTCGCCGAGCGCTTTGAAGTCTACGTGCGTGGAGTGGAACTCGCTAATGG
>JAJFMA010000182.1 GCA_021772415.1 Chlamydiota bacterium
ACAAATCGCTAAAGATTGTCACAGTTGAACGCTGATGGGTCTTCGTACGCATTAGGTCTTGTATGCTTCCAGGTTCCTTCTAGACGCAGACCACACAGACGAGGCGCAGACAACCGTAGACAAATGAGCTAGGGCTGTTAGTCTTGTCATTACCCAAAATTTGTAAATAAATATTCGAATTTAGGTCTTTTCATATCCTCAATCAAATCCAGTGAGTTCCATCATGAGGCCCAACGGGCCGTTTTATGATAGCCCCACCCGTGAGGGTGGGGTAAAGCAAAAAAGCATCCTGAGCCCTGTATGGGCGGCTTGTGGCCCCAGCGGATTAAACCAACACAGAGCGTTTTATCCCATACCATGAGTAATACGAAGCGCGTTCTTTTCCGGATCCATGAATCGGGGCCACAAGCCGCCCCGGTGGGGCTCAAATTCATATTTCACTCTACCCCACCCTCACGGGTGGGGCTATCATAAGGCAGTCCTTCGGACCTCAGAACCAATCACCTACCAATATCTCTAGTCTAGTTAAGACGCTTGCATTCATTGCTAAAAATAATATTTGCAATTTTGGGGTAATGACAAGAGCTACGCCTTCCTTAGCTAGAGTCACATTCCGTTTGCTTTTGGCCAAATATCTTACATGAACGCCCCGCAAATGGATATTACAAGTTGATCAAAACTAGTTTTTACAATATAACTAGACTGTTTAACAAAGTGCAGCATGACAATTGCCCCTGCTGCATTTCACCCAGACAGCGAACGGACTTCGTTGTCGTCTATAGTGAGTGGGCACCGATGATAATGGACAAGACTCAGTAACACCTTCTGTGGCGGTCGCATTCGTGGTTCAACAGCCACATGCAACCGAGAGGCTACAGCAATAAGGTCGCGCGTCATTGCAACAGATGACGTAACGGAATCTTTTTGCACCAGAGCATCGGCCCAAAATTTCGCCGCATATACGCTCCCTACACTAGGCGTTAACCCGCCTGGACCTTGATATTTTTCAAATTCATGAGTTTGGCTCATGACGTATATAGAGGCATACATATATGCATTGTACTGAATCGCAACGCGGTGGCGTATGGGATCTGCTATCCACATCGTTTCCGCTCATGATCACGTGGCTATCTACCACGTTGATGATGTTCATAGACCGCCTATTTTTGGCGCATTTTTCCTTAGAGGCTTTAGGAGCCGCAGTGAACGCTGGCACCATTGCATGGGCCTTTGCTTACGGCTTCCAGCTTGTTCTTGAGATGGCACAGGTTGTCATTGCCCAATACAATGGCGCCAAACGTTTCAAGAGCTTGGGAGCTCCGGCCTGGCAGATGATCTGGCTGGCGCTAGGTTCGACTCTTGTGTTTGTGCCGCTGGCACTATCGGGAGGCTCATGGTTCTTTTTGAGCCATGGTGACAGCGCCCTACAGGAAACGTATTTTTCCTGGCTTGTCGTTTTCGGCCCGGCCTTCGGACTGATAGGTGCCTGCTCAGCGTTCTTCATTGGACGCGGAGAAGCTGCTGTCGTCAAAAGGATGAGTATCATCGGCAACCTCTGCAATGTGGGGCTCGACTGGATCCTCATCTTTGGTGTCGACGGCTACATCCCGGCCATGGGAGTAAAAGGTGCTGCCATCGCCACGGGAATAGGGATGTTGGTGCAGGGTCTGCTCCTGTTTTGGGCCTTCATACGTCGCCAGCACCGCGAGGAGCATGGCGTCGACCGCTACCAATGGAACTGGGACCTATGTAAGCGCTGCTTGCGTGTTGGACTGCCTCCTGGCGTCGGCCTGACACTCGAGATGCTGGCATGGGGCATGTTCTTTAGCATGATGGCTCAAACGAGCGCTGAGCACCTTACGGTGACAAGCCTCTGCCACAGCCTAATCCCTCTGTTTGCCTGTGTGACGATAGGACTGCAACGAGGCGCCGCATCACTTAGCGGCAACCTCATCGGTGCGGGCCTCACCGATCGTTTGAACAATGTGCTGCGTTCGGGATGCATCATCCTCGTGGGCTACTTCATCATATTGGCAGGATGCCTGTGGGTGTTCTCCGACTCGGTGATTGCGTTGTTTGTGGCACAAAACGCCCATGGCGACGCCTCACAGATGCAGACGAGCGTCGAGGCCCTGCGTCCTCTTATTCGGGTAGGCCTACTGCTTAGCAGCGCTTATCTGTTTATTGGAGGCCTAAGAACGTTAGCAGTTGGCATCTTGTCGGCAGCTGGAGATACGTTCTTCCTGATGATCGCAGGAACAGCGTCGGTGTGGGCATTTCTTGTCGCCCCAACCTACTGGGTCGTTGTGGTTGGAGGCGCCTCCGTCACCACAGCACAGTCGATGCTGGTGCTCTACGGCGTGGCAGCAGCCGTCGTGGTCTTTGCACGCTATAGACAGGGCAAATGGAGAGACAGCAGTCTCCTCATTGAACCTGCTACAACCAAATAAACCCTACTCGCGGGTGAGCATCAAAGCTCACCCGCTTGTCTCCTTGTCTCCTTGTATTCCCATCTAGAATTCACCACCGAGCCACAGAGTTTAAGGGGTCGGATGAGAGGTACAGTTCACCAACATAGGTAACACTTTTGGTCTAGACATTGGGGACCACTATACCACTATAATCTTCTCTTTGCGCCTTAGCGTCTTTGCTCCTTTGCGTTTATCCTGTCGTGTCACCTACAATAGCCTCGTGCCATACTTCAGCAGCTCCCATCACCCCATCCGAACTCTGCGACTCCGTGGCTCGGCGATGATTTCTTCTTCGAAATCGGGCACGGGCAGGGGCACGGCTGGGGGTAGAGAAGGATATATCTGGAAAACAATCCCGATATATGTTACATTTCTCCAATTAAGGGCTTAGATAGATTTAAAATTGCCTATTTCAGGCTTCTTATCCCTAATTATTTAGTGTGACCTTGCGTTCGGATTTCCGTCTGTTGAGGTTTTTAACAACTCAACAAAGTGAGATTCCGTGAGCGATTTCGAAAGTCTTGGCATCGACGCCAAAATTCTTAATGTTATAAAAAAGCTTGGTTACAAAGAGCCTACTCCTATTCAGCAGTTGGCGATACCCGTGATTAACGAAGGGACAGATGTTGTCGCCTCCGCACAAACGGGAACAGGTAAGACCGCAGCATTCCTCATCCCCATCCTACAACGCCTAGCAAACAATCCACGCCAACGCTCTAGCAAGCCGCGCGCCCTTATCTTGGTTCCAACACGTGAACTTGCCGAGCAGGTAGCTAAGGAAGCAAGCATATACTCCAAGGCACACCCTAACGTTAAAACCGCCGTTGTCTTTGGCGGGGTCTCCTACATGATACAACGCAAACAGCTCGAACGCGGATGCGACATTCTCGTTGCCACACCTGGGCGCCTCATCGACCTACTCGATCGCAAGCGTGTCAACTTAAGTGAAGTGGAATTTTTTGTCCTCGATGAAGCCGACCGTATGCTCGATATGGGCTTTATTGCTCCCGTGGAGCGGATCGCATCCGAAATCAAAGAGACCAAGCAGACCTTGCTATTCTCTGCGACAATCGACAAGAAAATTGTGACACTCTCGAAGAAGCTCCAGAACAATCCGCGCGAGCTTCGCGTAACTTTTAGCGAGACCACTGCTTCAAGCATCGAGCAGAAGCTATTCTATGTCGATAACATCGGTCATAAAAAGCGCCTTTTGGAGCATCTTCTCGAAGCTGAAGAAATTGGTCAAGGCATCATCTTTACATCGACAAAGCGACAAGCCGGAGAACTCGCGGACCACTTAAGAGATCTCGGCTATCGTTCAGGGTCGCTACATGGCGACATGAACCAAAGTCAACGTACACGCACTTTAGGCAAAGTACGCAAAGGCATCATCAAGATCTTAGTCGCAACAGACGTTGCTGCACGAGGTATTGACGTAGCATCCCTCACGCACGTATTCAACTTCGATCTGCCAGGACGTGCCGAAGACTTCGTGCACCGTATTGGACGCACAGGCCGAGCTGGAGCATGTGGCATAGCGATTTCCTTCGCCAAATATGAGGAAGAACCTGTCCTTAGAGACATTGGCAAATTCACTGGCATCCAACTGAATATCTGCACGATTGAAGGAATGGAGCCAAGACCTAAGAGCAAATCGACTGCTCGTCCTGGTGCATTCAAGGGTGGACCACGAGGACGTAAGCCAGGAGGCGGCGGTTCGAACTTCAATAGGCGTTCTAAGCCGTTTGAAAAATCTCCAAAATTTGGAAGCAACCGCAAGCCTCAAAAGGCCGGCGCACGCAGACGCCCCTCCTCTACACGAGCAGGTGTGTAGCAAGCGCTCTATCCGATTTCGCCAAAGGACCAAATGGACGTCAGCCGTCCTTTGGTCCTTTTGTCCATATAAAATCCGTGATACTAACCAGTGGCACGAGCCTCAGTGTTAGCAATCTTAGCCAACGTAAGCAGCTACATAAGGCTTCTACAAGGCTATCACGTAGCCAACTGGCACCATCAAGATTTTTCCTGTGTTCCTGCCTGTCCTGGTGCCTTGCTTTCTTCGCACGGAAACCAGGAGTACCAGGAGAGTCAGGAGAGAGTGTAAAGTAATCCCGAGATCGATTGAGCAATCGTTGATTTTTCATGAGACCCGAAGGGGCGACTCATTGTAGCCCCACCCGGGAGGGTGGGGTGAAGTATAGAAAATTCCGGAGGCCTGTAAGGCCGACTCATGGCTCACAGATACTCATGAAC
>JAJFMA010000183.1 GCA_021772415.1 Chlamydiota bacterium
GTTCATGAGTATCTGTGAGCCATGAGTCGGCCTTACAGGCCTCCGGAATTTTCTATACTTCACCCCACCCTCCCGGGTGGGGCTACAATGAGTCGCCCCTTCGGGTCTCATGAAAAATCAACGATTGCTCAATCGATCTCGAGATTACTTTACACTCTCTACAGGGCTCAGAGTCTATTTTGAGCCTTCCCCGGGCTACACCCGGGGCTATACAGGTTCTCAGCCCTTCGGGCCTCAGGACGAATTTCTTTTTGAGACAAGTTGACTGTTGCGAAGCCTACCCCGCCCATTTCGTTACACTCTCTTCGAGCGTCATGAAAACCTGCGTGTATTTGGAGCGCCTGTGTGGTTTGCTTACACTTTCTTCGGGTCTCATGAGACAGCTTCCGTGACACACACGCTGAGATAACATCATTTCTTCACTTAATTAGCGGCTTTGCTACACTCCGTCTCTTGATCTGGGGAGATGGAGAGGAATAATGAGCACAAACTGGTTACGTGTAGGAGTAATTGCCGTCGCCATCGCGATAGGCATGTGGTGGGTTCCTAGCGTTGCGGACATGCCACTATCTGCGCAGGATTCAGGCACTCTTGTTGTCACCTATAGCACCGATCCCGTGGATGTTCGGCTTGACCGCATCCGCTTTCGCCTCATTGACGACAAGGGGCATCACACATTTTTTCCTCGCGCCCATGCTGAATCATCACATGAAGGACATAGCGAGAAGAGTGTTCGCGTCGATAGCCTCCGTCCGGGACCCTATCGTCTTGAATTTGTAGTCCCTAACCGCGACGGATTGTTCAAACAGCCCTCGTCCCATCGCTTGGATATCCACGAAAATACCCTCACTGCCGTTGACGTCACTATCGAATCACGACACGCTAAAAGACAGGCGCACCGACATATTCGTAACCCTTTAGATGTCTTTGAGCCTGGTCTGGAAGAGGCGATTTTAACAAGCCCCAGCCACCAACATGTGGACACTACTCACGGACGTTTTTGGCTCACTCAAGACGCCTACTGCAGTGGCCTTGTGCCCTATGGGCGCTGCTATAGCGACGGGGACGCCGTGGGGCGCGAGCTCGACGCTGGCCTAGATTTAACCCTCTCAACAGACCAAAACCTTAACATTTTGGAAGCGCACGAGCCGTCGACACTGCCCTTAGTCACAAGCCTCTATATCTCCACTGACGAGACCAACACGATAGCGACATCTCCGAGCGGATCCCTCGTGGTAGTGCGTCTACCAGACGAGTGCTGCACGCAAACTTTGTTCGAAGATGAAGACGGCGCCGACGAACAACATGCTGTCGCTTCAGCTACACCCTCGAATAGCTCGTCGGACCTCGGATGGCTGACGATAGATGCAGCAATGCCCTCGGGAGAAAGCGCAACTATCACCCTCGAAGGTAAAAACGGGAATCCCCGCATTTCTCTGGAGGCGTTTTCCCACGAGCAGCAGATTTCGTGGTATTTCGACTCTCTGCCTCCTGGCACCTACAAAGTCGCGTATTCTCTGCCGAGCAGCTATCTGTCCAAAGCTTCCGAGATAGTAGAAATCGAAGCGGGTCATGCAACGGAGCTTTCTACTACCTTTGTTGAGGGTCGATTGCTTACCATCAGCAGCAACAGCGATCGGGCACTCTACAGCCTGCAGCACATTGCAAGTATGCAAGAGTGGAATGGCCGGGGACGCCGCCACCAGTTCAAGCAGCTGCCTCCTGGGGACTACCTGCTTAATTTCGCCACTTCAGCCCCACATTATGAGCAGGCTCCCTCACCTGAAGAGGTCGATGTCAATCCGTACGAAGACGCGTACATCAATGTCAGCTTTCTGCGTTTAGGCAAGCTAGAGCTCACCAGCAACGTAAGCGGATATGCTGTCACACTCATCCCCGTGGATGCAAACGCCCCTCCAACAACACAGACTCTGACTAGCCGGGAGCGCAGCCTTACTCTACCTGAAGGACAGTACCACGTTATCTTCGCCGCCCGCGACGGAGTCTTCCCCAAGCCTGCGTCGACACATGTCACGATTTCACCCAGACAGCCAAAGCGCATAAAAATCCGTTACCCGGACGGAAATCGATAGGATATTCAATTTTTCTTCCGTGTGATACACTGCCTATTAACACTTTACGCTTATAGGGACATGTGACTCTTATGAAAACGCGATCTTTCACAAACTGGCTCGCCATCATCGTCAGCTGCAGCGCCATTGCCATCTTATGCGCCTCTTTTATCCATCACCAGGCGCATAGCAACGCCACCTACGCATCTATGCCGCCGTCAGAGCCCGAAGCCTATGTAGGTCTGCTGCTTGATCGCATCGAAGCGTGTGTCGAGTATAGTGAGCACATCCATTCCAAGGGCGATGTTCTCGATCTCGTTTCTGAACTACGCACTCAAAATGCTTACATCGAACGCGGCTCGGACGATTTCCGCATAAAATTTGTTAGTACCCAAGGGACTGTCGAACATGTCCTGGCCTGCGCCCAGGCTCTGGGAGAAATCACAGAGCTCGTCGGTGTCATCCACACTCCAACTCCAACAACACCACTGTGTACACGCCCGAACGAAGACCCCGCAGGACTTTTGGATCCATCCATTGCTCACGACCTAGACAAACTGCTTACGGTTCGTTCAAGAGCACAGATTGTGCGCGAATACCTCCACAAAGGCGGCAAGTTATACGTTGTCTATCCCGAAGGTGGCTTCGAAAGGCGCTCGGCAGAGCAGCAGACAATCTACACCGAAGAGCTCGCGACATTCCCCGATCAGCTTTTTGACTGGGTGCTGCCCTCAGACCTCCTAGACCCCGAGATGGTAGGCGCCACATACCTATTTCGCGACCGCAGCGAGAACCTCTATGCGTTTAGCATCAAAGCTAAACAAGCTAACGACCCCCACGACGATAGCGAATGGGGGCTCTGGTTTGGTGCTGTGACTAGCCCCGTCGTCATCGAGCGCATCCACGAGGTCTTCGACTACCTAGACAGCGCCGAAGGCCCCAACGTCCGCGAAGAGATGTCTCTAACACGCGCGTAGTCGAAAGTACTACACATTAGCGCCCAGTTTTTGCTATTCAGGAGATAACACCATGCTGTCTCCGGAGGCCCTGATGTTTGTTCGTGCGATTCTATCTGCGATGCTACTCTTGTCTCTAAATGGTTGTAACGTCGCACAAGAGATGCTATGCGAAGTACGACGCAGCACCCACGCGGTCACATACAACCGCTATGCTGTCGATTGCAGCACGCAGAGCATAGAGGGCAACAGAGAAGCTGTGGAAGCCAGCAGCGACGCCATCAATGCCAACAGAGACCACCTGCTGTCCATCAATGACGCAATTGATGAAAACGCTACTGTCATCCGTAGTAGCAGTGAAGGCATCAAAGACAACAGCAACTGGATCCAAAGATCGTCCGTAGCTATCGCCGAAAACCAAAAAACCGTAGACATAAGCAGCGACTCGATCACACGCAACCTCGAAGCTGTTAACGCAAGTACCGTTGCTATCGAACGCAACGCCACTGCTGTCGAAAAAGCCACAAGCCTTGTATCTAGCTTACAACTTAGCGACACGATGCTAGGCATGGCCATAGGTGTGGTTATTTTACTTCTGGTACTTCCATCAGTGGTGGCGCTGCTCTTTTTGTGGCGTGTCGAACGCGGACTCATTACAGTGCTACGACGCCTCGGACACCGCCGCTAGCGTCTATCGAGTGCTGGCATCAGGCTTATGTAATTCACGTCAGAATTTACCGCCGACCGCGCCGACCACCGCCGACAGTGAATGTTGCCATCAGGTGAGTGCGAGTTACGGTAGAATTTTACCGCAGACCACGCAGACGGGACGCCGACCACGCAGACGGGCTCATAGATCCCTAGACTGCTCATGGGAAAAGTCTTCTCAGCGCCTTAAATAGAGTGTACACCATCATTCGTGGCGCTGATGGTTGTGGGAGCGAGAAAAGGACAAGAAACCGTTTCAAGAAAGACGTTATCCCCATGAGTACCGGTTTCTTGTTTTTTCTCGCTGGCTGCTCTAAGAGTCATTAAATTAAAAAGTCCACGTATACACGCACCTGTCGGCGGTTGTCGGCGCGGTACTAGCGTGGATGACGGCGTTTCTAACTGTCTGTTGTTACACCAACTATGTGCATGAAAACACCTGTCTGCGTTAGTGTCGCAAGCTCCACTGTCAAGTGTCTGCGTCCCGTCTGCGTGGTCTGCGGTAAAATTATTAGCGTAACCTTCAGTCACCCAATGCGCACAATCACCGCCCACCTACGAGCTGTGCCAGCCTTCGGCGCCAATTAGAGGAACAAAACGCACGTACTCAAGAGTTTCCGTGCGCACCTCCCCCGACGCCTCCTTAGTGAGGCGCAGCAGACGTTGCCCAAACGCATCGCCTACGGGAATGATGAGCCGTCCTCCATCGCTGAGCTGCTCCACAAGCGACTCAGGCACGACAGGAGCACCAGCGGTGACGACAATGGCATCAAAAGGAGCTTTCCCACTCCAACCCAAACTCCCGTCACCAACTTTACACTCGATGTTGTCATAGCCGAGCTCGGTATAACAGCCTTTTGCCTTCTTAGTCAGAGCAGCGATACGTTCGATGGTATAGACATGATCAACAATACGGGAAAATATCGCAGCAGCATACCCCGAGCCTGTGCCAATATCGAGAACACGGTCTTCGGTTTTAACTTGCGCCGCCTCAGTCATAAGAGCCACGATGTAGGGCTGACTGATCGTCTGCCCGTCACCGATGGGAAGAGGGGCGTCCTGGTAGGAGTGCTTACGCAAATCAGAGGGAACAAAGCAATGGCGAGGAACTGTGCCCATTGCCCGCAACGTCGGAACATCCTTGATACCGCGTGAGATGAGCTGCGTATCCACCATCATCTCACGCTGAAAGTCCCAGTCGTCGATCTCCTCCTCGAACTGCATCAGGCCTTCTCGGGCTGAGTTTCGACAGTGGTGTCTCCGTCAATCAAAGGATTGACCTCGGTGATCGCAGCTTTGAGGAATTCTATCTTGCTTCCATCGACCATCTTTAAGATCACGGTATGTTCTTGCACTTTAGATACCGTACCTACGATACCCATAGCAGTCACACGATCGCCTTTTTTCATGCTGTCACGGCTATTTTCCATTTCCTTACGACGTTTCTGTTCAGGGCGCCATAGGATGACGTAGAAGAAAAGCAGGGCGATACCAATCATCACCACAGTCTGCCACAGTCCCTGGTCTCGTGGAGGCATGGGCACCTCTTCCTGGGCAAACAGGCATGTGGAAAACAAGCAAAAGACCAGAGCAGAGAGTCGTGTTAGACAGTTGAACATAGATTCCTTCCTTAGTTATTTTGATGGGGTCATTGTGGCACGAAGCGCCTTTTACTGCGAGGGCATGTCTTAGTTAGGATAGATCGCGCAAACACGCTGATAGAATGCATCTAAAGCACCTTCACGTATCGCCTGACGCATCTGACGCATGAAGTCGAGGTAGAACGCAAGATTCTGCAGCGTCACAAGTGTGAGGCCTGTGACTTCATCAACGTTAATTAAGTGACGCACATACGCACGGCTAAATTGTGAAGCATAGCTATCAAGATGTGGATCCAAGGGGCCGAAATCCTTGGCATAGCGCCCAGCGCTGATATTGATTTTACCCTCCCACGTAAACGCTGTTCCGTTGCGGGCATTACGTGTAGGCATCACACAATCAAAGATATCGATACCACGCATCACCGCTTCTACAAGGTTACGTGGCGTTCCTACCCCCATGAGATAGCGTGGTTTATGTTTAGGTAAATGCGGCTCTAAGTCATCTAAAGTCTGATACATCAAGTCCATGGGCTCTCCCACAGAAAGCCCACCGATGGCGTAGCCGTCGAAGTCCATAGCTACCAAAGACTCAGTCGATTGGCGCCGCAGGTCCGCATAAACGCCTCCTTGCACGATACCAAACAAGCTCTGATGTTCTTGTAAGCTATAGTCACGACAACGCCGCGCCCAGCGCTCCGTGCGTTCCACCGCAGCTTCAACTCCTGATCGCGGACATGGGTACGGAGGACACTGATCGAACGCCATCACAATATCGGAGCCTAAGACTTTTTGGACCCCCATACTCTCTTCCGGGCCCAAAAAATGCTTGGAACCATCGATATGTGACCGAAAAAACACTCCGTCGTCGGTGATTTTATTCATGTTCGCCAGCGAGAAAACCTGAAAGCCCCCAGAGTCTGTGAGAATAGGTCTCTCCCATCTCATAAACTGGTGCAAGCCTCCGGCCTCAGCAATAATCTCCGTTCCTGGGCGCAACATGAGGTGATAGGTATTCCCTAGAATAATCTGTGCGTCGATATCCAAAAGCTGCTGGTTGGTGACAGTTTTCACCGAAGCCCGTGTCCCCACAGGCATAAACATTGGAGTTTCTATCTCCCCGTGAGCGGTCTTGATTTTGCCCAGACGCGCTCGACCGTTACTGTCATTCTGTAAGATGTCAAAGCCAACCACTAGCTGTTTCTCCTTAGTACTGCGATCGTTTCCATATGAACGGTATGAGGGAATTGGTCAAAGGGCTTCAAAAGCTCAAGCTGATATCCAAACCGACTAAGTTCCTTAATATCCAGAGCTTGAGTTTTAGGATTACACGACACATACACAAGTTTAGGCGCCGCTAAAGCCCCCACTTGTTCAATCGCCGCCTTCCCAAGTCCAGGTCGTGGTGGATCGACGAACACCACATCAGGAGCTTTCACCCCTTCTCTATTAGCAAGCTCCTCCAAAACCTTCGCAGCATCGCCACAATAAAACTCGGTGTTAGTCACACCGTTAATCTCCGCATTGGCACGTGCGTCGCGTACGGCCTCTGGAACGAGCTCCACACCTACAACACTGCGGACATAAGGCGCTGCAACAAGTCCCAAAGTCCCGGTCCCACAATAGAGATCGTACACACAATCAGCCGAGGAGAGTTCTGCTAGCTCTATCACCGACGCATAAAGCCGCTCCGCTTGCCGCGTATTCGTCTGGAAAAACGCCGATGGGCTAACACCACAGTCAATCACACGCGTGGGTTGCCCGGTAACATCGATATGAAGCTGCTCGCGATATTGCGATGGCCCCGACAGGCATTCCTCAACAAAGCAGGTAGGCTGCCCCTTTATAGCGCGCTGCTCGCGCACATAGAGCGATAAACGCCCCTCATCGACGTTTGGAGTCAATGAATCCTTCCAAAGCGCTACAAGAGCGTCTAGAGAGCCTCTATCGAGAGCGTAGTCGGGGTTTCCAGAAACCGTCAGCATCAACAAACGATCACCAGTATGCGTGCCCTCACGTACTGTAAGTGTGCGTAAACTTCCCGTGTCACGGTAAGGGTGATACGCCGCAACATCAGAGGCCTCCCACCACTTGCGTGTCAACGCGAGGGCCTCGGTAAACCACGGGTTCACAAGATGACATTCGTTAAGATTCAGAACTTTCTGCCCGCCTCCCTGCTTCATTAAGCCCAAAAAACGATCGCCCGCAGCATTGTGAGAGAAAGAAAATTCCATTTTATTCCGGTACGCCCACGAAGCAGGACATGGCACCATGGAATGTACCACGGCATCCACATCACATATCGGATCAAAGTAGCCACGCAACCATGTTTCTTTCTGCTGAATCTGTGCTGCATAAGGGAGATGCTGCCAACGACATCCTCCGCAATCGGCAAAATGCGCACAGCGCGCCTCGCAGCGCAAGGGTGCCGCTTCCATAAGCTCAAGCATCCTTCCCTGAGCTTTCCCGCGACGCTTACGCCCCAAAGATGCCATAAGCACATCACCTGGCATGGTGAACGGCACCTCAGCTTGTAGGCGCTTAGCATCATCATAGACGGCAGTACCGACGCCATACCCTTTGGCACTGTAGTCATCAATAGTCACTGTAGCAAATAGCTCTGCTCGCTTCTTAGGCATCGAACTCCCTTATTACGAATGTAATAGGATACTATTTTCTGTCATTTAGAGCGAGTTCACCCCAATCAGTACCTATTTTAGATATCAAGCAAACGAGCGAGATTCAAAATTTTACCACCGAGCTCACAGAGACCACAGAGCGGCTCAGACAACAACAGGTATCGGACTAATACAGATGTCTATGGTTTTGATGTTACCTGCGAAGTGACTAGTGGTACTTATGTTAGAGCCCCCATTCAACCTCGGTGATCTCTGTGGACTCTGTGGTAATTTCGTGCCATTGTACTATATTAGGAGGGCTGGCCGTTTTCATGTATCGATCGACAGTCCATACTGCCCGTGGTCTACCTTGATAGGAACGAGCTTAAAACCGATAGTGTGAACTCCAAAAACAACCTTTCTGGGGGCGAAGCCCCGACAGCTTTGCAGCCTAGCCCGTGAGGGCTAGGTAATGTGTAGTGACTATTTAGCTCTGAAGGAGCGACAGAAATTCGTTTTCACGTTTGAGTGCACACTGTTTTTAATAGAGCTACTTTGTGTCGCTCCTTCAGAGCTTAGAATACTTCTTCAACCTACCTAGAGCTTTCGCCCTAGGCTGTAGAGCTGTCGAGGCTTCGCCCCTGAAGACGGGTCCACTTTTTCGTTGTAAATTCGAATAAGGAGAGTAGATTTGCCTACCCCATGAACATGAACGTTCTCTCCATGACCTTTTCTTCCCTCCACGGCCTCCATGGCCTCTTTTTTTCATTGATAAACAGAAAGTTACGACGAACTAGACCATGGAGAAAGGGCAAAAAAAAGAGGCGGAAAAACCGCCTCTTCTAAAGAAAAACTCAGTGCAACAAAAGCACTAAGCGCGTGCGCGACGCTTTGGCAACTTAGCTGTAGGACGCTTAACGGACAGTGCACGAGCACGTGCAGATGTACGCGTTGTCTTAGCTTTTGCTTTAGGCTTCGCTTTCGCTTTAGGCTTAGCTTTCGCTTTTGCTGCTGGCTTAGCTTTCGCTTTTGCCTTAGGCTTAGCCTTTTTAGTCGCCTTCTTCTTCGTTTTACGTCCCGTAGAACCTTTTTCCGAAGTAATAGACTCCTTGCGATACTGCTTGGCTATTTTCTCCAATGTTACAGTACCGGTACGCACACGTTGGGAAGCAGCTTTATTGCCACCCACGGCTTTTTCTAAGTCTACCTGGATAGAGCTTAGAAGTTCTGTCATCTGTTTGATGGTATTGTTTAATGCCATGCCAGAAACTCCTCCAATGTTAGAGTCACTTGACGTTTTCCTGAATAATTAACTCAGCTTATATTGTGCAACATTTTTTTGAGCACTGAAGCTTGACAAAGCAAGTTTTCTTCATTTTCCGCACGCTTTTGGCGTACTTCTGGGCCCAAAAAAACCACCCACAACCTCTTAAAAAGCCCATTATATATTACATATCATAACGTTACAACAATAAAAGCACTTCAGAGCCTAAACTCAGTAAATTAATACGGCTCAAACATACGTCTGAACATAGAAAAACGGTCATTACAACAGTTACTCACACTAAAAAACTAATAGTAAGAATTGGCTTGAGAAATGCTTCTAAGCAGGTTTTTTCCCTTCGCCGCCCTTCCAGAGACCGGCATCGAAGGGTACTGGTTTACTTTATGCCCTCCACATACGTATCATGGGAGATTAGATGAAAATAAATGTGAGTTCTTGTGGCGATTCGACCTTCGACAGCACTATTTTTGGGTTTTTTGTGCGCGTTACCATTACAAATTGTGCCCGCCAACATCCATGCGACATCCATTAGTGAACGCGCACTTCAAAACGAGTTGATTGCCGCACAACGTGCGTATGATGCGGCTTCTTTTGACGAAGCTGTTGCGCTCTATTACGACATTTTGGACACGCTAGATGCCTATCCAGGCGATAATCACGACCTGCGCATCGATATCGCCACCCGTTTGGGACAAAGTCTCTATGATGCGGGTAAATATGAAGAGCTTCTCAACACATACCCTGTAGGCAGAGAAAGCTCCTTACACCACCAGCGCCTTTATGCTCTATCACTGAAAGAACAATCGAAGTATGTAAGCGCTGCAGACGCATTACGTACACTTTTGCGCAAAGACGAAAGCGCTTCTACACGTTTTGAACTGGCCCACACCCTTTTTCTCGCAGGCGAACGCGACGAGTCCGCCACACTTTTCGAGGCTATTACTGTAGAAGACCCCCTATTATATGAGAAATCACAGCTATTTATAGTACGCCTAGAGCTTGAACCGCAGCATCCACAGGCAGCACTCACGCGCCTCGACGCGTTAAACGAGGCCATTGCTGAAAGTAGCAACACGCGCTACGAACGCAACTACCTACGTGGCCAGTGCCATCTAGACTTAGGTAATAACTCCGAAGCTATTTTCTATTTCGAAAAAGCACTCCCTCCCCAAAATCCGGAAAAAGTCTCGTGGTGGAAGCCTACATTACTACAGCTTGCAACATCCTACTTACGGCGCGCCACTGAGACATCGCTCGCTGCACAGGAGCGGCAGCGTCATTTTCGTCGATCGCGTGAGATACTCGAGGAGCTTCAAGAGAAATCCCCTTGCGATCAAGTGCAAATAGCTCTAACAGAAGTACTTATAACAGAAGCGAAGCACCTCAACAGTGCCGAAGCCATGGCTGAAGCAAAGGCTTTACTAGGTCACGAAGAGTATTTCGTCACTCCTTACGCAAAGACCCAAGCCCTTTTGCTGAAAGCTGATGCTGCCGACAATTTTTCCGAAAGAGAAAGCTGCTACCGTAGACTTACGGCAGCGGAGCAACGCACGAGTCCCCTATACGGGCGGAACTTGTACCTACGTGGGATGAATGACCTACAAGAGGGTCTCGATATCCAAAAGCTCGGCGACCACACAAGTGCTCACCCGCATTTTCAGTCGGCAGCACAAAGTTTTCAAACTGCCGTGACCGTTTCAGAATCTGTAGATCTCCAACTCGCTCTAGATGCTGCTTCCGCCCTCATGCAAACATACAGTGCTTTAGGTACGGAACGCGCACTAGAACAAGGAATTCAGTTTATGGACAGCTTGGAAAGAGAGCATCCTCTCCTGCACGAAACCAAGTATGATCCAGGGGAGCTCATCTACGAGCAGGCACGCCTGATGGCGCAACATGACAAGTACATTTACCAGGCTAATCTCGAGGACCCCATTAGAGACCTAGTTATGCGTCTTGTGGCAGTCAACTCGTCAGGACCATACACCGACCGCGCTCTCTATATCCTTGCCACACGTGATTACAAGATTGGACTACTATGTCGAGCCGAGCAGATGTTTCAACACATCTACTCAGAATACCCCGACAGACAACATGCTGGTGATGCCTTATTCTGGCTTGCACGCTGCAAGGAGCAGTCCGATGCTCCAAAAGAAGAAATCCGAGAGCTTTTCAAGCAGGTGTACGACAAATACCCTAACAGCACATACGCAACAGAAGCCTATTTTCACAGCTACTCGCTAGCAGAATACCTCCAGGGCGACGAAGCGGCCATCGAGCATCTCGAAGCCCTAGATAAAAAATTTCCCAAATCCTCTTACGTTGCTAACGCAAAACTTCTCATCGGCCTCGATTTAAAGCGCTCACGTCACTCACCCTCCGGCCATCTAATACGCCAAAAAGACTGGGATAGCGCCATCGCAGCCTTCCAGCAATGTGAAGAGGCATTTGAACGGCTGCTAGAAGAGGGCAATGCCACAGAAGACCTAGCCTCGGTATATCTGCGCGCACGCCTCGAAAGGGCGATGGCCAACCTCGCTATCGCAAATGCATCTCAAGGGGCAAAACGAGATATCTATATCGAGTACGCCATCGACCTATTCCGTGGTCTTCTCGAGACGCTCGACAATCCAAGCAGCCCCCTTTGGGGCTTAAATATCCAGGGAGAAGCCTATCCCGCCATCGCTGAAGAAACGAGCTATGGCCTTGCTATAGCACACCTTAAAGCAGGACAAAACGACGAAGCGCTACAAGTTCTAGACAAAATGACCGAACGCTTCCACCGCGCCAAAGTCACTCGAGGCTATTATCTCTCACGTGTGCGCTACCAGCAGGCCTATATTGCCATGCGTAAGGACAACTATAGAACTGCACTCAAATACCTTAACGCCGCCGAAGACGCCAACAAAGGCAAGGTGCTTAGCACCGACGAACACCTAGACCTCTGGATCCAACGCAGCCACTGCTACCGAGAACTGGGCCGTCTCGATGAAGCGATGCGTCAGCTTTCGCAAGTCATTAACAGCGACGCTGTTTCGACTCTACGCCTGAAAGCCATGTACCTACGCGCTGATATCTATGAACTACAGCAACGCCCCGAGCTGGCACAGAAACAGCTTGAAGCCGTCGCCAAAATGGGTGGATACTGGGCCACCCAAGCACAAGAACGCTTAAAGAGAGACTATACTATATGAGTATCCTACACTGGCAGCTCGCTACAATGTTCCACTACAGTTCCAACTGGAATGTCGTCCTGTGGATTATCGGAGGCTGCTCACTACTGAGCTTCGCTATCTTCTTCGAAAGGCTCATCAGCCTAAAACGCGCAGAGACAGACACCAATCGCTTCATCATAGGCCTACGCAAAGCCATTCAAGATGGCGACATGGTCGGAGCTGTACAAATCTGCGAAAATACCGGAGGCTCCATCGCCAACATCGTAAAAGCTGGCCTCACCAAGCACAACAAAGATAAAGACCGCATCGAAAGTGCCATGGAAATTAGTGGCATGATCGAAATCGCCCACCTGGAAAAAAATGCCAAGATATTGTCTATCATCGCCTACATCGCCCCACTCATCGGGCTATTGGGGACAGTACTAGGATTTATTCAAGCCTTTTCAGAAATGCGCCTCAGTGGTTTGGTTGACATCTCGGCAACACACATCGGAGAAGCAATGGAATACGCCCTAATATCCACAGCCGCAGGCTTGGTGGTGGCAATTCCCTCTGTGATCGCCTACAACTACATCGTAAGCCGCATCGAAGGCTTTGTGCTAGAGATGCAAACGACGTCGTCGGAAATTGTAGACCTGCTCCTTGACCGCCACGACGAGCTAGGATACTGATGCATTTTAAAACGCGACTCAAGCCATCTCTTAGCCTCATCGACCTGACACCTCTGGTGGATGTCATTTTTTTGATGCTAATATTTTTCATTGTCACCTCAGATATCCTACCTCTTAAGTCACTACACATTGAAAACCCCGAACTTGGCCGCGACGCCGAACCTCTCACCACCCAGCTACTTGTTGTCATGGACGCCCAAAATGTTATCTATGTAGGCTCCAAGAAGACAATTGTAGACCTCGTCGCACTCCCGAACACGCTGCACGAAGAAATCCACTTCCTGGAGCAGCAGCATCAAGGAGCACAGCCTACCGTAGTTGTAAGTGTGGACCGGCGTGTAGACTACGGCACATTCTTGCGCCTCTTCGCCATCGTCCAAGACAGCGGAAAACGCATTCGTCTCGTGTACAAACCCGAAGAAGATAGCAGCACGGAGTGGCTATAGCGTGCTTAAAGTAGAGGGAAGCAAACGCGGAGGCGAGGTCTCCCTGCACATACGGAGTAAAAAGTGGTTTGGACTCTCACGCCAGATGCTTTTTGGCTTAGGTGCTGCGGCAGCTCTCCATGTACTGGGCTTTGTCCTCGTCAGCTTCCCCATACTGAAACTATCGCAGCCAGTACCATCAGGGCCAACGTGGGTCGAAGCAGAGCTACCCACATCCGGCACAAGCGCGACAGCGCTAGTGTCGCAACAAACGCCAACAGGCCCTCTACCCGATGACGTGCTGATGCCCAAGTCAACACACCCACTACTGCCTTCTGTCACCGCACGACATAGCCCCACGTCACTAAAAGCCGCCATGGCTTCGGAATACGGTTTCCCCACTTTCAATGTACGCAAAAATGTTAGCGCCCCCGCGCCACTAGAAATAGAAGCCCTTTCCCCACAAATCCACGTGTTTGTGTCAGGACCGCTAGCCACGCAAATCCTAAACGACGATGGAATTGCAACGACAATGCACGCCCTTGACGCCCTCGGTATCGAGGAAGAAATAGCCCTTCAATACGATGTCCTCTGCGATAGTAAGACAGGACAAATATGCTGGCACACTCGCAGCTACAGCGACGCCCTGCTCGATGCAGACACCCCTCACTCAAAGCTCGCCACAGAGATCCTCACAAACATGCGCTTTGCCGCCAACACGGCCGAGATGCTAAGCTCCGGACATATCGAAATCGTGTTTAGCAACAGAGAATATCTTGATTGAAATCGCCCCAGATATCGCCTTCCTCGCCTACCTAGGGATCACACTACTAGCTCTTCTCGGCTTGTGGACCTACAGTGCATCGCGTGCGTCAAAGAGAAAACTCGTGCTTAACGAGTCTGAACTCTACGTCTGTGAATATTGTAAAAGTGTCTACATGGACACACGCGCCGCGTCAGTGACACGCTGCCCTGAGTGCAAATCTCTAAACAACGACAACGTCTACTCCAAATCACGTGAGTAACACACGCTACTTTCAGGCATAGGGCTTGTGTAATTGACGACAGAAATTACCGCCGACCGCGCCGACCACCGCCGACCACCGCCGACGAGTGTTTTTATGCGCAGGCGTGTGGACTTTATGATTCTTTAGGCAGCCACGAACAAATGTCACGCTTTCGTCTATTGCACTGAAGGGGTACCCCCCCGGATTTTAAGAAGCCATTTCAGCGCAATAGCGGAGATGTATCTTTCGTTCGTGGCGCTGATGCGAATGGGAGGGTGAACGGGACTCTGTTTCCCGTGCAGCGGGAGACAGTATCCCGTTCACACTGGCCGCTTAATAAGCTAGATGTTCAACATACTCAAAGCCATATAGGACCCGTCTGCGTCTTGTCTGCGTCCCGTCTGCGCGGTCTGCGTTAAATTTCTGCCGCCATTTACACGCTACTCATGGACACACTCACCCATCTGTGAAAACCTGTGTGATCTGTGGCTAAAGAAATGAGAAAGGACTTAAATCAAAGAAGCTGTAAGCAACAGCTCTCTAAAATACGACGCCAAAGCCCAAATTCACACCGTGAAAGGCAAGACTACCATGCCCCGAAGTCGTAGGAACCATCATCCCAGGTCCTACGGATCCGGCATAGCGTTTGATCTGTGGAGCATGCAGCCACTGTATAAACTCGTAGCCTATCGACGCCATGTACTCATGCCCGCACCATTGATTACGATAACGGAAACCCCCACCCAGATGCCATCCTGGAACACATACACACTCGGCGACGTTGCCATCGAGTGAGTTCAAGGTATAAACTGCCTCCGTAACACTATCCGACGTAGAATACGCAGTATCTCTACGTCTCGTGCCCGCCGTCAAAGTACCAGAAGCTGTGCCGTAAAACTCTAAACACGACCCAAAGAAATAGCTGCATTCTGTTCCAGCCTTAAAGCCAAATCCACGATAGTCTGCATGCCCGGACATCGAAGCCACACTGTGACTGCCTTGCCCACCAGTGATGCTCGCTTGATTACGGAAGCTCGCCGAATAGTTGCGGTCGATACTCAGATACTCGACACCAAAGAAAGGTACTAGGCTATAGCACTCCCAAAAATCCCACTCTCGACACCACAACAGATCAAAAGACTGGTAACGAAACTTGTGCTGCCCACTACCGTAAATATAGCCATCACCAGCCAGAAGCCCCCCATGCACCCAGGTCGGATGTACCGTAGCGTCTTCAGATCCTGTTACAGAGTCATTTTGATCATCACTAATGTAGGTGTATGAAGCCGTTAATCCCCAACCGCACCAAAGATCACCTACGCCACCAGAGATACGCAAACCCGGCTGATAGCCATGATCAATAAATTTTGAGCCCCCCGATGCTGTCGCCCCCGCGGCGACTGCCGTATTCGTGAGAACAGCGTAGTCGAGGTCGTCAATACACGCCTTCCACGCCAAAAAATCGGTATTTACAAACGCCTCACCCCGACACGAACGCGCACAAACTATGAACTCAGAGTAGGGATCGAAGTCACATCCAAACGCAGTCAGCTGCGAGACCGCACCAACACAGGCAACAAAAATACTTGCGACTAACTTTCGGTACATATACGTCTCCCAAATTGCTAAAAGCCGTAGCCCCACACAGGGCTACGGCAAAATAGAGAGTCAATGTTTGGCTTTAGCACACCTTAGAAAGTGACGCCAAGGCCAAAGTTAAAGCCATGGAAAGCAATACTTCCAGTACTCGCTGAGCTCGCAAGCCCTGATGAAGTTGTGATCGCGTTGCTCTTGAAGCGACGTACATTCGGTGCATTCAGCCACTGTAGAAACTCATAGCCAACAGAAGCTGTTATATCGTGTCCACACCAGCAGTCGTCGTAACGGAAGCCTAGAGCAACATGCCAGCCAGGTACAAGAACGCACTCATCGTACTTGTAAGTCAAATTGGTCGTTACACCAGCGGCATTAGCGTTAAAGCGTGTCTCATCACACAGTTCGCCCGCAGTCAACGTACCGGATGCCTTAGTGTAAAACTGCCAGCAATTGCAGAAATCGTAGGCATACTCAGTACCAGCCTTGAAGCCAATACCCCAGTAGTCGCCATCCCAACGCGTTGTACCGGCATACTCACCCATCGTAGCAGGCACAGTATCCACACTACCTGTAGAGAAGTTGACTTCACGGTCTATAGACACAAACTCAAGACCGAAGAAGGGCTTGAACGCATGACATTGACGAAAGCAGTACTCGCTAGTCAACAATAAGTCCCAAGTTTGGTAGGTAAACTTGTGCTCAGAATTAGCGCGGATCATGCCAACTGTTGCAGAGAGCAATGCAGGATGCATGAGAGTTGGATTAATGGTGCCCTGAGCTCCTCGAACGCTATTCCTTGCTGTGTCGCTAAGATAGGTGTAGGAGGTCCTTAAACCCCAATCACACCAAGCGTTAGGTAGTTCCAACGTAATACGTACGCCAGGCTCATAGTCGTGCTCAACAAAGCGTGTCTTGCCAGACACAGTCGACCCGGTCGCAATCGTAGCACTGGAGGTTACAGCGTAGTCGAGGTCATCGATGCAAGGCTGCCATAGTAGCAACTCGACACCAACGCCGACATCACCCCAGCATCCTTGGTTGCAGCAAGGATCACAGCAATTATCGTTATCCCAACCAAATGCAAATACTTGTGTTGTGAGGGCTGTGGAGGCTATTAAGCCAAACGCCCAGCGATTCAAAGACCGAATCATTTCTTCCTCTCCGTGTTCCGCTTATATGCGTAAAGTTTCAATAAAATAATATGGATATAGCAAAACGCGTTTATTGTCCAAACTTTTGTATATAGTCGCTAAAGTGATTCACCCCAAAAGCACAGCCCACCCAGTTCCCAGAAGCCGCTCGGGGTTTGCCACTAGATGCACTTGAAGTGCAGCACCCCCAAAGCCACAAAAAAAGCCGTAGCCCCTAAGGACTACGGCAAAAAAGAGAGTCAATACTTGGCTCTAGCGCACTTTAGAACGTGACGCCAAGACCAAGGTTCAAGCCATGGAACGCTAAGCTTGTGCTTGTGGCGCTGCTTGACATGCTGTTAGGCAAAGCCAAGGCGGCAGCCCCATCAAAACGACGGAAGCTTGGTGTGTTCAGCCACTGCAGGAACTCGTAACCAATCGACGCTGTAACGTCATAGCCACACCAGCAGTCGCTGTAGCGGAAACCTAAACCAACATGCCAGCCAGGAACGCAAATGCACTCGTCGTGCTTGTAACGCACGCTAGTGGTGACTGTACCAGGAGTTGCGTCTCCAGTACTGCTGGTAAACGTCGTGCTATCACTCACTTCACCAGCTGTTAGTGTACCAGAAGCCTTAGAGTAGAACTGCCAGCAGCTGTTGAAATCATAAGCGTACTCAGAACCAGCCTTAAAGCCAATACCCCAGTAATCGGCATCCCAACGCGCAGTACCCGAGAAAAACGCTCCCGTAACGGCACCAGCGTTAGCGACACTGTGCGCTATATCCCGATCAATGGACACAAACTCAAGACCAAAAAATGGCTTGAACTCATGGCACTGACAGAAGCAGTAATCGCTTGTTAGCAACAAGTCCCAAGTTTGGTAAGTGAACTTGTGCTGCGAGCTGGCATTTGTCATACCTGCAGTAGTGGTTAGATAAAAACCAGGATGCATTAGTGTCGAATGCACAGTTCCTGCCGCACCAGATACACCGTCCCTGGAAGTATCGCTTAAGTACGTGTAAGAAGTCCGTAGACCCCAGTCACACCAAGCGTTAGGGAACTCCAACGTCACACGTACGCCAGGTTCGTAATCGTGGTCAACAAACTGTGTCTTGCCGGAAACAGTCGAACCCGTCGCGATGGCTGCACTTGATGTCACCGCGTAATCAAGGTCATCGATGCAAGGTTGCCATAGTAAGAGCTCGACGCCGATACCGACATCACCCCAGCAGCCTTGGTTGCAAGGATCACAGCAATCGTCGTGGCCCCAGCCGAGTGCAAAAACTTGTGTTGTTAGGGCTGTGGAGGCAATTAAGCCAAACGCCCAGCGATTCAAAGACTGAATCATTGTTATCCTCTCCAGGTTTCGGTTAAATACGTAAACTTTCAATAAAACAATAGAGATAGAGGATTATCTGATTATTGTCCAAAATTTTTTTCTGACTGTCAGAAATGACGAATGTAATGATCACTCGCAATAGATTCCAACATAGGTGGAATAGCATCTAGCATTTCCCTTGCGCGCACATCCCACGTATGCTCTAGAAGAGTAAGTTTACGCCCGCGTTCAATCAGTTTAACGCGTTCGTCTTCGTGATCGATAAGATGTTTCACCCACTGCTTGAGGGGCGCCCACTGTCCATGGAGATATTGCATGACGCCGTCACCTTCATCGAAGTGCACATCCCAGTAGCTGTTGGCTGATGTCACAGAGAGGCATCCACACGCCAGCCCAAGGAATACACGTTCGTGGGTTCCTTGTTTAAAAAAGGGCATGCTATTAAGACAAACGCGGCTTGCACGTAATATCTCGATCGCCTCGGGAAAGGAAACGGCAGGATGCACAGTGACGTGGCTGGAACCTTTAAGGAGCCCTTCCCATGAGCCGGCCTCCTCTTCATCATCTTGCCATCCCGTGCCGCCAAAGACGTGGATGTCTACATTATCTAATGCGCGAATGAGCTCTAGCCGGTCCAGAGCTCGTGTGTAGGTATCGACTTCTCTGCAAAGCTGAACGAAATTGACATCTTTCACTTGCTCGGAGCGGCAAGCATTGGCCGTTGCCTGAGTAAAGGTCGTTTCCCCATCGGAAAGGGTTTTTTCCGCAGCTTGCTTAAGGGCGCGCTGCACCTCTGACGGGTAGTCGCGCTCCCAACGTCGCAAGCAAACGTCGGGGTCGTAGCCACTCCCGATGAAAACCGCGTCGTATTTCTTTTCAGGGAGCTCACTTTCAAACAGCCTCTGCTCGACAGCATGTGCGAGAAAAAAAACGTTTTTGAATCCAGCGTTCACAAAAAGTTCGCAGTCGAAGTGATCGACACATGAGACCAAACTATAAGGACTGCGCACGAGATCCATACTATATATGGCAGGATCCACCAATAGAGAAAGGTGAGGAATTTTCAGGAAATCCCACAGATACGCGCCCCCTTCCAACGGCAAAACGGCATTGAAAGAACATGTCAAATCAGGACGTGTCGCCAAAATCTGGTCGACATGCTCCTTCCCAAGCGTCGTATTACCAGTGTCGACTATAGAGACATGTACACCCTGACGCCGCAACGCCGCCGCCAAACCTTCGGTAAAATGGCGTTTGGTTTCATATAGGTTGTAACTCACTAAAAAACAGACGCGTTCCATGTATCACTCCAAGGTCAATCTCCAGATTTATCGCAAAATCCCCCTATTTTGTACACGCTCACGCAATTGTCGCTGCATTAATATATTCAAGTAACAGCAACGGAAATTTATTATAAATAAAGTCAAGTTGTATTTTACAGTATATTTTATTTGTTAAAATTAATTAATGCTATAATAGTTATATTAGGAGAATATTAATGAACTCTCTAGAAGGACAGCCCCGACCAGGCCTTAATCGCATGGAAACATGCCTCCATCTAATCCGAGATGGAAAGATTGAAGGAGCTGGCACCCTGCGTTTTGTGAAACAGCATGAGGAGACAGGGCAAAAAGGCCGCATGACTGGATCGTCCGAAAAGCCCTGCGACCTTCAGGTCGAATCGCTGTTTTTTCTCGATGATAGGAACGAACTGGAAAGCAGCTTCGACGACTTACTAAGTTTGGCTAAAACGGGCAAGCTCGCCATCTTCGACACAGCAAAGAAAACGATGCACGTTGTCAAAGAACACCGCGAGAATTGGCACACCACCGACCATCGCGGTATGCCTATGCGACTCAACTTTGTCGATATCAACGGAGAGATTGAAGATGACGATGTTGACATCGATGACTTTGACGACGATCTTCCTCCGTTTATCCCAAGGCCCTATGAGAGGCTAGAAGCCGTTACACAGCACATCACTAGCAAGGCGGAAACAGAGACGGAGCACGTCCAAGACAAAGAAAACATCGATAAAGAAGAAAAAGACCAAGAGACACTCCTCGACGTCATCATCACAGCCCAAAAAGGGGACTCCGAAATAGCGGAGAAATTCATCATGGGATGGGAAGGCCGCAAGGAGTTTTCCAACCTTAAAGACAGAAATGCTGCGGAGATTCGGAGACACAAAAAAGCCGTCGTCGAGGAAGATATCGAGCGCCACGACCGCACCGAAGCCGTCGAAGGGCAGAAAGAAGAACGAAAGACCGAGAGATTCCACAAAGAAAATAAGCTGCGCCAGGTCTTCGAAGACCATAAAGGTCACAAAGACATCTAGCACTCCATAGACCCTGCTTGCGCGCGGCCAGCGTAGCTACCCCGCCTCCAACCCGGATTTTGCTATCTACACATTCCATTTCTCCTCTGTGATCTCGGTGGGCTCGGTGGTGAATCTTCGTCTTCTTACCCCCGGATGTTCACTCATACCCAGTTGGCCACGTTAAACGACTCGTATTAGTCCCTTCATC
>JAJFMA010000184.1 GCA_021772415.1 Chlamydiota bacterium
TTTGGTCTCTTTCCGGTGCCGAACGACACGAGTGATAAGTGGTTAGAAATTCGGATCATTAAATGGTCTGTCAAGGCGGACGATGATCATACTCGAGTAAGGTATCTTGCAACCTTCGCTGAAGCTGAACTACCGTCGGCAACCACCACTTTCCTACATCTATACCCAGATGGTGATACTAGCATGGGGGAGTGGGGTCTCGGTTGGAAAGTTCACTATAGCGGCGACCCAGAAACTTCCAAAGAGCTGTGGCGAAAAATCCAAGAAGCAGATTTCTAGAGCGCTATGCTGTGCTCGGGATGAGATATCCCGAGCACGCGTAGTCTTAAAGTAACACCCTCATCGAGAGCCTATCTTGGGACGTATACACTATCGATATGATGATGCACCGAAAATTCCTCCGATGGAGTCCCGTGAGGGAGCGCAAACACGTGAACGTGTGCCTCATTTTGACATTTTGGGAGACCTCTGCATATCTCTAGGATGTGCTGTGGCGTGTTGTGCTGTCAACCCACTGTCGACATGGATTGCCTTTGCTGCTGCGCCGTTTGATGCGATCACCTGTCTATTTCATTCGCTATTACAGAGTGGAGAGGCTACGATACCGTTAGATTGCACGCTTGATACAAATCAACTACACGATGCGATAGCTGAGTTTTCTAGCTTGCAGCTCACATGCGCGGTTAGCGCCGTAACACTAGTGTGGCTGGGTGTCGCGATCAGTTGTATCTCTAGAAAATAGCTTAGTCTAAGCCGTAGTCCTAGGTGAAGGTCACAAGCATCTCCTGGACCTTGCGCCCTTGTCATTACCCAAATTTCTAAATGTTATTTTTAAACATTGGATGCAACTCCCTTAACTAAACTAGAGATATTGGTAAGCAATCCGGGTCTAAGGCCCAAAGGGCCGTCTTATGATAGCCCCACCCGGAAGGGTGGGGTAGAGTGAAACATGAATTTAAGCCCTATTAGGGGCGGCTTGTGGCCCCGATTCATGGCTCCGGAGAAGAACGTGCTTCGCATTACTCATGGCATTGGATAAAACGCTCTGTGTCGGTTTAAGTTGCTGGGGCTACAAGCCGCCCCTAATGGGGCTCAGGGTGTTTTTTTTTGCTTCACCCCACCCATCCGGGTGGGGCTATCCTAAGCTGGCCCTTCGGGCCTCATGATGGAACTCACTGCGTTCGGTTGAGGATATGAAAAGAACCGCAGTTCGAATATTTATTTACAAATTTTAGGTAATGACAAGGGCGTTAGGTTGCTGTCCTTTCAGGTCACCGAAAAATGTGCGAGCTCATGTGGGCTAATGCTCATTGCATCACCACCCATTTGTTTACACTCTCAACAGCTCTTAGTCTGTCGGCGCTAGGGACAGACTTCTTCTGAAGACATATGTATGGCTCACCACTACTATGGTTAACTGATTTATTTTAGAACTATATGTAAATAATAATAAATCTATAAATTATATATCTAAACCTTGATTTTATTAATTACGCATTATAATATCTTCGTCGGACTAAATAACTAAAAGGGTTTTATTATGGATGAAATAAAGTGTGATCCCGCGCGTACACATGCGATTTTAAAGAAGTATGTGACCGCGCCGGGTGTGTTGAATGTGCCATTGACAGAAGATCAAGAACGCACAATTCAGCAGTGTGATGCCAAAATTACCAAGCTGGACAAGGCGGCTTTTGCTTGTAAGCTCACCATACATAAATGTGTGATCTTTGGAGGGGGACTAGTCGCGATACACTACTCAGTGTTGACGCAGCTCCCTGGTCTCTGTGTTTCCACAGTACAGTCGCTTTTTCGTGAGCTGAGCGGTACCGCTGCAGATGCCTTGTTTACATGCGTTTTGCATGATGATATCGATGCCATCGTTGATAGCGCACTCTCTCAGGTTCAAAGGGGCAGCGTTACATTTATGGTTGATCACCAGAATGCCCAACACTTAGGTTGTGGTATCGCCAATGCAGCTGTGGTCCACATTACAGAGCTTACGACCGTGGTTGGTTCTTATTGGATCGGACTTTCGGCTTTAGCACTCTGTGCTTTAGGCTTGGTCGGAGCTCTTTATGCGCGTTCATGCGTTAACAAGAGCAAAAAGGGTGTAGAGCAGACAATTAGAAACATCATACGGCCCGAAAAAACAAGTCGAAATGCGATCGCTAGTGCTCTCCGTAAGGAAGCAAACTACCAGTTGAGGGCGCAGAGCCAGGAAATGGCTGATGAACTCATTGCGGGAGTTGAAAAGTCGCTTCAACGACTGACTAAAGGGCAGATGCAGGACGTGTTTTGTTTCGCCATTGGTGTGCATCCCAGCAGCGTGAACTTTGTAAATTGGCCCATACAGAAAAAGAGAAGAGCGGCATTGATGCCTTTGATTGCTAAAGCGCTGTTTTTGAAACTCGGTGCACCTAAGCTCTCAAATGCTGCTTTGAAACGTGACGACTTTATGCCTCCGCCTATCAGTGGTGCTAGGTCCTGGGATCTTCTTCCGCAATTTGGAAGTTTCGAGGGTGAGCATGCGATGTTCCGGCAACGCGCCCTTGACAGTGTGCAAGCGCAATGTGGTGTGATTACTCGCCAAGTTCTAGACAGCGTTATAAAACGCGATGACGATCGCTCGTTTCAGCAGCAATGGAGTGATTTCGCCGCGCAGATCACTTCGGAGGAGTGGTTTAATAATATCAAACAGACATGCCAAGTCGAACTTGTGGAGGAAGCATCATGATCAAAAGCACCCTAAATATTATCGCTACATCTATTCTGTTTTTAAGCTCACAGGACATTCAGGCAGAGTTTGAGGACGACTCTGTTCAGCTAGAGACAGCAACGTATAATGTGCAGCTGTCTGATCGCCAATATAACCCGGATGTCAACAATAATGGGAAACTTGACTCCTACCGTCGATTAACGGCGGAGACGAAGCTACTTCTTAAAAACACGGCGGAGCTGAGGGAGATGCTGATGGTTCAGTTGGCCGACGATGACCCTACACGCCTGGATAGCGAGCTTGTGGAAGAGGATCTTAGCGCTGAAAAAATGCTGCACAACCCCACTATGTTTCAACACTACATCGACCGCATACGCGGAATGGAGCGCTCTTTTTGGCAAAGAGACTGGAGCCTTTGGGTTGAGAAGCTCTTGGCCTCCCAAGGCGTTGAAGACCTCATCACCCTTACTCGCAATGAGAATCTTGTGCGTCCTTCTCAAGACTGTGACACTGACACACGGATCTTGCTACCTTTGGGTGGCGGGTTTGGACTTGAGGTGCAATCGACTCTTGCTCCCGAGACGTTTTTTACGCCATCACGTGATCTTGCGGCATTGAAATATTCTACTAGCGCTGGATCTCACATGCTTCTGGTTGATTGGTCCGACGATCGCCGTTACACCAACGATATTGAGCGACAGTATCTGCGTGCAGCGCTCGCAGAGTCCGCTGTTCAGGCTGAGGATGCAGTGCTAAGCCAGTTTGAAGAAGATCCAGAATCTCTTGAATTTTTGGAGATCCCTATAATTCTTCGAACTACCATCGGACGCCTCGATTTGGCTACAGAGCCTTCGCCTTTAGTCAATCGTGATCACGAAGTAGGAAAGGGATATCAACTTCAGTTTCTTTCGGGCCCTTTCTGTGCTGACGAGAGATCGTGGTTTTGTACAGACAACTACGTTCACCGTTGGGTAGAGAACCTATACGTTTACGAGTACGAAGGCGCTACCGTAGTTCTCTTATCTGCTGAGGAAGGCAGTAACTCTCAGACGGACGCTGCCGACTTGCAGATCATCTTCCCTGAGGACTAGGGCTTTCCTTGAACGGTAATGGGTCAGCCATCTACAATGGCTGACCCAGAGCTTGGAGAGGATAGGGATGCTTCAGGAGTTATTTGATCGTCAGCGCAGCTACATCGAACACTTTTTTGATGCCGTCGATGTGGCGACAGCGGAAAAGATCTTCGAGGTCTTGCGTGACTGTAAGGGAACACTTTGTTTTACAGGGATCGGTAAGAGTGGTCTTGTGGCTAACAAGATAGCCGTCACTATGATCTCAACAGGGACCAAGGCGCAGTACATATCGGCGACGAACGCTCTCCATGGCGATCTAGGCATGGTCGGAGAAGACGACGTGATCGTGCTCTTTAGCAAGAGCGGCGAAAGCGACGAGCTTCTCAACCTGGTTCCTTTCCTTCGTAACAAAGGCGCGACACTTGTTGCTGTTGTCTCTAAGGCTGGCAATCGCCTTGCCAAGGCGTGTCACCACAGCATCGCGTTGCCGGTGGAGCAGGAGCTTTGCCCCTTTGACCTTGCGCCGACGACGTCGACGGCAATCCAAATGATTTTCGGCGATATCCTCACTGTAGCGCTAATGCGCCACAAAGAATTCTCGTTAGATCAGTACGCTTTGAATCATCCAGCAGGAAGAATCGGGAAACGTATCTCGTTGAAAGTTAATGACTTAATGATTTCTGGAACGCGTTTGCCTTCATGCAAAAACAGCGACACTCTCCTTGATATTCTCGGTGATCTCTCGGCCAAAGGCTGCGGCTGTGTGCTAGTCCTCGACGACGATGGCCTGCTGCTTGGTATCTTTACCGACGGAGACCTCCGCCGTGCCCTGCAGAAATATGGCCCCGAAGTGCTGCAGCAGCCTATCGGCCAGATCATGACCGCCAACCCAAGAACAATAGAGGGCGAGGTGCTCGCATGGGACGCAATGCAGGCGATGGAGTCCGATCAAAACCGCGCGATCACAGTCATGCCAGTGGTGGACAGGGACCGCAAAGTGAAGGGCTTGATCAAGATGCACGACATCCTTCAGTCGGGGCTGTAGAGCCTCTACATTTATACAGTGGCGTACGCAACTCTCTTAAGCGCAAGGTGTTGCTTCGTGGTACGCCTATCGCCGCCTTGGGAATGCTTCTCTGGATTTTTGCCGGCACCCAGCTTCCTGTACCCACTCTTACCGTTTGGGGACCCTTTGTCTTTCTTGGCGGAGGAGCTCTTATCTTGCTGGGAACACTCCCTTTTAGACGCCTAGCGCAAATCGAGGCGCAGCCCCACCAGATTATCTGGAATGATACGGGGATCCACTTTGCTCATAAAGGCAAGCTGCTCTTTACGATGGATCCCGCCAGCGTTGAAAATATCTCTTTCTACGATGATGGAGCCATGTATGGCATCGCCGTCACGCTCAAAGATCTCTCCGTTACTGTCCATAACCCGCGTATTGTGCTAGAGGACTACATCGCCCGCACACAAAAGCGTTACGGCTGTGATGTGCTCTTCCCCTACTTCGGCAAACGTCCGTGTGCGCGGCTACGCTGTCGTTTGTAGCGCGCTGTCGATATTTACGTAGGTTGGTGAATTTTTCCTATTCGGTTTGTATTCTTGGTTACGCACATCATAAAATGTTAGTTTATTATAGAACAGAAAGTTATTGATTAAAAACAGTCATTAGTTTAGATTGATTTTTTACGTGTTTCTATTTTAATAAACTAAAGAGGTTTAATAATGTTAGTTGAAGGTTTACGTGCTGTAGAGTTTGCTCGGCCCGCGGATCCAGTGCCAGCGGCAGTGGAATTGAAAGGTAACACTTGGTCACAGGTCGACAAGTGGGGTGGCTTGGTGCTTTGTTCGGTCGGTTTTGCTGCGGTTTCCGCTGCAGCGGCGACTATGTTTTATCGAACAGTACCTAATTATACTGGAATTGGAACTGTTATAAGTATAAGTAGTAATTCCCTGGGTTGTGTATTTGATTGTGCTATGGATGCAATTGGTGTTTATTCTATTAAGGACTCCATCGCGAATAAGGATCTCCTTGTGGATGAAGCGGTGGAATTCATCATAAATATTTATCAATCAACATGGCAATTGGTCCCAGATGGGTTAAGGGAAAGATTGACAAATGCTTTACAACAGAGCGTTGATCACGGCGCTTACTGCTATTATGCTCGCATGGACCTTGAGGAATTCTACGTATATCCTCAATTCTTCATCCACCATTTATTGTATGAGATAGGTGCTCTTATTGGTACTTGGCTTGCCTACCGGAGCTACGTATGGGTGAAACAAGAGCTGGATTACATCGGAGGACTAGACAACATAAGGGCCCAGGCAAACCGTGACGCTGTTGCTGTTCGAGCGCGCCAAGCCAGTGGCGCTGAAATACAAGCGAAACAGGAGCAACTGAAGGGGTTCCTTGAGGAATTGTCCAGAGACTTGTCCCAGTTTGCACAGGAGAACCCGGACGGTTTTAAGACGCTGTTCTTGCACACTTTTGGTATGTTGCCCATTGGGCTCGATCGTTGGGATTCTAAATTTCGTAACGCTACAACGCGTGGTAAACTAGCAGCTATCCTTACCAATATGCTGTTTTTTAGCCATGCAGGTCGAGCCGAGAGACGCTTCGTGGAGCAGAACTTTGTAGTTGATGATGCTCGCAACGACGGAACCGTGAGACAGTACGTCGACTTTAACGTCGGCCGTCGAACCTTAGCGCTTCAGTACCGCACAACGATCTTGGATCAGCTAGCGCGTTCCAAGTTGATTCCTGAGCAGAGATACGCGGCCTCAGTTTTTAACACTCGCGAGGTGGGCGACGATTGGAGGCAGTTTGATACAGACGCCCAAGCAGAGGCGTTCTTTAAGCAGTATACGGGTCGTGTCAGCGAGTTCCAACTGTTTTAATCTCTGACTTGACTTTCGGTATTTTGATCATAAGAAAAAGTAGGTTAACATCTTAGGTCACCCAATCAACACGTGATTATCTAAGATGCTACGATTTCTCTCATGAGGCCCGAAGGGTCATTTTATGTTATAGCCCCACCCTCATGGGTGGGGCTAACATAAGCTGGCCCTTTGGGCCTCGGAACCAGGCAAAACACATGTTACACTTTTAGAGGTTCATCGATATGTTAAGTTGCTGACTATCAATGAAAATATCTTTCCTTATCCCAGTTAAAACAGGCCCATGAGGGCAAAAGCTATTCACGATCTTCTTATCTGGGCAATGGCGGGTTGAAAAATGCCGGAAGTCGGGTCTGAAAGCTCAAAAGAACAAACGTTTAAGTTGTGGTGGCGGCACTCGTGTGCATACATGGGTGTCGCTCTTTGCTTGATTCCCTTGGTAGGAAATAATTTCTTTGGTCGCTATGCTGTGGCTATCTTGATTGCAACTTCTTGGGGCTATGCGACGACATAGAGTCCTCTTATATCTGGCGCTATTGCTCTGTATGCTCATGATTCAGCATACCTTCGTCCACGCTACAGGCATTGGCGCGGCGCAGGCGTTTCTGACTCCGCCAGCCTTGACGTGGGAGGGCTGGTTTACTGTTGTGCTCTTTGTGATCACCTTCACGTGCCTGGCCTTCGAGGTGATGCCTCCTGATGTCATTATGCTCTGTAGCTCAGGGATTTTGGTTATCATGGGGATACTGACGCCTCCGGAATTCTTGAAAGGTTTCTCCAAGGACGTCCTATTTACCATCGGCATGCTCTTTGTCGTGGTGCGCGCTATGGAAGTCAATGGCATCCTGAATATCTTGGCCAAGTGGTTGCTTCCGGACCTTAAAAGCCGGGTGGCGCAGATGGCTACTTTGCTGCTGCCGATGAGTGCTGCGTCGGCGTTCCTCAACAATACGCCTATTGTACTTGCGATGACCCCTATCATCCGCAAATGGTCACGTAAGAAGCGCTTTAGCCCAGCCAAGTACTTGATGCCTATCTCTTTTGCGTCGATTTTAGGAGGGCTATGCTCTCTGATTGGGACCTCCACGAACCTTGTTATCGACGGCCTCCTGCGCAGTACCGACCCCGATGCAAGCCTGGGTTTCTTTGAGCTCGCGCGCCTCGGGATACCCCTTGTGCTTGTTGGAGTTATCTATCTTATTGCTTTTGGACATCGCCTTCTTCCTGACCGTGACGACCCTGCAACGGATTTTAGTGAGCATACCGAAGAGTTCAGCGGGGAGTTTCGTGTTGAAGAGGGATGCCCGTTCATTGGTGAACCTTTAAGTGTGTCCAGTGTCCGCTACTTTGGCGGCGTTCTGCTAGCGGAAATCGAGCGCAAGGGTCGTGTGCTGACGGCGCCTTCGGCAGACGAGAAAATTATTGTGGGAGATCGCCTCATTTTTGTCGGCGACATACATCAGATCGCCGAACTCCACGCCATCGACGGCTTGCGTTCGGCGGCAGACCCACATTTTCAGCTGGATCTGGGGTCGTCTCACTTCTCTGAAGTCGTCATCTCGACGACATCGACGCTAATAGGGCGTACGCTAAAATGGGTGAATTTTCGCACAACATACGGGGCGTCAGTCTTGGCAGTTTACCGGCAGGGTAAGCGCGTAGACGGTGGCGTCGGAGATATTGTACTGCAGGCCGGCGACACTCTAATTTTGCTATCGTCTGAGCCGTGGCGAGTGCGCAATTTTTATAGCACAGACTTCTACATCCTTAAGCACAGCGAACGCTTGCCGACATTTACGCCATGGCGCAGTGCTGTTGTTATCTTGATTTTGGTGGGAATGGTTGTCGCAGCAATGAACCGTGTCCCCATGATGATTGCAAGCCTGGGAGCTGCAATGGCGTGCCTTGCCACACGTAGCCTTTCGATTAAAGAGGCGCAGAAAAGTATCGTCTGGAACCTTCTTGTGCTCATTGGAAGCTCCTTTGCCTTTGGATTCGCTCTGCAAAAAACCGGCGTTGCTAACACCTTCGCCGCCATGATTCTATCTGTTGTAGGAACCGAGCCGCGCTTCCTGCTGGCAGGTGTATTCGTTGTGACAATGCTCTGTACGGAGTTTGTTACCAACAACGCCGCGGCGCTCATCATGTTCCCAATCGCCTTGCAGGTTGGAAGGCTTGCTGGCTTGGACGGTGCCGAAGCTATTAAAGCCTTCGGCATCACCGTAACAACAGCAGCGTCGTGTTCGTTTTTAACACCGATAGGCTACCAAACCAACACCATCGTTTACGGTCCAGGTGGCTACCGCTTCACAGACTACTGTAAGGTAGGTGCGCCTTTAAGTTTGCTGGTGTTTGGTATGGCGGTATGGCTCATACCTATACTATGGCCTCTTCACGGGTAAAGCCTGGCTTGCGTATACCCCATAACACCTAGTTCAAAGCAGAAAAATTACCACCGAGATACAGAGGTGGAAGAGAGCCTCTTTTGTCTCTTCCGTGTGCTCTGTGATCTCCCAAGTAAGCTATTGCAAGAGTCTGATTACTCATGAAAATAGAACAGGAAAAGAGGAAGGAGAGGAAGTGAGGAAAGAACGTTCCTATAGGCTGTTCCCGCCTTTCCTTTCGATTCCTCTTCTTCCTCTTTTCCTGTAAAAAACTCAGACGATGTGTGATGGACGTTCATTCAGGCAAAAACAGACTCAATATTTTATTCAGACTCGTAGGTGGTGAAGACTGTCGACGACTTGAAAAAAGCCGTGTCGCTGTAAGGGTCTGATCGAATGTGGCCGTCATTGTTAAGTCGTTTTCCTTCGACATAGACCATGAAGATCTTTTCGGGCGTCACATAGACCCAGTAGGATGCCTTGCGCTCGAAATCAGTGCCAGGCTTGCTATATTTGCCCTCAAAGGCTGCTACCGTGTAGTTCATCGGTTTGGGGAAGTGGTCTTCATGTGTCATATTCAGCGACACGTCGAAGCCCAGATCCTGCACGCCGTAAAAGAAGTCCGAAACCTTCTTCGCCATCGCAAGTCGCGATTCAGCCAAACGCTTTTCAGCGTCGCGGACATTTTTAGAGCGCGGCTTGAGGTCTGTATGTCGTCTAGGGTACTTCCATCCAAGGATATCGGGGTTCCATATGTATAGGCGGTAGGTGCGACCCGAGCCTTTTGCTATTTCCTGTGCCTCCCAAACAGTAACTCCAGGATCCGCAGTCACGACTGCGGGCTCAAAGGAAAAATCGACGGAAAAACTCTCTTCTTTTCCTGGGACGAGTAGTCGCCAGTGCCCGTCGATTTCTTCTATGATCGGCTCATCCGAGGGCTTCTCGTTACCCAATAGTATGTCGGCTATCTGAAGATAGTAGCTTGAAGCCTCTTCGATGAGTTCAGGATCGGGCTCAGGAACAGGCATATTAGGATCAACTTCAGCGGCGTTTAAACTCGCTGCTAGCCCCATACAAAGTAGAAGATGTATAAGCGGTTTCATGTCACTCCTTATGGCCCTGAAGTCGTATCTTAGCCTGGTCAAAAAAGGTGTATGGACCGTATTTCCCCCATGTCAGATACCAGTCCCGGAACCGCGGCCATGGGATAGTAAGCTTGCCTCCAGTGGGCTCAAACGGTGTTCGGATTCCTTTGGAACGGGGCCAGTGCGGGTAGTCCAGAATCCACCTTGGTTGGCACCAGGGAGGACACCCTTGATAGCGCCAGTTGGGCCCCGGAAAGCCGTCGGGCTGCCAGCTTGTTACCCATGAGGGAAGCCAGTACCTGTCCTGTCCAAAGCGGTTTAAGCCTTTGCCGATCATCGCGATGACATAGATGCCCTCGCGAGTGAAGACAAGACGCAGCCTTAGGTCTGTTTGCTCACCTTCTTTCCCTAGCAAGGTGATTTCATAGTCGCGTTCTTCTCCCATGCGATCAGGGAAAGTAGTGCTTTTCAGCTCAGTAATGGCTACGTTGCGGGCTTGGCCCGCCATAGATGCGACGCGGTCTAAAAACATGTGAGCTGCGTCGTCACGCATTTTTTTGTATTTGGATGCGGCAATCTTGCGGTCGTAAGGTCTGCCTTCAACGTTACGTAGGCCGAGTTCGTATGTGGGATAGCCGCCCTCTTCGGGCCAGTCGATGTAGCTAAAGACATAGCGCACAGGATAGCTATAGATGTAGCCTGCCATGTCCTCAAGATCTAGCTGATAGGTGATGGAGTGGTCGTCGGCATGAGTGAGGGTGGGCTCCTCGGGGAAGAGCACTTCGTAGCTCTCTTCAAGTCCCTCAACACGAACGGAGTGATACTTTCCCGCCTCGTCCATAACGACTCGGGCGTGATTTCTCTCGAGAATTTCGGCAGCAGAGAGTCCGCCTGCAGAGAAAATAAGTGCAAAAAATAGTAATATTGGAAATCTACCCATATAACATATTCTAAACATATTTTGATTAAAATACTATACTTAAACATTATATATATAATATGATTAACTATCACTTGTGTTATTTTGTATTCCCTGGTAGATTTTAGTGTCAACCAACTCAACCAGAGTCTACTGTGGAATTTTCTTGTACATCTGCTTCGGATGCTTATGCATTGCGCTCGTTATCCCCTGATCTCTCGGTTAATACTAGCGCTGCTACTTCGGATCAATTACCCATTGACGTCGCTACAAATTTGCTCTCAGCTTCACCTTCTTCTGGCGCCCGTGAGCCATGTCTATCAGTCATAATGCGCTTGGAAGGTCTGGTTACTAACGTGCCGGCCTTCGTAAAGGATACGTTACTGTGGGTGGTCTTGCGTGGAGTGGATGGCAGGATAAAATACATAGGTGAGCTCCTCCATGGTAAGGCTCATGGTAAAGGCAGAGCCTATCATGCTTATTCCAGTACATTGCGTTACAAGGGGACCTTTGAGAACGGTGTACCTCATGGCAGCGATATCACAGAATATTGGCCCAACGGCAAACCGATGTATCAGGGTGAGTTTTGTAGGGGCCGTTACCACGGCCAAGGGAGCACCTTTTGGGAAGATGGAACCCGGCGCTATATGGGGGTATTTGTGAATGAGGAACTCATCGAAGGAGCGGAATTTCGCAGAGACGGGACTCAAGCATATCGTGGGCAATTTAGAGGCTGGCTACGGTATGAGGTTGGTGTGTGTTATACTGCCGATGGGACAGTGGTGCGAGTGGAAACACCTTCTCCTACAAGAGCAACTCATTGCGATTGTGCTGAATGCACTGCAGTAGGATTAGCTCCTACGCTTAACTCATCACCAAGAACGTCAGATAGCCCACGTACGAGGCCAGCAGAGCAATCCCCACAGAGCGACCAAAGCGTTTAGCCCAGAAGGCAACACCTGTCATCACCGCAGCGAGCGCAAGCATCACCATCGCATCGACGTGTAGCATATCTGCCGAGACCTTCATCGGTAGAATCACTGCGCAGAGACCAATTACTAGCAATATGTTGAAGATGTTGCTCCCAATAATATTTCCCACAGAGATGTCGTGCTGGGTTCTGTAAGCGGCAAGCAGTGATGTTGCCACCTCAGGGCAGGAAGTACCCGCTGCGACAATAGTGAGGGCAATAATGCGCTCGCTGATTCCTAATAACTCGGCGGCGTTAACAGCTCCGGTAACGAGAATATGCCCCCCAAATACGAGACCTAATAGGCCGGCAAAAATCATCAAAAGGTCAGTGTTTAACGAATAGTGCGGAGTTGCTTCCTTGGTTTCCTCTTCGAGGATCTCCATTCGGTTTTTACTGAGACGATGCTGCTTGGCCAGATAGATCTGGTAGCCCATATAGGCGAAGATACCTGCCAAAAGGAAGGCGCCGGCTAGCTGAGTGATGGTTCCAAGAGCCATGATGCCAACAAAAATCACAGTGACTAGCAGCATGATAGGCATTTCGCGTTTGCGTGCCTGCTCCGAGATGTCAATTGGGTGCAGGGTCGCAGAAAGCCCCAGTACTAGGGCTATGTTGGCGATGTTTGAGCCAATGACATTACCCATCGCAATGTCACTTTTACCCTGCCCCACGTGGGCTAGGACGCTCGTAATCACTTCGGGCATCGATGTGCCGAGTGCGACGACTGTCACCCCTACAATAAGAGGCGAGATGCCCATCCATGCCGCGATACCACATGAGCCGCGGACCAGGCCTTCGGCTCCGAGATAGAGCAGAGCGATCCCTGCTGCCATCATCAGTAGTGCTACGAGCATCGCTGTCTCCATTTTAAGTGGTTTTCGTCACCTTAGCACCCTAAGCTTAGAAATGAAATACTTGGCTTGGATGAACGAGAAGGTAGCATTCGAGGCCATTCTACCTAGATTCAATAGAGTTAACGATTTTTGGTGGTAGAGATGCTGTTGTTGTCGCTTTTTGCGTTGAAATTGTTTTCTTCTCGCTATTGTTGACGTCACTCTAGCGTAAGAAAGGGAAAGGGCTTGAACTCGGGGTCTTCCGGGATCAACCGCTTACCGCTAGCATCGTGAAACGGCACCCAACGTTCGTGAGATGTGAGAATCTCGTTGGGGAAATAGTGCCCCTTGTAGTTCATGAAGTGGTTGTCACGGATGTAGTATCCCAAGTAGAGATATCTTTTGCCGGCTTCTTGGGCGTGGGCAATCTCTTGCATGACGGAAAACACCCCCAGCGAGAGCTTGCTGTAGGCGAGCCTGTAGGTGAAATAGACGGATGACAACGACCGGGGAGTTTCGTGTACGATGCCAACGGCAGCAAGGACATCGTCGACGTAGTAACAAAATTCCAGAGTCGGCACATCCGGGTCGTAGAAGGCAAAGCGCATGTGCTGCTCGGAACTCTCCTTAGGTCCTCTCGGGAAGCGTGTGAGGTGGTCGGTGTAGACGGCAAGTTTCTCGTCGTTGTACTGAGGACTCCCCACGCGCACTTCGACATCTTTGCAGCGCCTGAGCACACGGCGTTGCGACTTGCTAGGTACAAAATCCGCCACGGGAATACGCACGGGAACACACTGATGGCAGCCTTGACACTTAGGCCTGAAGACATACTTGCCAAAACTTCGGTATCCGGCGTTAAGGAGAGCTTCGCGCTCCATCGGTGTTGCCTCCAACACAAAGTAAGACTCGTTGGCGGCGTCCCTGTCGGGGAGGTAGGGGCATTCGTGCGGCTCTTCATCCATAGGGACCAGGCGCATAGTGCTAGGCTCCCCGTCGGTTGACCATGTAGGCAAAGAAGATGTTCCACAGCACATAGAGAAACAGAATCGAGCGCGACTGCCTGGGGAAGCGGTGAGAGCCTGGCTGCTCTTGGGCATCAAGGCGTTTCTCAAGGCGCGCGACGTGGAAGGAGTGTTCCCCACGTTGCACCTGCGCTACAAACACCTCGGTGTTGCTAGCGATCGGTTCCTTAGCCCACTCTGTGACTAGGTAGCGATGCCATGCGCCCATAAGCTGGTCGCGTTGCTGCGCAACCTCTTTGGATAGCGGCTCCTCAAGATACTGCGTAACGAGGTGCTGTTCACTCGGAAAAAGTGCGGCGTCTGGGGCACCGGCATCCCGCGTGCCACGGTAGATGTTGTCGGCAGAGTAGGCTAGAGCAAGCAGTGGCAAAATCCACGCAGCTGCGCGCGCTCCGTCACGCCTTTTGAGTAGTAGGATACCTATGACGATCGAAAGGAGCATCCACGCCTGAGTGAACATGGGAAGGTCGACAAATATAGCTTCGAGGGCTTCGATGCTCTTAGCGGCGAAGGTCTTTTCTCCCGACGCTTCCAAGTTGTCATAGGCGCGTGCCACACGTAAGCGTCGGTGTTGAGGGAGCGCAGCAAAACGCTCGGCGTTGCGAAGGTCCTTGTCGTTTGTGGCTTTAGTGGCGTCGCGGCCCATCACGGCCTCATAAAGTAGAAGCGACGAGCGATACGAAAAGTACTCTGCCATAAACGGACCTGCCAACACCCACATGAGTAGGCAAAACGCGAGGCACAGCTGCAGAATAGCCATCACGCGTGTCGATGTGTGTCGTGAGCGATTAGGAGCTGTGTCCACCTGTTGTAGTGTCATTTGGGCCTCATTAAATTTAACGAACTCTTTTGTACCGTATCTGCATTTAGGATAAAAGAAAAAGAGTGGATCTTAATGGAAAATAAAGACTAGATCGGTAATATCACTAATGCAATCCTGTAACAAATAGACTCGCTATGGCAGAACAGAAAAGCTATCAACTTTCGCGCTATCCTATCGGTTCCCTGCGGGAACTGTGGACGATTTCCTATCCACTGATGCTCGCGTTTTTGTCGGGCAGTCTAATGATGTTTGTCGATCGTGTCTTTCTTACGCGCTATTCCATCGATGCCCTCAACGCCGCCGCAAACGCAGGTATCACCGCATGGGCAGTGCTTGTTGTTCCACTCTTGACAGCGGGCATCAGCGAGGTTTTTGTCGGTCAGCACAACGGAGCCAAACGTTATAAACGTATGGGAGAGCCCGCCTGGCAGATGCTTTGGCTGTCTCTGTTTTTTGTGCCTTTGTTTGTAGTGCTGGGAAGGTGGGGATCATCGTATCTCTTCTTTTGGTCCAATAACGAAGTGCTCGAAGAGGCCTATTTCTCCATGACCATGTACATGGCCTTCTTCTACTGCGCGTCGACAGCGCTGTCGGGATTTTTTGTGGGTAAAGGCGCCGTGAAAGTGGTTACTGTCTGCACCATTATCGCCAACGGCGCTAACATTGGCTTGGATGCTATCCTCATTTTTGGATGGGGCCCTTTCCCTGAGATGGGTGTCACAGGCGCCGCCTTAGCAACGGGATGTAGCCAAGCCCTGCAAACAGTGCTGCTGCTCACTCTGTTTTTGCTGCGGCCTAATCGAGAACGCTATGGCACGGGACAATGGAAACTTAAACCCAAAGTACTCTGGAAATGCATGCGCGTTGGCCTGCCTGCGGGTATTGGACATCTCAACGAGATGCTGGCGCATGTCTTCTTCTTCCGCAGTGTGATCCTCGCTGGTACGCCTTTTGGGGTCACTGTCATTTCTATCGCCCAGAGCATTTATATTTTAGTGAGTTTCTCGATTGAAGGGATGTCAAAGGGCATCACCGCCATCGTCGCTAACCTCATCGGTGGCGGCGAATGGGACCTCATTAAGAAGGTGCTACGCAGCGGTGTCATACTACTGACGATTATGAGTGGTATGCTAGCGTTGGCGCTGCTTTCCGTTCCAGACGATATTTTGGAGTTTGTCTTGTCCGAGGGAGATCGCTATCTGATGGATGATGCCCAGTTCATGGGGATCTTGAAACGCTCGTGCCTTTGGGTTGCTGCGTTCTTCTTCACCGATGGGATCTGCTGGATGTTTATTGGAATGCTCACCGCTGCAGAAGATACCAAGTTCATTATGTGGACAAGTGCTCTCTGCAACTGGCTCATTTATGTCATACCCGTGTATGTCGTGCTTTATCATTATGATACTACCGTCGATGCCGCCTGGATGATTATCGCCCTCGCAAGTAGCGTCATCGCAAGTATCTACTACCTGCGCTACCGCTCCGATCGCTGGCGTCTTATGCATCAGGACGATGACACGGCGTGATGTATCGTAAGTGATGTAATCCCGTTGATGTTATGTCTTCGGTGTGCTTCCTTGTCATGGACCCAATGGACCCAATGGACCCAATGGACCGGATGGACCCAATGGACCGGATGTACCGGATAGACCGGATGTACCGGATAGACCGGATGGACGGAGTAGATGCTGCCACTGCCTCCGTTCTAAGGCCCGAAGGGTCGTCTTATGATAGCCCCACCCG